>NZ_LT629772.1:6426872-6732914 GCF_900105385.1 Microlunatus soli | reverse complement strand
GTCACCCGGCTGGTCGGAGTCACCCGGCTGGTCGGAGTCACCCGGCTGGTCGGAGTCACCCGGCTGGTCGGAGTTGGTGGTGATCTGGAAATAGGCAGTGCCGGTCGCGGAGCTGGTGGACCCGTCGGGCCCGGCTGCGACGATCGTCACCTGGGTTGTGTATTGACCCTCGTTTTGCGGGGTGTACTCAATCCCGCAAACCGTGGAATCGCCGGCAGCGATGGAGCTGTCCTGGCAGGACAGGCCAGTGGTGCCGCCGAGTTGGTCGATGTTGGTGTCGCCGGTGTTGTTCACCGTGACATTGATGTCGACCTGGTCACCAGGTGCCGACTGCGGGCCAGGGGCCTGGGAAGCGGACTCCCCATTGACCTGGATGTCGGTCACCTCAATCGAGACCTTGCCGTCGGAGTCACCCGGCTGGTCGGAGTCACCCGGCTGGTCGGAATCGCCCGGCTGGTCGGAGTCACCCGGCTGGTCGGAGTCACCCGGCTGGTCGGAGTCACCCGGCTGGTCGGAGTCACCCGGCTGGTCGGAGTTGGTGGTGATCTGGAAATAGGCAGTGCCGGTCGCGGAGCTGGTGGACCCGTCGGGCCCGGCTGCGACGATCGTCACCTGGGTTGTGTATTGACCCTCGTTTTGCGGGGTGTACTCAATCCCGCAAACCGTGGAATCGCCGGCAGCGATGGAGCTGTCCTGGCAGGACAGGCCAGTGGTGCCGCCGAGTTGGTCGATGTTGGTGTCGCCGGTGTTGTTCACCGTGACATTGATGTCGACCTGGTCACCAGGTGCCGACTGCGGGCCAGGGGCCTGGGAAGCGGACTCCCCATTGACCTGGATGTCGGTCACCTCAATCGAGACCTTGCCGTCGGAGTCACCCGGCTGGTCGGAATCGCCCGGCTGGTCGGAATCGCCCGGCTGGTCGGAATCGCCCGGCTGGTCGGAACCACCTTGGGTCGGGACACCCTGCTGATCTCCGCCGCAGGTACCGAAGTCCTGCGAGTTGACGAACAGGAGCGAAGCAGCCTGCATGCCGCAGGGGTTCTGCTGCATGCCACCCACAAGGGTGATGGTCTGCTGCGAAGCAATGTCATTTGCGTTGACGCCAGCATTGCCGGCGTTACCTGACGTGCTTCCCGATGAAACCCCGTCACCACCACAGGTACCGAAGTCCTGGGAGGTGGTGAAGAGGAGCGAAGCAGCCTGCATGCCGCAGGGGTTCTGCTGCATGCCACCCACAAGGGTGATGGTCTGCTGCGATGCGAGGTCCGAGGACCCGGCGCCGGCAGGAATGCCGGTCGCCGAGTCCGCGGAGGTGTTGCCGGCAACAACGTTGCTGTCGCCACCACAGGTGCCCCAGTCGGTCGTGTTCACGAAGAACAGCGACGCTTCCTGAGCACCACACGGGTTTTGCTGCATGCCTCCAACAGCGGTAATTGTCTGCTGGGAGGCCAGGTCCGAGGACCCGGCGCCGGCAGGAATGCCGGTCGCCGAGTCCGCGGAGGTGTTGCCGGCAACGACGTTGGTGCTGTCGCCGGCGCAGGTGCCCCAGTCGGTCGTGTTCACGAAGAACAACGACGCTTCCTGAGCACCACACGGGTTTTGCTGCATGCCACCGATAGCGGTGATGGTCTGCTGGGAAGCCACATCAGTGGATCCAGAGCCATTACCAGCAACGGTTCCTGCGGCCGTGTCACCAGCTGCGGTGCCGCCTGCAACAACATTGCTGTTGTCGCCGGCGCAGGTGCCCCAGTCGGTCGTGTTCACGAAGAACAGCGAGGCCTCTTGGGCGCCACACGGGTTTTGCTGCATTCCACCGATGGCGGTGATGGTCTGCTGCGAAGCCACATCGGTGTCTCCGGAGCCGGCCACGCCAGCGGCGGTGTTTCCTGCGGCCGTGTTGCCAACGACGTTGGTGCTGTCGCCGGCGCAGGTGCCCCAGTCGGTCGTGTTCACGAAGAACAACGACGCTTCCTGAGCGCCACACGGGTTTTGCTGCATTCCACCGATGGCGGTGATGGTCTGCTGCGAAGCCACATCGGTGTCTCCGGAGCCGGCCACGCCAGCGGCGGTGTTTCCTGCGGCCGTGTTGCCAACGACGTTGGTGCTGTCGCCGGCGCAGGTGCCCCAGTCGGTCGTGTTCACGAAGAACAACGACGCTTCCTGAGCACCACACGGGTTTTGCTGCATTCCACCGATAGCGGTGATGGTCTGCTGGGAAGCCACATCGGTGGATCCAGAGCCATTACCAGCAACGGTTCCTGCGGCCGTGTCACCAGCTGCGGTGCCGCCTGCAACAACATTGCTGTTGTCGCCGGCGCAGGTGCCCCAGTCGGTCGTGTTCACGAAGAACAGCGACGCTTCCTGAGCACCACACGGGTTTTGCTGCATGCCACCGATAGCGGTGATGGTCTGCTGCGAAGCCACATCGGTGGATCCAGAGCCATTACCAGCAACGGTTCCTGCTGCCGTGTCACCAGCTGCGGTGCCGCCTGCAACAACATTGCTGTTGTCGCCGGCGCAGGTGCCCCAGTCGGTCGTGTTCACGAAGAACAGCGACGCTTCCTGAGCACCACACGGGTTTTGCTGCATGCCACCGATAGCGGTGATGGTCTGCTGCGAAGCCACATCGGTGTCTCCGGAGCCGGCCACGCCAGCGGCGGTGTTTCCTGCGGCCGTGTTGCCAACGACGTTGGTGCTGTCGCCGGCGCAGGTGCCCCAGTCGGTCGTGTTCACGAAGAACAACGACGCTTCCTGAGCGCCACACGGGTTTTGCTGCATTCCACCGATAGCGGTGATGGTCTGCTGGGAAGCCACATCGGTGGATCCAGAGCCATTACCAGCAACGGTTCCTGCTGCCGTGTCACCAGCTGCGGTGCCGCCTGCAACAACATTGCTGTTGTCGCCGGCGCAGGTGCCCCAGTCGGTCGTGTTCACGAAGAACAACGAGGCCTCTTGAGCGCCACACGGGTTCTGCTGCATTCCACCGATAGCGGTGATGGTCTGCTGGGAAGCCACATCAGTGGATCCAGAGCCATTACCAGCAACGGTTCCTGCCGCCGTGTCACCAGCTGCGGTGCCGCCTGCAACAACATTGCTGTTGTCGCCGGCGCAGGTGCCCCAGTCGGTCGTGTTCACGAAGAACAACGACGCTTCTTGGGCGCCACACGGGTTCTGCTGCATTCCGCCGATGGCGGTGATGGTCTGCTGCGACGCGACGTCAGTCGAGCCGGAGCCATTACCTGCGACGGTTCCTGCGGCCGTGTCACCAGCTGCGGTGCCGCCTGCAACAACATTGCTGTTGTCGCCGGCGCAGGTGCCCCAGTCGGTCGTGTTCACGAAGAACAACGACGCTTCCTGAGCGCCACACGGGTTTTGCTGCATGCCGCCGATGGCGGTGATGGTCTGCTGCGACGCGACGTCAGTCGAGCCGGAGCCACCAGCAACACCAGCGGTTCCTGCGGCCGTGTCGCCAGTGGTGACAGCGACGCTGTCATCGCCGGCGCAGGTGCCCCAGTCGGTCGTGTTCACGAAGAACAGCGAGGCCTCTTGGGCGCCACACGGGTTCTGCTGCATTCCACCGATAGCGGTGATGGTCTGCTGCGACGCGACGTCAGTCGAGCCGGAGCCACCAGCAACACCAGCGGTTCCTGCGGCCGTGTTGCCAACGACGTTGGTGCTGTCGCCGGCGCAGGTGCCCCAGTCGGTCGTGTTCACGAAGAACAACGACGCTTCTTGGGCGCCACACGGGTTTTGCTGCATGCCGCCGATGGCGGTGATGGTCTGCTGCGACGCGACGTCAGTCGAGCCGGAGCCACCAGCAACACCAGCGGTTCCTGCGGCCGTGTTGCCAGTGGTGACAGCGACGCTGTCATCGCCGGCGCAGGTGCCCCAGTCGGTCGTGTTCACGAAGAACAGCGAAGCTTCTTGGGCGCCACACGGGTTTTGCTGCATTCCACCGACGAGGGTGATGGTCTGCTGCGAAGCCACATCGGTGTCTCCGGAGCCGGCCACACCGGCGGCGGTGTTTCCTGCTGCCGTGTTGCCAACGACGTTGGTGCTGTCGCCGGCGCAGGTGCCCCAGTCGGTCGTGTTCACGAAGAACAGCGAGGCCTCTTGGGCGCCACACGGGTTTTGCTGCATGCCGCCGATGGCGGTGATGGTCTGCTGCGACGCGACGTCAGTCGAGCCGGAGCCACCAGCAACACCAGCGGTTCCTGCGGCCGTGTCGCCAGTGGTGACAGCGACGCTGTCATCGCCGGCGCAGGTGCCCCAGTCGGTCGTGTTCACGAAGAACAGCGAGGCTTCTTGGGCGCCACACGGGTTTTGCTGCATTCCACCGACGAGGGTGATGGTCTGCTGCGAAGCCACATCGGTGTCTCCGGAGCCGGCCACGCCAGCGGCGGTGTTTCCTGCTGCCGTGTTGCCAACGACGTTGGTGCTGTCGCCGGCGCAGGTGCCCCAGTCGGTCGTGTTCACGAAGAACAGCGACGCTTCCTGAGCACCACACGGGTTTTGCTGCATGCCACCGATAGCGGTGATGGTCTGCTGGGAAGCCACATCGGTGGATCCAGAGCCATTACCAGCAACGGTTCCTGCGGCCGTGCCGCCTGCAACAACATTGCTGTTGTCGCCGGCGCAGGTGCCCCAGTCGGTCGTGTTCACGAAGAACAGCGAAGCTTCTTGGGCGCCACACGGGTTTTGCTGCATGCCACCGATGGCGGTGATGGTCTGCTGCGAAGCCACATCAGTGTCTCCGGAGCCGGCCACACCGGCGGCGGTGTTTCCTGCTGCCGTGTTGCCAACGACGTTGGTGCTGTCGCCGGCGCAGGTGCCCCAGTCGGTCGTGTTCACGAAGAACAGCGAGGCCTCTTGGGCGCCACACGGGTTCTGCTGCATGCCGCCGATGGCGGTGATGGTCTGCTGCGACGCGACGTCAGTCGAGCCGGAGCCACCAGCAACACCAGCGGTTCCTGCGGCCGTGTCGCCAGTGGTGACAGCGACGCTGTCATCGCCGGCGCAGGTGCCCCAGTCGGTCGTGTTCACGAAGAACAGCGAGGCCTCTTGGGCGCCACACGGGTTTTGCTGCATTCCACCGACGAGGGTGATGGTCTGCTGCGAAGCCACATCGGTGTCTCCGGAGCCGGCCACACCGGCGGCGGTGTTTCCTGCTGCCGTGTTGCCAACGACGTTGGTGCTGTCGCCGGCGCAGGTGCCCCAGTCGGTCGTGTTCACGAAGAACAACGAGGCCTCTTGGGCGCCACACGGGTTTTGCTGCATGCCGCCGATGGCGGTGATGGTCTGCTGCGACGCGACGTCAGTCGAGCCGGAGCCACCAGCAACACCAGCGGTTCCTGCGGCCGTGTCGCCAGTGGTGACAGCGACGCTGTCATCGCCGGCGCAGGTGCCCCAGTCGGTCGTGTTCACGAAGAACAACGACGCTTCTTGGGCGCCACACGGGTTTTGCTGCATTCCACCGACGAGGGTGATGGTCTGCTGCGAAGCCACATCAGTGTCTCCGGAGCCGGCCACGCCAGCGGCGGTGTTTCCTGCTGCCGTGTTGCCAACGACGTTGGTGCTGTCGCCGGCGCAGGTGCCCCAGTCGGTCGTGTTCACGAAGAACAGCGAGGCCTCTTGGGCGCCACACGGGTTTTGCTGCATTCCACCGATAGCGGTGATGGTCTGCTGGGAAGCCACATCGGTGGATCCAGAGCCATTACCAGCAACGGTTCCTGCTGCCGTGTCACCAGCTGCGGTGCCGCCTGCAACAACATTGCTGTTGTCGCCGGCGCAGGTGCCCCAGTCGGTCGTGTTCACGAAGAACAGCGACGCTTCCTGGGCGCCACACGGGTTTTGCTGCATGCCGCCGATGGCGGTGATGGTCTGCTGCGACGCGACGTCAGTCGAGCCGGAGCCACCAGCAACACCAGCGGTTCCTGCGGCCGTGTTGCCAACGACGTTGGTGCTGTCGCCGGCGCAGGTGCCCCAGTCGGTCGTGTTCACGAAGAACAGCGACGCTTCCTGGGCGCCACACGGGTTCTGCTGCATACCACCGATGGCGGTGATGGTCTGCTGCGAAGCCACATCGGTGTCTCCGGAGCCGGCCACGCCAGCGGCGGTGTTTCCTGCTGCCGTGTTGCCAACGACGTTGGTGCTGTCGCCGGCGCAGGTGCCCCAGTCGGTCGTGTTCACGAAGAACAACGACGCTTCCTGAGCACCACACGGGTTTTGCTGCATTCCACCGACGAGGGTGATGGTCTGCTGCGAAGCCACATCAGTGTCTCCGGAACCGGCCACGCCATTGTCGGAAGGCAGAACATTGCCGTCCTGAATCGTCACATCAGGTGCAGGTGCCGAAATCGGGACTATTTGTGGGTCACTGTCATCGGACTCACCTCCGGAGGTCGACTCACTGGAGGAGCTGACCTGATGAGACTGCCGCGGACGGTTCACCGTGGTTGTGGTCGTGCTGTGCGAAACATCGCCCTGGGTCGTGACCTGGGGCGTATTGGTGGTGACGCTCGAGGTACCAGAGGTACCGCCGACCGATGCTCCACCAGTTGCCGCGACCGGAGCCGCAGCCGTATCCGTACCAGCGTTCCCGATCGCGGTCAGGATCCCGGAGTCGGCGCTGCCGGAATCCGTTGCCTGGATCGGAATGTCGAGCACGGGGGCGCTGGCGCCGCCGTTGCTGGTTGCGTTGGCTGACGACTCGTCAGAGCCGGCAGCCGTCTGTGCGTTTGCCGCGGCCATGTCGGACGACGGTCCAACCTGCTGGGATGTCGACTGGACCTGGCCGTTCGGCTGTACGTCACCGGTCACTGCGCCGGTCGCACCCTCGACACTGCCCACCGGGTCGGTGGTAACTGCCGTGAGTTCGCCGGAACCGGGAACCTTCTGCACTGCCGTGCTGAGGGGATCTCCGGTGGTGCCGGTGAGCTTGCTGATGATGCCGCCGCCCTGGAGCTGACCGACCGTATTGGTCACAGCTTCAAGGGGCGTACCGCTGGTGAGGTTCCCGACCGCTTGAACGGGGGAGCCTCCGGTGATCTTGCCAACGGTTTGCAGCGGGGAGCCGCCGCCGGTGACCTGGCCGACCGTTCCGGTGACGAGGGCGACCGGGCTGTTACCTCCGGTGACCTTGCCAACGGTCTGCAGCGGGGAGCCGCCGCCGGTGACCTGACCGACCGTTCCGGTGACGAGGGCGACCGGGCTGTTACCTCCGGTGACCTTGCCAACCGTCTCGAGCGGGGAGCCGCCGCCGGTGACTTGACCGACCGTTCCGGTGACCAGCTGAACCGGATCGGATCCACCAGTGACGCTACCCACCACGTCGAGTGGGGAGCCACCTCCGGAGCCCTTTCCGGTCGTACCGGTGACCAGTTCCAGCGGCTCATTGCCGCCGGTGACGAGGGCCAACGGGCCACCGCCTCCGGCGAGGCCGCCGGTCGCACCATCGACCGTGCCGGTAACCGTACCGACCGGATCGTTGGACAGCTGACCGACTTCGGTGGTCACCGTGCCGACCGGGTCACTCTCGACCTGACCGACCGTGTTGGTGACCAGCTGGACCGGATCGCTGCCGCCGGTGACGCTACCCACAACGTTCAGTGGGGAACCGCCGCCGGTGACGCCGCCGACCGTGTCGGTGACCAGCTTGACCGGATCGTTGCCGCCGGTGACGCCGCCCACAACGTTGAGTGGGGAACCGCCGCCGGTGACGCCGCCGACCGTGTCGGTAACCGTCTTGACCGGATCGTTGCCGCCGGTGACGCCGCCCACAACGTTCAGTGGGGAACCGTCGCCGGTGACCTGGCCGACCGTGCCGGTCACTGTGTCAACCGGATCATTTTCGACCTGGCCGACTTCCTGAGTCACCGTGCCGACCGGATCGCTCTCGACCTGGCCGACGGTGTTGGTGACCAGCTGCACCGGATCATTACCTCCGGTGACACCGCCCACCGTGTCGGTGACCGTCTTGACTGGGCTGTCACCGCCCGTGACGGACGAAACCGGATCATCTGACGATTCGGAATCACCCCGGGTGGCGCCCGTGTTGGCGTCGACATCAGTAGCGTGCACTTCGCCCGCTGCTGCGACGTCCTTCGCCTCGTCCAACGCCGCCGAGACCGTTTCCGGATCTGCAGCGATGGTGGACTTGTCATTCGTGGTGCTGATCTGCACATCCTTGCCCGAAGACTCGGCGTTGACGGAGTGATCACCAAGAAGATCGTCCGTCGTGCCTGCCTCGGCCTTCAGCTGTGCAGAGTTATCTGTTGAGTCGGACGTCGGTTCGCCGGCAGCGACCTTGATCGCTCCCGACTGCTGATCATCCAGATTCGCCGACGCATCAGCCGATGCACCGGTGGCGGATCCCGCCGCGCCGTCAGCCGTAGCTGCGACCTTGTCGGTGGTGTCGCCAACGACGGGGAGGCCACCAAGAAGGCCACCCGTGGTGTTGTCGACTTCACCGACCACGCCGGATACGAGCCCGTCGGAATCGTTGTCCTGGATGGTCACGTCAGCGTCGTCGTTGTTCGACGACTCGTCCGTCTCTGACGTTGCCTTCACCGGCTGCTCTTCAGCCGCTGGTGAGGCGTCGTTGCTTTCATCTGTGTTTTCTGCGGTGGCTTCATCGGTCGCTGATGTCTTGACCGGTTCGGCCTTGACCGCCTCGGTGCCTGCCTTGTCATCGGACAGGGTGGTCACCTTGACGGACTTGTCCGACTTCGTCGACGCCGCGCTGTCCTCGTCCGTGGTGGACTTGGACGCCGTGGCGATCTTCGTCGTCGGGGTTGCGTTGTCATCGTCCGCCGCGTGCTTCGGCGCGGCGTCCGTGGTTTCCATCTTCTGGCTGTCCGCGGCGTGCTTGGGTGCGGCAGCTGTGCTCTCATCCTCATGCGACGCCTTGGCGTGCTTCGGCTGAGATTCGGATCCATCGCTCGTGGCGTTATCCTGCGATGAGGTCGCCTCGGCGGTGTGAACCTTCGTCGCCTTGACAGGTTCAGAGTCGGACTTGCTGGTACTGCTCTGCTCCTGTGACGACCCGCCTTGTTCCTGTGCCTTCGAAGTCGACTTGGCTTCGGAGGACAGGGACGAGGTCTTTGCCGCAGCGGGTTCGGTGCTTCCGGACTTGGCTTCATGGGCCGGGGCCTCATGAGCCGTACTGCTGCCGGACGAACTCTTCTGCAGCTTGACAGTCGAACGAGCCGGTTGGCTGTGGTCGGATGCCTTCGTCGCTGTCGATTCGTCGGATTCGTTGGACTCGCTCTGTCCCTTGAGTGATGACGTGACCGGTTTGGTCGTGTCGGAAACAGTCTCGTCCACAGTTTTCGTCAGGCCGGACACAAGGCCGTCCTGCGAATCATCCGAACCCGGTGGTGATCCGTTGTCAGCGTGAGCCAGCGTTCCGCCGAGCGCGAGGATTCCTCCTGCGATGGCTGCTGCCCATGCTGTTCTTCGTAGTCCCCGAGAACAGACTTCTCTCACAATGTCTCCCAACATTGCACGGGTTTGAAGTTCAGGTCCTCATGTATGTCTGCTGACCATGGAGGGTCGGATCACAGGCGTCGGCCCAGACATGGGCGAGCGCACTGGATCAGAGCAGACGGGACACCCGTCAGTCAGGGGAGGAGCCAGGACCGAACGTGGGTCCTGTGGGGAGATTCTCTGATTCGGGATGTACGGTCCCGAGTTGATCAAGTTTGGGGAGCTTGAACGCGTCGGCAAGGACGCCGGCGTTGCTCGCGGCGGAGCCACCGCCGATTGAGGAGTTGGCACCGGCGCTGCCGCCGTGGCCGCTACCGCCGCCCACCGAGGGAGCGAGAACGTCGACGGCGCCGGGCTTCAGGTGCGACCCACCGAGCCCCTGCGAGCTGTCAGCATCGTCATCGCCCAGACCGTCGGTTGCGTTCTGCAGGAACGAGGTCGGCTGAGCGGCACGCTGGCCGGGGCGGGTGGGGCTATCCATCACGGGACCGAGTCGTACGGTCCCGGTCGGCTGGAGCGTCGTCGGCTCGTCCGAGGTCAGCGTTCGGACCGGCTGCAGCGTCGCCACGGTCATCGCCGGAACCGTCGACGGCACGGCCGCGAGCTGGTCAACGGACAACGACCCTGAGGGCGCGACATCGGCTACGGACCCGGTGTTCCAGGACGGCAGCGTCGCGCTCACCGTAGGCAGGATCGCGCCGGTCAGCGGTTGGGTGACGATGTTGATCACCTCGGTGACCGAACCCACCGGCCCACTGATCGCTGTCACGATCGGGTCGACCACGGTCGTCACGGTCGACGTGGCGTTGACCACTGGAGCCGTGACGGTGTTGATCACCGGGGCGGTGACATCGGTCACGGTGTTGATCACCGGGGCGGTGACATCGGTCACGGAATTGATCACCGGTGCCGTCACATCACCGACGGTCGTGGTCACCGGCGCAGCCACGTCGGTGACGGTGTTGATCACCGGGGCGGCCACGTCACCGACCGCTTCGGTCACCGGCACAGCGGTCGATACGACGGTCCGGGTGATCGGGGCGGCGACGTGCGCGACCTCGTCGACCACCGGAGAAACTGTCTGATCGAGTAGTGGCGCCACGGTCTCGTCGACCAGCGGACCGACCGTACGATCCACGAGTGGCGTGACGGTTTGATCAAGGACTGGACTGACGGTCTTGTCGACCAGCGGGTCGACGATCGGCGCAACGGTTCCCTCGACGATCGGTGCCACGGTGTGATCGAGTAGCGGAGCAGCGGCCTTGTCCACCACCGGCGTGACCGCTTGATCAACAAGTGGGCCGACCGATGCGTCCAACACCGGTGCGACGGTGTTCTTGATCAACGGGGTGACCGTGTGATCGATGAGCGGCGCGACCGAGTCGCCCAACAGTGCCGTCGTGGTTCGTTCCAGCAGGGCACCGGTCGGTGAGCTGTCTGCCGAACCGCGATCGGTCGAGGTGGTTTCGCCGGAGACGGCCGAGATTGCCTCATCGGAGCGGAGAGCGCCGTCGTCCGCCGTACTCGGATCGGTCTGCTCGGCGTGGTCCTCAGTGGGCTGTGCGGAACCGGCCGCAAGCCGGTCGAGACCGCCGAGCACCGGCACCAGATCGCGGATGATCGACGTGGAGTGATCGGCGTCGGAGCGATCCGCGGCCTCGTCCAGATCGGTCCTGGGCTGGGAGGCGGCACCGTCGTCGGTGACGTGGCCTGCCGACGACGAGGCCCGCGTGCCGATCGGGATCGACAGCAGCGTCGGCCGGTCACCGAGCAGGTCGGCCGCGGCTGCGGTGTCCGGGACATCGGCCGCAGTGGTATCGGCGACGGTCAGCTCGGACTCGGCGTCGGCGGAGTCAGTCGCAGCGGTCGCGTCGTGACGATGATCGGCGGCTCCGCGATCGGCCCCGTCGGCCGGTTCGGTGGCGCCGTCGGTTGCGTTCCCCGTCACCGGTGCGACCAGCGAGTCGACCATCGACAGTGGGGCATCGGACGAGTGATCGTCGTCGACCTGGATGGCCTGCCGAGCCCCATCGTCGGCCGGTCCTGCCGCGGCGTCGGCGGCGGTCGCAGAACTGAAGGTCGATCCGAGAAGCGTCTCGAGTCCGCTGTCGCGGCTGTCGTCCTCCACCTGCTTGGCGTCCTCGGAATCGGTCGAGGTCACGTCGGCAGTGGTGGATTGATCGGCAGTGCCAGATTGATCGGCAGTGCCGGATTGATCGGCGGTGTCAGAAACGTCGGCGTTGGTGCTCGTGTGACGGGGGTCGTCGGATTCGGTATCGGCAATCGAGGAAGTGGCGACATCGCTGGCGCGAACATCAGCAGCATTCGAATTGCCCGCGGTTACTGAATCCTTGTCGCCGTTCGTCTTGGTAAGTGACGCCGGCGAGTCATCAGCACCCGCCGCATCCTCGTCAACGGCGGGGGAGGAAACTTCTTCCTCGGTAGTGGAGGAGTGCTGATTCTCTGACTTGTCCGCAACGTCGACGGCATTCTTGTCGTTCGAGGATCCTGTAGCGACCTGAGCGATATCGTCGATCGCATCGATCAGGTCGGTTGAATTCTCGGTGGAGTCAGAAGAAGCCTCTTCTGCTTCATCGGAGATCTCGGAGTTGTTTTCCTCGAAATCACTCGAGCTTGAATCCTCTGAAATCTTGTTCGGTGATGTCGAAACGGAAGCGCCGGTGTTGTCGTCGGAATCCTGTGCTTCGTGATTATTCGGATCTGTCGAGTCCGACTGGCTGCTGATCGACGAATTCTTATCCGCCGACCGATCCGAGTTTGATGCTGAATTGTCAGAAGACTTCGAGGTCTTCGAGATCTCCGAATTCTCGGTGTCCGAATTGTTGGACTTCTCGGAGCTATCCAAGTCTTTCGAATTCGCGGTGACGGTCTGGATGGACTCGGTCTTGATCGAGTCCTCGTCACCGGAATGGTTTGCCTGCTGGTCGTGCTGTGCTTGGTTGTTGCTCTGCTGTGTCGACGTCGCGTCGTCGTCCGACGATGCGGCGTGACGAGGGGTGTAGTCGCCGGCGCTGCTGTGCTGCGTCGTCGAGTCTTCGCCGTCCCGAGCTCGGCGGGGCATCACCCGGGCACCCTGATCGGATCGCGACTCCGACGTCGTGCTGGTCGGAGCCGGGTCGGTGTTGGTCGTGTGTCGGACTGTCGAATCCACGGTCTTGGTGACTCCGCTCAGCAGGCCGGCCCTGGGGGCCTTGTCTGCTGCCTTGGTGTCGCGGAGCGCTACGGGATCTTTCTCGTCCGCGCTGGCCGTGTGGGCCAGTGCCACACATGCGACGGCAGACAGGCCGACCATGAAGGCCAGCCGGAGTGCGAATCGCGCCGAGCCGCTTGACCGTCGGTTCCACGTCGAAGGTGAAGCCGCTTGTCCAGCAGGCTTCTTGGTGTCCCGGGGCTGTGGGGCGCGGCGGGTGCTGCGAGGCATTTGACTTCACCTCCTCTCTGCGGATCCAACACGTGCTGCGCAGTCGTGAACTGCGTAGCCGGACTCTTCCCCGAGTCCCCCGAGAGGCTTGTGAAGTGCTGCTCTGTCGGCCGTGGCCGACGCGTGGAGCGGGCGGTGCTTGGATGCGACGGATCGCCACCATCCACTCCGGTGAGCCCAGGATCTTGGTCATCCTGTGCACTAGACAGTGCCGAATCTAAGCGTTGACCCGAACCGTGTCAATGCTGCAATGCCGAAATCCTGAGGTTTGGTCAGAGTGGTGGCAGAGGGCGCGCTTGCGACCCTCTCGATGCCGGTGCGCAAGCCCTGTCCGGGCAGCGTGGTTAGCCGACCGAAGGGGGTGCCATGGTGCCCTCGATGAGGAGCGCCCAGGCGTAAAAGGCACGAAACGTCATTTCAGAATGAGGCTTTCATAAAGTTTTGGAGGTTCTGCCCTCCGAAGGTGTGCCCAGCCATCCCGGGTAGACCGCCGCATCGCGCCGATTGGTACTGAATCGGCGTGCTGTCGCCCCGCCCGATGCTTGGTGTGCCAGCGCGCGGATCGGAGGGGGTCGTGGATGGGCTGTACGGCGCCGCCGCCCATGTCGTCGGTACGACCTGGGCGCCCGCGTCGATTCGGTGCCCACTGCGCCAGGGGCGCAGCGCGTCCGACGGGATGCAGTCGTGCTGCAACGGCTGCCGCTCTCGAAGCGATGTTGATCATGGAATGGCGTCCGGCCGGCGGCGGTGGTGCGGTCGCTGGCAGAGCGTAGGTCCGGTCGGCTGCATCCCGTTCGGGTACGAGGAACCGGTCGCTGGCTGACAGTCCGCGCTCGTCCGCCGATCGCAAACTCACGCTTGCCGACAGGGGCGGCAGGTAGCGGCGGGGAAATCGTTGAATGCCAAGGTGATCAGGTCATCTGGATTTCCTTCGGGTGACTTGCTGTGCGGGCGGACGCCGATCCGTTCCTGCGGGCATAGCTTTGCGCGCACCGCCTCGTTGAATTGAACGGGTTCTGTCACTCGGCCGGCATGGCGGCGTAGGTCGGATCCGCTGTTCGTACTGGCACTGATGCATCTGGTCGCCAGGGATGCTTGTTGCTATCGCTGTCTCGTGGAGTGGAGTTCGCCGCTCTTTCTGTGGTCGAGACTGCGAGAACGCACCGTCCGGCCCTATGAGCGAAACGTGGTGGAGTGGCGTGGTGGAGGAATGACGACTCGTGTCCGAGCGCTAGGAAAACTTGCGTATGTTGGTCGTCGGCTGTCATGCGGCGGATCCGGAAGGTGGGCGTGCGAAAGAGGGTATCGGTGAAGAGTTTCCTTCTGTCGTTGATGTGGTCGTGGGATAACGCCGTCGGCTGGCGCGTTCGAATGCTCGACAAAGATGCGACTTCGCATTGGCGCGCACCTTGATCGGTGATGGTGCCGGCTGCGGCTCAGTCGCCGGAATGGGGGCGTCGAATACCGGAAATGTCTGCCGCCCGGCCAGCAAGCATGACGATGAGGAGTTCATCGTGGTGAATTGCATCGCCGCCCAACGGTTGTCGAAGAGTCGAAAGTCCGAAGCGCCCCGGGACATCACGAAGGGCCCTGAGCGTGTCGGAGGGGTTGTGTCCGTGGTTCCGATCTGGTGGTCGGGGCCACGGTCCTGCGACAGGCTCAGGGCCCTTCGACAAGCTCGGGGGCCTCAGGTCGTGATCAGTTGGGGATGATCAGGCCCTTGGTCTGTTGGGTGGCGCGGGTGAAGCGTTCTTGGGCGTCGGCCCAGTTGACCACGTTCCACCAGGCCTTGACGTAGTCGGGCTTGACGTTTTGGTAGTCCAGGTAGAAGGCGTGTTCCCACATGTCCAGCAGCACGATCGGGACCTGGGCGATGGGCAGGTTGCCCTGCTGGTCGTAGAGCTGGACGATGTTGAGTCGTTGGCCGAGGCTGTCCCAGGCCAGGATGGCCCAGCCCGATCCCATGATGGTGGTGGCGGTGGCTTCGAAGTGGGCGCGGAAGCCGTCGAAGGAGCCGAAGAACTCGTCGATGGCCTGGCCGAGTTCGCCGGTGGGCTTGTCGCCGCCGTCGGGGGAGAGGTTGGGCCAGAAGACGGAGTGGTTGACGTGGCCGCCGAGGTTGAAGGCCAGGGCCTTCTCCAGGCCGGCGACGGTGCCCAGACTGTTCTTGTCGCGGGCTTCGGCGAGTTGGTCCAGGGCGGTGTTGACCGCCTTCACGTAGGTGGCGTGGTGCTTGTCATGGTGGAGTTCCATGATCTTGCCCGAGATATGGGGCTCGAGTGCTCCGTAGTCGTACGGCAGATCGGGAAGCTCGTAGGCAGCCATCTTCAGTCCTCTCGTGGTGTTGCCTTGATCTCTACCCATCCTGCAACTTCAACAACGGTTGAGGGCAAGCGGCCGTCTTGTCGGCGGACGGAATCATCCCTAGAATCGAACACAAGAGCGATTGAGGGAGGATGCATGGAGACCTTGGTGCCGCCCGGCTGGCCGGCGACGGTTCGACCACCGGGGGTAGAGGGATGGGAACGGCAGGCGATCGCGCATCTGCTGGATTGCTGCCCACCGGACTTTCGGCGGGAGGCTCTGTTCGCCCGACATCCGCTGGTGCTGGCGATCTTCGCCGAACGCTGCGTCCAGGGCCAACAGCGTGCCGCCCACGACGGGCTGGCGCTGGTGCGCGCCGACCTCGGCGACCGATTCGACCAGCCGGTGGTCGATGCGGCCGTCGACGTCTGGCAGGCCGAGTCGGCCCGACTGATCCGCGTCGTACGGGAGGTGGACCTGCTGCGGCGTGCCTTCTCGGGCGAGCAGTTCGTTCCGACCCTGGCCGGCAGATGGAACACAAGGCCGACCTGACCGCTCCGGGGCCGCCGAGCCGTTTACGAAAGGCCGCTCTCGAAGGATGTCGGTGACGACCCTATTAATGTCCTGAGATCTCGGCGCGAGCCGCCGAACCGGCGCGACCCCGGGCACCCGTCCCACGTAAACTCGGGCCCATGTCCTTGCTGGAGACGATCGATCAGCCGCGTGACCTGCGCGGGCTCTCCGCAGCACAGCTGGAACGGCTGAGTGAGGAGATCCGGGCCTTCCTGATCCACCACGTCTCCCGTACCGGCGGCCACCTCGGTCCCAACCTCGGTGTCGTCGAGCTGACCATCGCGCTGCATCGGGTCTTCGACTCGCCGCAGGACCCGATGGTCTTCGACACCGGCCACCAGAGCTATGTCCACAAGATCCTCACCGGTCGGCGCGACCGGTTCCCGACCCTGAAGCAGCGCCATGGGCTGTCCGGCTACCCGAGCCGGACCGAGTCCGAACACGACTGGGTCGAAAACCAGCATGCCTCGGCTTCCTTGTCCTATGCCGACGGCCTGGCCAAGGCGATCCGGCTCCGCGACGACGATCAGACCGTGGTGGCGGTGATCGGTGACGGCGCGCTCACCGGAGGGATGGCCTGGGAGGCGTTGAACAACATCGCCGCAGCCAAGGACCTGCCGGTGGTGATCGTCGTGAACGACAACGGCCGGTCCTACACGCCGACCGTCGGTGCGATCGCCAACCACCTGACCACGCTGCGCACCGATCCGAGGTACGAGCAGGTGCTCGACCTGGTCCGCCGCAGTGTGACCCGGGCACCACTGGTCGGCAGCGCGGCCTATGAACTGCTGCACGGTGTGAAGACCGGGCTGAAGGACGTGCTTGCTCCGCAGGGGATGTTCGCCGACCTCGGGATGAAGTATGTCGGCCCGATCGACGGGCACGACATCGGCGCAGTCGAGCGAGCGCTGCAGCAGGCCAAGAATTTCGGCGGCCCGGTTCTGGTGCATGTCATCACCCAGAAGGGCAAGGGCTACCCGGCCGCGGAGAACAACGTCGAAGACCAGTTCCACACCGTCGGGAAGTTCGACGAGATCACCGGCGAGCTGTTGGCCGGGTCGAAGGGGCCGAGCTGGACCGACGTCTTCGGCGAGGAACTCGTCCGACTCGGTCGCCGGGACGATCGGCTGGTCGCCATCACTGCCGCGATGCTGTATCCCACCGGGCTGCACCGCTTCGCCGAGGCCTTCCCGGAGCGGACGTTCGATGTCGGCATCGCCGAGCAACACGCGGTGACCTCGGCTGCCGGCCTCGCGATGGGCGGAATGCATCCGGTCTTCGGTGTGTACGCGACCTTCCTCAATCGGGCATTTGACCAGTTGCTGTTGGATGTCGCCATGCATCGGCTCGGCGTGACCTTCGTCCTCGACCGCGCCGGCGTCACGGGTAATGACGGGGCCAGCCACAACGGGGTCTGGGACATGTCGTTGCTGCCGATCGTGCCCGGTCTGCATTTGGCCGCACCACGCGACGCGACCCGGCTGCGTGAAGCGCTCGGTCGTGCAGTGAGCGTCGACGACGCGCCGACGGTGTTGCGCTACTCCAAGGACGCGGTGCCGGCCGATATCGGGGCGATCGAGTCCGTGAACGGGGTCGATGTGCTTGCCGGCTCGGTCGCCGAACCGTCCGACGTCTTGATCGTCGGATACGGCGCGATGGTGCCGACGGCGCTCGCGGTCGGTCGTCGGCTGACCGATCAGGGAGTGGCGGCGACCGTCGTCGATCCGGTCTGGGCCCTGCCGGTCAACCCGGCCCTGATCGACCTGGCCGCGTCCCATCAGTTGGTGATCACGGTCGAGGACAACGGCGTCGTCGGTGGCTGCGGAGCACGGCTGGCCCAGGAATTCGGCACCCGCGGGCTGCCGACGCCGGTACGCAACTTCGGCGTCCCGCCGGCATTCCTCGAACACGGCAGCCGCGCGGAGATCCTGGACGAGATCGGCCTCTCGGCCCAGGACATCGCCCGAGCAACCCTGGAACAGCTGCTCGGCCACGCCCGCCCGATGACTGCCGAGGACGTCCTCCAAGATCAACAACGCCCCAGCGCCTGACCGGACGAATCGGTTCCACCGGTAGCGCTGGACGTCCAGGGCCTGTCGGGGATGTGCCGGCAGCCACGCCGGTTCGGCTAGCCGCTGGTCTTCACCGCGACCGGATTGATCGGCCGTGGCCGACGTTGCGACGTTGCGGTAGCCGACGAGCAAACCGGTTCTCGGCGCGCCGGCCGGGCTAAGGCGACACCGGAGCCCGCACCCGAGCGGCAACCGGGATTTCGGCCCGTCGGTTGGGTTTCGGGTGTGGCGGGCGTTGCGTCGCGGCCGGCCGCGACACGCAACCCGACCGCCGCAACGTAACCCGGCCGCGATGCTGGGCGGAAACCCAACCGACGGGCCGAAATCCCAACCAGGCACCCAGCCCTTCGACAAGCTCAGGTCCCGATGGGCTGAGGGAGCGACGGAAGAGAAGATGACAGAACGGCGCCGCCGGAGACTTGGGGGAGCCGCCGGCGGCGCCGTTCTGAATTCGCGGTGCCTGTGTGTGACGTTCAGTCGGTCCGGGCGACGCTGGCAACGCCGGCGGGCAGGAACCGTTGGCCGACGGTCTTCTCCGAAACTCCGGTCCGGTCCAGGTACGGGGTGATACCGCCGTCGTGGAAGGGCCAGCCGGCGCCGAGGATCAGGCACAGGTCGATGTCCATCGGTGCGGCAACGACCTTCTCGGTCAGCATCAGCCCGATCTCCTCGGCGAGCGCCGAGGTGGCCCGATCGAGGATCTGTTCCGGCGTGCTCGGCCGGTCGCCGACGGTGAAGAGCTCCTTCACCTCGTCGGGCACGTACGGCGTGCCGTTCTCATCCCAGTCGTAGACGCCGGACCGCTTGGAGGCGACCAGCGCCTTGAGGTTGTCCGAGACGGCGAATCGATCGCCGAGCTTGGCGTTCAGGGTCTCGGCCACGTGCAACGCGATCGCCGGTCCGACCAACTGGGTCAGCACCATCGGCGTCATCGGCAGCCCGAGCGGCTGCAGTGCGTTGTCGGCGACCTCGATCGGGGTGCCCTCGTCGATGGCGGCGATCACCTCGCCCATCAGCCGGGTGAGCAGCCGGTTGACCACGAAGGCCGGTGCATCGGAGACGATCACCGCGTTCTTCTTCAGCTTCTTGGCCACCGCCAGCGCGGTGGCGACGGCGGCGTCATCGGACTTGCTGCCGCGGGCCACCTCCAGCAGCGGCAGTACCGCGACCGGGTTGAAGAAGTGGAAACCGACCACCCGTTCGGGATGATCAAGATCGGCGGCCATCTCCGAGACCGACAACGAAGAGGTGTTGGTGGCCAGGATGCATTCCTCGCCGACGTGCTTCTCCAGTCGGCCGAAGACGTCCTTCTTGACCGACAGTTCCTCGAAGACCGCCTCGATCACGAAGTCGCAGTCGGCGTAGTCGGCGAAGTCGGTGGTGCCGGTGATCAACGCCTTGAACCGGTTGGCGGTGTCGGCATCGATCCGGCCCTTGCTCAGCAGCTTGTCGATCTCGGCATGGACGTAGCCGATCCCGCGGTCGACCCGCGCCTGATCAAGATCACTGATCACCACCGGCACGCTGAGCCGACGGATGAAGAGCATGGCCAGCTGGCTGGCCATCAGACCGGCACCGACCACGCCGACCTTGTTCACCGAACGGGCCAGCCACGAGTCCGGCGCGCCGGCGGGCTTGCGGGCCCGCTTCTGCACCAGGTCGAAGGCGTACAGCCCGGCCCGCAGTTCGTCGGACATGATCAGGTCGGTGAGCGCGGCGTTCTCGCGGGCGAAGGCGGCCTGTCGGTCGCCGTCCTTCGCCGCGGCGATCAGCTCCAGGGCCCGGTACGGAGCCGGTGCAGCGCCCGACACCTTCGCGTCGGCGATCGCCTGGCCGCGTGCGACCGCCTCGTCCCAGGCGGCCCCTCGATCCGGCTCGGGACGGTCGACGGTGACGGTGCCGGCAACGACCTGACCGGCCCAGTCCAGCGACCGCTCCAGGAAGTCGGCTCCGTCGAACATCGCGTCGGCCAGACCGAGTTGGTAGGCCTGCGGTCCCTTCAACATCCGGTTGTTGTTCAGCGGGTTCTCGATGATCACCGTGACCGCTTTGTCGGCGCCGATCAGGTTGGGCAGCAGGTAGGCCCCGCCCCAACCCGGCACCAGACCGAGGAACGCCTCCGGCAGCGCGAGCGCCGGTGCGACGGCCGAGACCGTCCGGTAGTGGCAGTGCAGTCCGATCTCCAGGCCGCCGCCGAGAGCCAACCCGTTGTAGAAGGTGAACGTCGGCACCGGCGAGTCAGTGAGCTTGGCATACACCTCGTGCCCGATCCGGGCGATCGCTTCGGCGTGTTCGGCCTTGGTGATCTTCGCGACGCCGGACAGGTCGGCGCCGGCGGCCAGGATGAACGGCTTGCCGGTGATCGCGATCGCGGCGATGTCGTCGCGGGCGAGCGCAGCATCGATGGCGGCGTTCAGCTCGCCGAGGCTCCGCGGTCCCATCGTGTTCGGACGTTTGTGATCATGGCCGTTGTCCAGTGTGATCAACACCGCGGTGCCCGCGCCGTGGGGGAGGGCGACGTCGCGGCTGAACGCCTTGGTGACCACCTCGTCGTCGGTCAGCGCCGATGCGTCGTCGATCAACTTCTGCAGGTCGTCGGACATCAGGCTGCTCCCTCGTCGGCGCCGGAAGCGCTGTTGTAGAACGGGTTCTCCCAGACCACCGTGCCGCCCATCCCGAGCCCGACGCACATCGTGGTCAGTCCGTAGCGGATCTGGGGGTTGTCGCGGAAGCTGCGGGCCAGATGGATCATCAGCCGGACACCGGAGCTGGCCAGCGGGTGGCCGAGGGCGATCGCACCGCCGTACGGGTTGAGCTTCGGGTCGTTGTCGTCGATCTTGAAATGATCACAGAAGGCGAGCACCTGGACTGCGAACGCCTCGTTGATCTCGATCGCGCCGATGTCGTCGAAGGACAGGTCGGCGCGCTGCAGTGCCTTCTCGGTGGCCGGGATCGGACCGACGCCCATCACCTCGGGATCGACACCGGCGAAGGCGTAGCTGACCAGTCGCATCGCCGCCGGCAGGCCGAGCTCGGCGGCGGTGTCCTCGGCGGCCAGCAGGGAAGCGGTGGCGCCGTCGTTCAGACCGGCCGAGTTGCCGGCGGTGACCCGGCCGTGCGGCCGGAACGCGGTTCGCAGCCCGGCCAGCGCCTCGACCGTGGTGCCCGGTCGCGGCGGCTCGTCCTGGGTGGCCAGCCCCCAGCCGAGCTCGCTGCTGCGCAGCGCGGTCGGTACCAGGGACTCCTGGATGATGCCGTCGGCGTAGGCCTGAGCGACCCGCTGTTGGCTGAGCACGGCGTAGGAATCGGTGCGCTTTTTGGTGATCGCGGGGTAGCGGTCGTGGATGTTCTCCGCGGTGTTGCCCATGATCAGGGCCGACTCGTCGACCAGCTTCTCGGCGACGATCCGCGGGTTGGGGTCGATGCCCTCACCCATCGGATGCCGGCCCATGTGCTCCACGCCGCCGGCGATCGCGACATCGTAGGCGCCGAAGGCGATCCCGGACGCAGTGGTGGTCACCGCCGTCATCGCGCCGGCGCACATCCGGTCGATCGCGAAGCCGGGAACGGTCCGCGGCAGACCGGCCAGCAAGGCCGCCGTGCGGCCGATGGTCAGACCCTGATCACCGATCTGGGTGGTGGCCGCGATCGCCACCTCGTCGACCCGCTCCGGCGGCAGTTCCGGGTGGCGACGGATCAGTTCGCGGATGCAGTTGATCACCAGATCGTCGGCACGCGTCTCGGCGTACATCGACCCGGCCTTACCGAACGGGGTACGGACGCCGTCGACGTAGACGACCTCCCGGGAGGTTCTGGGCATGCCGTCATATTACTCACGAGTAACAAGCGAACGAAAGTGCCGTCAGGGCCAAAGATCCCTGAGCTTGTCGAAGGGGCATCACAGCGTGGTTGCGTCTCGGTCCTTCGACAGGCCTCAGGAGCTTGCCTGGAGCAGTGGTGTGATGATCGGGACGACGATCTCCCGCTGCCACGGCCGCGCGCCGAAACCGCCGAGCATGTCGTTGACCGCGCGTTCGTCGGGGTCCTTCGGTGGGCGCCAGGTCAATCGCCGGAGGTGGTCGGGGGTGAGCAGGTTCTCCACCGGGAGTTCGAGTTCCTCGGCTTTCTCGGTCAGAGCATCGCGGACCGCGTGCAGCCGGTCGGCCGCCGCCGGGTCCTTGCTCGCCCATTGTCGAGCCTGCTGCGGTGGCCCTTCGGAATGGCGGTGCATCGGCGGCAGCTCCGACTCCGGCAGCTCGAGTGCCCGGGTCACCGCGCCGACCCAATTGGTCCGATAGCGGTTGGCCGGCCGGCGTCGGAAGGACGGTACGGTGCCCACCGAGTCGGGGCCGACATCGCGCAACGCGGCAAGCTCGGTGATCGCGGAATCGGCCAGCACCCGTCCCGGTGCCTTGTCGTTGCGGCGGGCGATCTGATCCCGGACCCGCCACAGTTCGGCGACGATCGCGAGTCCGCGCCGGTTGCGTACCTTGTGGATGCCGGACGTCCGTCGCCAGGGGTCGGGTCGCGCCTCCGCCGGCCAGGCCGCTCGGGCGGCGAGCCAACCGAACTCCTGCCGGGCCCACTCATCCTTGCCCGTCTCGACCAGCTGTGCTGCCAGGGCATCGCGCAGCTCGACCAGCAGCTCGACATCCAGTGCGGCGTAGTTGAGCCAATCCCGGGGCAGCGGCCGAGTGGACCAATCCGCAGCCGAGTGCTCCTTCAACAGCCGAACGCCGAACAGTTCCTCGATCAACGTGCCGAGGTTGACCCGGGGATACCCGAGCAGCCGGCCGGCCAACTCGGTGTCGAACAGCCGGGAGGGAACCAGTCCGATCTCCACCAGGCAGGGCAGATCTTGGGTGGCGGCGTGGATCACCCATTCGGCGTCGCCGATCGCGTCGGCGATACCGCTGAGGTCCGCGGGAGCGGTGGCGGCCTGCCGCGACGGGCGCTGGCGGCGACCCTTGCCCGCTGTGGTTGAGGCCGCCGACTGGGAGTCGGCGGACCGGGTCGGATCGGTCCCGGCGCCGGCCGTCGCCGATCCGGGAGAGGCGGCCGCGATCTTCCGGGCGCTGGTCTGCGGCTCCTCCGCCGTCACCGCAGCCAGGGCGATCGGGTCCAGCAGCACCGTGCCCGCGCCGTGCCGGCGGAGCTGGATCAGGTAGGCGCGTTGGCTGTAGCGGAAACCGTGTGCACGCTCGGCGTCGATCGCCACCGGCCCGTCACCGCCGGACAACGCCGTGATCGCTGAGCGCAGACCGGGCAGATCGACGATGACCTCGCCGAGCCCGTCTGCGGGTTCCTTCAGGATCCGTACGTCGTCGTCAGAGGTCACCGTTTTCGACCACTCCGGCCCGCCGGAGTGCGTCGGGACGGGATCGGCACCACGCCGTCGGGCAGCGGAGGGAGCCCGGCGGTCGTACACAACATCTCCGCCCACGCGGTCAGATGCGGCGTGAGCGGCTCGCCGTCCTCGATCTCGGCGGTCCACGAGGCGCGGATCTCGACCTCGGCGCGCGGCGGCTCCTCGGCCATCCCACCGAAGGACTCGCTGGACACCGAGGTGACGGTGCCGCTCGGGGAGTGGAATCCGGCCTTGTTGTCGGTCAGCGCATCGATCAGCCAACTCCAGCCGACCGACCCGAGCAGCGGATCGGTGACCATCTCCGGATCGACCTCCGCGCGGGCAAAGGTGACCAAGCGGAAGGTGCCACCCCAAGCCGCGTTACCGGCGGGATCGTGCAGCAGCACCAGCCGTCCGCTGCCGACCTCATCGCCGCCGACCATGACATCGGCGGTGATCGCAGCGGCATGCGGTGCGATACGTTGTGGCGCCGGGATCTCCTCGATCTGCAATTCCGGGCGCCAGGAAGCCGATTGCAGCTCAGCAACGACCTTGCGGAAGCCGTCCGGCGCGGACGCCCGCTCCTGGTTCACACCCACATCACTGAGCCTATGCCGCCGCACCCACACCGGATCGTCTCGACGCGCCGCTCGTGAAAAGATTCACTGCGTGTCTGTTGATCCGAGCCCATCCTCCGCCGTCTCGAACGTGCCGCCGCTGCTGGCTGCGGCCGCGCGACAACAGGGTGACCGACTGCCGGTCTGGTTCATGCGTCAGGCGGGGAGGGCGCTGCCGGAATACCACCGCGCACGCGACGGCGTCGGGATGTTGGAAGCCTGTGCCCGACCGGATCTGGTGACAGAGATCACGTTGCAGCCGGTCCGGCGCTACGGGGTCGACGGCGCCGTCGTGTACAGCGACATCGTGGTGCCGTTGCGGGCCGTCGGCGTGGATCTGGACCTCGTCCCCGGGACCGGTCCGGTGATCGCGGACCCGATCCGGGACCGGGCCGGACTGGACCGGCTGCGGCCGTTGGATCCGGCATCGGTGGACTTCATCGCCGAGGCGATCCGGCAGTTGGTGGCCGAGTTGGGAGAGCAGACTCCGGTGATCGGGTTCGCCGGGGCACCGTTCACCCTGGCCAGCTACCTGGTGGAGGGCGGGCCCAGTCGCGACTATGCGCGGACCAAGGCTCTGATGCTGGCCGATCCGCAGCTCTGGGACGACCTGTGCTCACGGCTGGCAGACATCGCCGCGGAGTTCCTCGCCGTTCAGATCGGTGCCGGTGCTCGGATCGTCCAGTTGTTCGACTCCTGGGCCGGCAGTCTGGCGCCGGCCGACTACCGGCAGCAGGTGCAGCCACACTCCGCGCGGGTGCTGTCCCGGGTCCGCGAGCTGGGCGTGCCGAGCATCCACTTCGGTGTCGGCACCGGCGAGCTGCTGCCGGCGATGGCTGAGGCCGGTCCGGACGTGGTGGGTGCGGACTGGCGGGTTCCGCTGGCCGAGGCGAGTCGGCGGATCGGCCCTGATCACGCTGTGCAGGGCAATCTCGATCCGGCGCTGTTGACTGCGCCCTGGCCAGTGCTGGCCGACCGGGTCCGCGACGTCATCCGGTCCGGTGCGCAGGCGCCTGGCCACATCTTCAACCTGGGCCACGGGGTGCCGCCGACCACCGATCCCGACGTGCTGACCCGGATCGTCGAGCTGGTGCACACCGAAGGGCCGGCGTTGCGGGCCGAGGTCGCCCGGTGACCGCGACGGTGGTGGTCGGGGCCGGCATCTCCGGACTGTCCGCCGCCCACCAGCTCGCAACCGAGACCTCCGACACGATCATCGTCTGTGATGCCGCTCCGCGGTTGGGCGGCAAGCTGCATCGGCTCGCTTTGGACGACCCGGCCGACCTCGACCAAGGGCCGGACCTTGTCGACGGACGGTGCGGTGACCCTGCGCTCCCGTTCACCGTCGACGTCGGCGCGGAATCGATGCTCGCCCGCCGCCCCGAAGGACTGGAGTTGATCACCGCGCTCGGTCTCGATGATCACCGCGTTCATCCGACGACCGCACGGGCACAAGCCTTCCTGGACGGCCGGATCACGCCGCTGCCGCCGAGCAACATGGGCGTGCCGACAGACCTGGAGGCGCTCGGCGGGTTTCTGTCCGATGCCGGGCTCCGCCGAGCCCGAGCTGAAGTTGATCATGAGGCACCCGCACTGGCCGGTGACGTCTCGATCGGATCCTATGTGGCCGACCGTTTCGGCGACGAAGTGACCGATCGGCTGCTGGAGCCGATGCTCGGCGGTGTGTACGCCGGACAATCCCGGCGATTGTCCTTCGAGGCGGTCCATCCGGGATTGTTCGCCGCTGCCCGTCAGGGCGGGTCCCTGTTGGCTGCCGCGCAGCAGGTGGCAGCGGCTGCCAAACGCAGTAATGATCAATCCGTCGGCTCCGCGCCGCCGGTGTTCGCGGGCCTGATCGGGGGCGTGTCCGGGGTGATCACCGCCCTGGAAGATGATCTTCGTTCACGGGGAGTGGCCATCCGCTCGTCGACCACCGTCCGGGAGATCCGTCGCGAGCCCGGCGTTGATCACGGTGGCCGATTCACGCTGGTGACCGGGCCGGTCCCGGCGCCGGAGTTGATCACGGCCGACCGGGTCGTGCTGGCGACGCCGGCGGCACCCACCGCCCGGCTGCTGCGGGCGCTGGCGCCGGAGGCCGCCACCGCGCTGGCGGAGATCCCGTACGCGTCGATGGCGGTGATCACCTTCGTCCTGGCCGACGCCGAACTGTCCGGCTCCGGCCTGCTGGTGCCGCCGGGGGAGTTGCCGACGATCAAGGCCTTCACCTATTCCAGCAACAAGTGGGACTGGATCGCCGACCGTGCCGCGGCCGGCTTCGGTGCCGGCACGGCAGTGGTCCGAGCCAGCGTCGGCCGGTTCGGTGAAGAACAGTTGCTGCAGGTCGATGATCATGAACTCGCGCGACGAACGCTTGCCGAGGCGCGGGCCGTCCCGGGATGGCAGTCGGCTCGCCCACTGCGAACGAGGGTGCAGCGCTGGGGCGGTGGACTGCCGCAATACCTGGTCGGTCATCGGGATCGGATCCAGACGATCCGGTCGGCCGTCGCCGCGGTCGGCGGGATCGCCGTGGCCGGTGCGTACCTGGACGGCGTCGGGTTGCCGTCCTGCATCGCAGCAGCGCGGCGGGCCGTGGCGGACCTGTGACCGCAGCCCGTACTACCGAGGGTAGTAGATTGGGTCCGTAGCGACCGGAGAACAGTAGTAGCGACGAGACAGGACAGGGAACTGTGGCCAAGGCACGGGAGATCAACGACACGATCCGCTACACGATGTGGTCGGTGTTCCGGTTGGCGGTGCGGCCGGACGGCGCCGCCGACGAACTGGCCGGCAGTGCGCTGGCCGACATCGAGAAGGCCGTCGACGGCGAGGACCTGGCGATCCGCGGCTGGTACGACGTCGCCGCGCTCCGCGCCGACGCCGACCTGATGGTCTGGTGGCACGCACCGGACATCGAGGTGCTGCAGGAGGCCTACCACGCGCTGCGCCGGTCGCAGCTGGGCAGCGGTCTGGAGTCGGTCTGGTCGCAGGCCGCGCTGCATCGGCCGGCCGAGTTCAACAAGGGCCACGTACCCGCCTTCATGTCCGGCGAGGAGCCGAAGGACTACGCCTGCGTCTACCCGTTCGTCCGGTCCTATGAGTGGTATCTGCTGCCCGATCAGGAACGACGCACGATGCTGGCCGAACACGGCATGATGGCCCGGCCCTATCCCGATGTCCGGGCCAACACGGTGGCGTCCTTCGCGCTCGGCGACTATGAGTGGATGCTGGCCTTCGAGGCCGACGAACTGCATCGGATCGTGGACCTGATGCGCGAACTCCGCAAGGCCCCGGCCCGGCGGCACACCCGCGAGGAGATCCCGTTCTTCACCGGCCGCCGCCGCGAACTCGCCGACATCGTCTCCCGCTGGTGAACCCCTCCAAGTCGGCAGAACGTGGCGCGCGGTGGCGCAACCACGTTCTGACAACTTTCGGCAGTCGGGTGACTACCGGGGGTCCATCGTCAGGCTGATGGAGTTGATGCAGTAACGCAGGTCGGTCGGGGTGGAGTAGCCTTCACCCTCGAAGACGTGGCCCAGGTGCGAGTCGCAGGCTGCGCAGCGGACCTCGACCCGGCGCATCCCCATCGAGGTGTCGGTGATGTAGCGGACCCGGTCCTCGGCCAGCGGCGCGAAGAACGACGGCCACCCGCAGTGGCTCTCGAACTTCTCATCGCTGCGGAAGAGTTCGGTCCCGCACGCCCGACAGCGGTAGACGCCGGCCGCGGTGGTGTCGGTGTATTCACCGGTGAACGGCCGTTCGGTGCCTGCTTCGCGCAGCACATGGAACTCGGCGGCACTCAGCTGCTGGCGCCATTCCTCCTCGGACTTGACGATCTTGCCGACCGCCGCCGCCGGGCTGCTGTTCTGTGCGGCGGACTGCTCCTCGACCTGCGGTTGCTGATCGGTCGTGGTCGGGTTCTGCTCGGTGGTCATCGATGTTCCTCCTTGGTCGGTGCAACCGTTGCAACAGCGACGGGCGACCGGACGTTCCCCATCAGCGTACGCGTCATCGGTGCGTCATCGATCCGGCGGTTCACGACTCCTGGCGGACCGGAACCAATAGGTTGGACGCCATGGCGAAGACCGCAGCTGCTCACGTCACCGCGGGGGACCGCGAGGTTCGGGTCTCCAGTCCCGACCGGGTCGTCTATGAGGCCACCGACAGGACCCCGGCGCTCACCAAGCTGCAGGTGTGTGAGCACTTCGTCACCGTCGGCGAGGCGATGATCCGTGCCGTCGGTGATCGACCGACCGCGATGGAACGATGGCCGGACGGGTGGCGCGAGGGCATGCGACTGGCGACCGGCCCGCAGGACCGCAACGCCGACGGCTTCTACCAGAAGCGACTGCCGAAGGGCGCTCCGGACTATGTCGAGACGGTGCAGGTCAGGTTCCCCAGCGGGCGCACCGCCGACGAGCTCTGCCCGACCGAGCCGGCCGATCTGGTCTGGGCCGCGCAGATGGGCGCGATCACCTTCCACCCGTGGCCGGTCCGCCGCTTGGACGTCGATCGCCCCGACGAGCTGCGGCTCGATCTCGATCCGCAGCCGGGCACCACCTTCGCCGATGCCCGACGGGTGGCCGCGGTGGCCCGTGACCTGTTGGACGAGCTGGGCCTGCGGGGCTTCGCCAAGACCAGCGGCAACCGCGGGATCCACATCTACGTCCGGATCCGCCCCGAGCACTCGTTCGAGGAGGTGCGGCACGCCGCGATCGGCTTCGGCCGCGAGTTGGAACGCCGCGATGACGGGGTCACCACCGCCTGGTGGAAGGAGGAACGAGGGAGCAGGATCTTCCTGGACTTCAATCAGAACAACCGCGACCGCACCATCGCCAGCGCCTGGAGCTTGCGGGCTCGGCCGGGTGCACCGGTCAGCACCCCGATGACCTGGGAACGGTTGGCCGAGGTGGACGATCCCCGGGACTTCAATCTGACCACGGTTGCCGACTATCTGTCCGACGGTGACCCGTGGGCCGAGATGGACGACCAGGCCTATGACCTTGCGCCACTGCTCGAGCTGTGGGAGACCCTTCCCGGCGGCGAGCTGAACTTCCCACCGGACTATCCGAAGATGCCCGGCGAACCGCCCCGGGTGCAGCCCAGCAAGAAGGTCGCCGAACACTGGGATGCCGACGGCAACCGCATCGCCGACTGACCCCGAAGCTGTCTGAGCTACGGCCCGACGACCTGTTGGCGACTGCGCGTGTAGCGCAGCAGCAGGGACTGGTCGTCGGCGGTGATGCAGTGGGCCAGGTCGTAGGACTCCGGGTCGAGCATCGTGCCGGCGGTGGTGCGGGAGGCGTCGCCGCCGATCACCAACGGTGACAGGGTCAGGCAGATCTCGTCGACCAGCCCGGCCGCATGCAGCTCCTGGCTGAGATGCGGGCCGCCCTCACACAGCACCCGGTACAGTCCGCGTTCGGCGAGAACGTTGATCAGATCGGCGGCGCCGACAAGATCATCATCGCCGATTTCGACCAGTTCGGTGCCGTCCGGTGCCGAGCGGCCCTCCGAGCCGCCACCGGTCAAGATCAACACCGGGCCGCCGGGGACCTGATCCGACGCTGTCCCCAGATCGGCCGGCAATCCGCAGCTCCGGGATACGATCGCCAGCGTCGGGTCGGGCGTCATCCCGAACTCGGCGCGCAATTCGTGCTGCCACGGTTCAAGATCAACTGCACGATAGTGCTCGACCCGGGCGGTCCCGGCGCCGACCATGATCACATCGGCCATTGCCCGTTGCAGGGCGAACACCATCCGGTCGCTGGCGGTGTTGATCGATCCCGATCGGCCGTCCGGTCCCTGGGCAGCCCCGTCCAAGGTGCTGACGAAGTTGGTCCGAACCCACGGCCGATTCCCGGTCGTCGGGTGCCGATACAGTTCGGCCAGTTCCGCGGTCGAGACCGAACGGCCGGGATGACCCTCACCGAGCAGCACGCGATAGTTGATCGTCACAGGTGTTGACCCTATCGATCAGAACGCGTTCCGCCGGCTCAGGCGCCGACGACGGCCAGGTGCGGCGCGGCCCGCCGTTCGGCCAGCATCGGCTCCAGGTCGACCAGATCCATCGCCGAGACCACGTAGCGGCTGATGATCGTCTGCAGCAGTTCCGGCTCCGGCCCGAGCGGTTCGGAGACCGCGATCGCGCCCGCCTCGTAGGCCATCCGGGCCTGTCGGAGGTAGTCCTCGGTCGGGCTCAGGTACCAGCTGCCGACCGCGACGTGGCGACGGCCCTGGGCATGCAGCGTGCGGACCGCTTCGGCCGCCGTCGGACCATGATCACCGCCGAACGCGGTCACCGACGGCAGTCGGTGGTGACTGCCCCAGAGCCGGGTGCGGCGGGCGACGACGGCGTGGCTGCGGGTGTCGTGCGAGTTGTCGGACAGGAACACCAGACCGTCCAGTTCGGTTGCCCGGCGTGCCTTCAGGGCATCGCGCAGCCGCCGGTCGACGACCGACAACAGCTTCGGATCCGGTCCGATCGGCTGCGATGCGACCACCTGCAGCCCGGGATGGGCTGCCCGGACGGCCGTCAGCATCGCACCAAGATCATCACCGCCGCTGAACGCATCGGCGATGCTGAGCGGGGTGAGCACGACCTCGTTGACGCCGCGCTGGGTGAGCTTGTTGATCACCTGCAGTGCGGTCGGCGGGTTGTCGGCGAACGCACAGCGGACGTCCAGTTCGGGACGCAGGTCGTTGAGCCCGGCTCGGAGGCCTTGGCTGACGGCAGCGACTCGGGGGTCGCCGCCGCCATTGCTCAACAGGACAAGTGCGGGCGCGGTCATCGTCGGTCCTCCTCTGTAGCCGGCCTCATGGCAGATCCCTGCCCAGTAAGGCCGAAGCCAGCGCCTTGGTCTGCACGACCGATTCGGTCAACGGCACCTGTCCGGTGTCGATCACGAGATCGGCGCTGGTCGGTTCTTCGTACGGGTCGTCAATTCCGGTCATCCCGGTGATCTCGCCACGGCGGGCCTTGGCGTACAGGCCCTTCACGTCGCGCTGCTCGGTGATCTCGAGGCTGGTCGAGACGAACACCTCGCCGTACGGGACGGCGTGCTTGGCATGGTCGGCACGGACGGCGTTGCGGGCACTGGCGAACGGGGCGATCACCGGCACCAGGGTCAACACGCCGTGGCTGGACAGCAGTCGCGCCACGTAACCGATCCGGGTCACGTTGATGTCCCGGTCCTCCCGGCTGAATCCCAGCCCCTTCGACAGGTAGGGCCGGACGTCGTCACCGTCCAGCACATGGACGTCGATGCCGGTCGCCCGGAGGTCGTCGGCCAACGCATGCGCGATCGTCGACTTGCCGGCCGACGGCAGACCGGTGAACCATAGGGTTGCCCCGGTGACGTCGGTCCGCACCGGGTTGGACGGCCGGCCGATCCCGGTCGACAGGGCTGGTTCGGTCGACACGGCTGGTTCGGTCACAGCTGGATCCCGCATTCGGTCTTGCCGCGGCCGGCCCACCGGCCGCTGCGCGGATCGCCGCCGTCCACCGGACGGCTGGTGCAGGGTTCGCAGCCGATCGACGGGTATCCATCGGCCAGCAGCGGGTTGCTGATCAGGCTGTGCTTGTCGATGTAGGCAGCCACCTCGTCGTCGGTCCAGGAGGCGATCGGTGCGATCTTGACCATCTTCTTGACGTTGTCGAAGGCCACCACCCGGGTGTCGGCCCGGCGGGCGCTGTCCACCCGGCGCAGGCCGGTGGCCCACGCGTTGTACGGCTTCAGCACCTTGCCCAGCGGCTCCACCTTGCGCATCTGGCAGCACAGGTCGGGGTTGCTGGCGAAGAGATCCTTGCCGTAACGGGCGTCCTGCTCGGCGACGGACAGTTCCGGCGTCACGTTGCCCACGTTGACGTCGAAGATCTGCTCCACCGCGTCACGGGTGCCGATCGTCTCGACGAAGTGATAGCCGGTGTCCAGGAAGATGACGTCCATCCCGGGTGCGGTCTGCTCGGCGAGGTGGATCATCACCGTGTCCGCCATCGAGGCCGTCACCGCCAACCGGCGGCCAAAGCGCGCGAACCCCCAGGCGAGGATCTCCTCGGCCGGTGCGCCTTCCAGTTCCTGGCCGGCTCGCTCGGCGAGAGCGCGCAACTGCCCCTCGGAGAGGTCGTTGCTGTCACCCAACTCGATGTCTCGTTCCGTACTGGTCTGGCAGATCGTCATTGCTGGTCACCGTCCTTCGGTGCCGGACCGGCGGTGCCCGCCGCCCCCGACACCAGTCCGTGGAACCTCACCGAGAACGCACGCAGACAGCTCCGGCATTCCCAACCCCCGCTTTCGGCGGGGAAGAGCGTTTCCTCGGAGCAGTACGGGCAGAAGGCGATCGACTGCCGCCCCGTCCCCGACCCCGAGCTGGGTGAATCCGACACAGTAGCGCCTTCCGATGTGGAGTCGGCGAATGTCAGGCTCGCCGAAGCGAGAGTCCCGGTCACAGCAGCAGCGATTCGTCGGCTCGCCCGACCCATTGGGCGAAGCGTTCGCCGTCCTGCCGATCGGCGAGGTACGCCTTGGCGACCCGTTCGACGTAGTCGGGCAACTCGTCCGCGGTCACCTTGTGGCCGCGCAGCTTCCGGCCGAAGCCGGCATCGAGTCCGAGTCCGCCGCCGAGATGCACCTGGTAGCCCGGCACCTGATTGCCGCCTGCACCGGGGACGAGCTGGCCCTTCAGGCCGATGTCGGCGGTCTGGATCCGGGCGCAGGAGTTGGGGCAGCCGTTGATGTGCACGGTGATCGGGTTGTCCAGCGAGCCCAGCCGCTGCTCCAGTTCGTCGGCGACCCGGACGGCCTGCGCCTTGGTCTCCACGATGGCCAGCTTGCAGAACTCGATGCCGGTGCAGGCGAGCACCGAACGTTGCCAGGACTTCGGGTCGGCCGACAGCCCGAGTCCGGCGAAGTCGGCGATCAGGCCCTGCACCTCGTCCTCGGCGACGTCGAGCACCAGAAGCTTCTGCATCGGAGTGGTCCGGAGCCGCCGGGAACCGTGCGCCTCGGCGATTTCCGCGGCCCGGGTGAGGATGTCACCGCTGACCCGACCCGCCGGGGTGCTGAATCCGACGTAATGGTTGCCGTCATGCTGCCGATGAACACCGACGTGATCACGGGTTGAGACGGGCGTCTCGGGTGCTGGGCCGTCGATCAGCTTGCGTTGCAGGTACTCGTCCTCCAGCACCTGCCGGAACTTCTCGGTGCCCCAATCGGCGACCAGGAACTTCAGCCGGGCCCGGTTGCGCAGCCGACGGTAGCCGTAGTCCCGGAAGATCCGGGTCACCCCGGCCCAGACGTCGGGCACCTCCGCCAGCGGCACCCAGGCGCCCAGCCGCTGCGCGAGCATCGGGTTGGTGGACAGCCCGCCGCCGACCCACAGGTCGAAGCCCGGGCCGTGTTCGGGATGGTCGACTCCGACGAAGGAGATGTCGTTCAGTTCGGGGACGACGTCCTGGCCCGGATCGCCGCTGATGGAGGTCTTGAACTTGCGGGGCAGGTTGGAGAACTCCGGGCTGCCGATGTAGCGCGCCTTGATCTCGTCGACGGCCGATTGACCGTTGATGATCTCGTCGGCGGAGATGCCGGCCACCGGCGATCCGATCACGACTCGCGGGCAGTCACCACAGGCTTCCGTGGTGTCCAGGCCGACGTCGGCCAGCCGGTTCCAGATCTCCGGCACGTCCTCGATCCGGATCCAGTGCAGCTGGATGTTCTGCCGATCGGTGATGTCGGCGCTGCCGCGGGCGAAGTCGTTGGAGATCTTGGCGATCACCCGCAGCTGCTCGGTCGTCAGTGCTCCGCCGTCGATCCGGATCCGCATCATGAAGTGCGTGTCATCCAGTTCGTGCGGCTCCAATGTCGCGGTCCGGCCGCCGTCGATGCCGGGCTTGCGCTGGGTGTAGAGGCCCATCCACCGGAACCGACCGCGCAGATCGCCCGGGTCGATGCTGTCGAAGCCGCCCTTGGCGTAGATGTTGATGATGCGCGCCCGGACGTTCAGCGGGTCGTCGTCCTTCTTGGACTGCTCGTTGGCGTTCAGCGGCTCACGGTAGCCGAGTGCCCACTGGCCCTCGCCACGCTTACGTCCTACCTGGCGCCGGGTGCCGGGCCGCCGTGCGGGCGCAGCTGTACGGGCGGTCCGGGTGGGCGTGGTGTCGATGCTCATCGCATTCCTTCGTTGGCCGTTGTCGGTCGGTCATCGGTGCGTCGTGTTCGATGCGCTGGCGCGCCACCGGGGGAGCAGCAGGATGCTCTGAGGTTCGGCGGCGCTGATCGTGCGCACCGCCGGAAGTCCGGGAAAAGGGGGCGCAGATCAGGCGGAAGCCCGACACATCATCGACTTGGTCCGAGCGAAGTCGACGAAGCGGCGTACGACGAAGGGGCCGAGGTCGGCGATCATCTCGGTGATTGCGAAGGCTCGGCTCGTCCGGCCACGCGCGGCACGCACTCCGGGCCCGAAATCCGGGCGGAGAGCTGCGGGCAGGCGCGTTGGCATGTCACAAGACTGGGCGATCACGGCTGATCCGGCAAGCCCTCATACCATAATACGGACATCTGTCTCAGGATTCGGTCACGGAGTGTTCTGGTGAGGCCTGCGGATGGGCAAATTCATCGATCGCAGAATTGAATGCGGCACCGATCAGGACGGCCAGGGAGATCAGATACAGCCACAGCAGCAGAGCGATCGGTGCCGCCAACGGACCGTAGACCGACGGGGTGCCGCTGCTCAGACTCAGCGCCTTGCGCAATGCCCAACTGCCGCCGACCCAGATCAGCATCGCCAGCCCTGCGCCCGGCAGCGCCCAGCGCAGTTGATACCCCCGAGGCAGCGAGACGTCGTACAGGCTGGCCAGGAAGAACGCCGATCCGATCAGCACGATCGGCCAGTAGAGGTCGCCGAGCCAGCCGATCGGATCGGGAAGGATCCGCTCGACGAAGCTCGGTCCGGCCAGCACCAGTGGGATCAACACGACCGCGACCAGCAGGAAGGCCACGTAGAGCAGGAACGACAGCAGCCGGGCACGGACGAAGTGTCGGTGCCCCTGATGGCCGTACATGATCCCGATCGCATCGATGAACACGTTCAACGCCCGTGATCCCGACCAGAGGGCGATCAGGAACCCGACCGAGATCACATCGGCGCGGCCGCCGGCCAGCACGTCGTCGATGGTCGGGGCGATCACCGACTGGACAGCGCTGGGGGTCAGGATCCGGCTGGCCAGTTCCAACAGCTCGGTGCGGAACTCCTGGATGACCGCCGGCCGGATCTGCGAGGCGACGAACCCGAGGGTGCCGACGCCGGCGAAGATCAGCGGTGGCAGCGAGAGGATCGCAAAGAAGGCTGCCTCACCGGCCAGACCGGTGACCCTGTTGCGGAAACAGGCAGCCAGGGTCACTGCCAGGATCCGCCGGACCGCATGAAGTCCGCGCCGGCCCCGATCACCGACGTCCCCGCGGTGTCGGGCGGGAACGGGGCGATCGGTCATGACTTCAGGGTACGGAGGTTCGCACCCCAGTCGTGGCACCTCACGGCGAGCGTCGCAGCACGGGTTGTCGCGGCGACGATTCCCGACCTCCGGCCGGCGGCGGTCGATCAACCGTCGGCGTGGGGTCAGACCGGCCCGGGCCGTCCTCGGTCCGCCGCGACTGCGGAGTACGCCGGATAGTCCCGGGCGGCGGTGCGGACCGGTGTCGCGCTGCGAACCCCGTCCAGGATCGCCTGTTGCATCACCCGGGCGGCGGCCGCCTGGATCTCGACCAGCGCGGCGATCCGTGGCATCGGTTCCGACGGTAGGTCGATCGCGCCGGTTGCCAGGCCGAAAACGGTGTCACCGTCGGTGAGCGTGTGCACCGGATCGATCGCCCGGGCGAAGCCGTCGTGCGCACAGGCCGCGGTGCGGGTGATGTCGGCGACGTCGAGCCGGGCGTCGGTAGCGACCACAGCGATCGTGGTGTTGAAACCGGGCTCGGTCACGGCTCCGTTCGGCATCCGCGGTGGCAGGCCGGACAACAACGCGTCGATCCGCGGCAACTGGGGGACACCGCGGGCATTGACGACGGCCAGCGCTCCGACGGTGACCGACCCGCCGTCGAACCGGACCGTCGCCGACGCCGTCCCGACCCCGCCCTTCAGTCGTCCGTCGGCGACCTGGGCGCCGGTGCCGGCGCCGACGTTTCCGCGCTCGACCTCGGCGCCGTCGCCGCTGTGATCGGCGGCGACGGCCGCTCGGTAGCCCCAGTCCTCTGTGGGGCGGGCGGTGAACCGGCCGCCCCGTCCGAGGTCGAAGATCGCGGCCGCCGGAACGATCGGCACCACCTCGCCGGGAGCGCCCATCGGCACGCCGCGGTCGTGTTCGGCGCACCACCGTTGGGCTCCGTGCGCCGTCACCAGGCCGAACGCGCTGCCACCGGTCAGCACCACCGCGTCGACGGTCGGCACCAGCGTCCCGGGCGCCAACGCATCGGTCTCGTGCGTACCGGGCCCGCCGCCCCGTACGCTGACGCCGCCGACGGTGCCACGGGGCGGCAGGACCACCGTAACGCCGGTCAGATGATCATCGTCGACCCGGCTGACGTGCCCGACCCGGACCCCGGGCACGGCAGTGATCGCACCTCTCGGATCGGTGTCAGGCCCATCGGTCTCAGGGCTCGTGGGCAGCTGGTTCAACGATCGCCTTTCGTCATCGGCCGACGGCCGTGGTGTGCAACTCGGGCAGCGCGCCGATCAGACGTTCGGTGTACGGGTGGCGCGGTTCGGCGTAGAGCTGCTCTGTCGGGCCGCACTCGACGATCCGCCCGGACTGCATCACAGCGACCGTGTCGCACAGGTGCCGGATCACGTTCAGGTCGTGCGAGACGAACACCAGGGTCAGCCGATAGCTGCTGACCAGGTCGGCGAGCAGATTCAGCACCTGGGCACGGACCGACACGTCCAGCGCCGACACCGCCTCGTCGGCCAACAGCACGCTCGGCTCGGTGATCAGCGCTCGGGCGATGGCGATGCGTTGTCGCTGGCCGCCGGAGAACTGGTGCGGGAATCGGTCGCCGGCGTCGGCCGGCAGCCCGACGGCCTGCAACATCTCCGTGACCCTGCTGCGGCGGCCGGCGTCGGAGACTGCGCGCAGCGGCTCGGCCACCACGTCGCGGATCCGCATCCTCGGGTCAAGCGAGGAGTGTGGGTCCTGGAAAACGATCTGCACCTGCTCGCGCAGTGCCCGCAGGTTGCGCTCCTTGGCGCCGGCCAGCTGCTGTCCGGCCACCTCGACGCTGCCGGTGGTCGGAGAATCCAACGCACACAGCAGTCTGAGCAGTGTCGACTTGCCCGATCCGGACTCGCCCACGATGCCGAACCGGTCACCCGACGAGACATCGAAGGACAGGTCGTCCAACGCGGTCACCTCCCGTCGCCGACCGAACAACGAGGTTCGCCCGCGGTGGTAGGTCCGCCCCAGCTCCCGAACGCTGATCACCGGTGCGTCGCTCCGGTTGAAGATCACCGGGTCCCCGTCTGCCAGGACGTCGTGCGCCGCCGGTCCCTGAGCTTGTCCGTCCGAAGGGCCCTGAGCTTGTCGGAGGGCTGGTGGTTGAGTTGACAGTCCTTCGGCGGGCTCAGGACCCTGTGTGGGCTCAGGTCCTTCGACAGGCTCAGGACCCCGGGGAACGGTGATCAGGCGACCGGTGTGCGGATCGGTGGCCAGGGCGGAGGCCGCGAGCAGCCCGCGGGTGTAGGGATGCCGGGGATCGGAGAAGACCTGATCGATGCTGCCGGACTCGACGATCAGACCGTCCTTCATGATCAACACCCGCTGGCACATCCCGGAGACGACGGCGAGGTCGTGGGTGATGAACAACAGCGCCGTGCCGTGCTCGCGGACCTGGGCCCGCATCAGGTCCAACACCTGCGCCTGCACCGTCACGTCCAGAGCCGTGGTCGGCTCGTCGGCCAGCAGCAGATCGGGGGAGTTGGCCATCGCCATCGACAACATCACCCGCTGCCGCTGCCCGCCGGACAGCTGATGCGGGTAGGCCTGTGCCGCGACCGCCGGGTCGGGCAGCCCGACCTGGTCGAGCAGTTCGACGGTCCGCCGGGACGCCGCGGCAGCGTCCGCACCGTGCAGCGTCATCATCTCCGCGACCTGCCGGCCGACCTTCATCAGGGGGTTCAGTGCGGTCATCGGTTCCTGGAAGATCATCGACAGCCGACGGCCGCGCAGCGTCGACCAGGCCGACTCCGGGGCCACGAGCAGATCATGATCAACTCCGTCCAGCCGCAGCGACCCGGACGCGGTCAGCCCGGCCGGCAGCAGGCCCATGATGCTCAAACAGGTCAGCGACTTACCCGATCCCGACTCGCCGATCAGCCCGACCCGTTCACCGGGTTCGATGACCAGATCGAGATCCTGCACCAGGGCAGTGCGACCGGCGGCGACATTCAGCCCGGCAACCTCCAGCAGACTCATCGGTTGCCCTCCGACCGAGGATCCAGCAGGTCTCGCAGCCCGTCACCGAGCAGATTGAAACCCAGCACGGTGAGCGCGATAGCGCAGCCCGGCCAGACGATCAACAGCGGCGTGCTGAACACGTAGGTCTGCGACTCCTGCAGCATCCGGCCCCAACTCGGCGTCGGTGCCGGGGTGCCGAGACCGAGGTAGGACAGGGCTGCCTCGGCGAGCACCGCGACCGCGAAGTTCACCGAGGCCTGGACGATCAACACGCCGCCGATGTTGGGCAGGACGTGCCGGACAGCCAGGAAGAAGCGGCCGCGGCCGGCTGCTCGGGCCGCGGACACGTACTCCCGGCTCATCACCTGCAGCGTTCCGGCACGGGCGACCCGGGCGAAGGCCGGTGCGGTTCCGATCCCGAGCGCCGTCATCGCCGTGACCGTACTGCCGCCCCAGATCGCGCCGAAGATGATCGCCAACAACAAGGCCGGGAACGCTTGCATGATGTCGTTCCAGCGCATCAGCCAGGCTCCGGCTCCGCCGCCCGCGATGCCGGCGATGATGCCGATCGGGACCCCGATCGCGGCAGCCACCACGACCGCGATCACGCCGACCGCCAGCGTCGTCCGGGTGCCCTGCAGGATCACCGAGAAGATGTCATGGCCGAAGGAGTCGGTGCCCAGCCAGTGGGCCGTCGACGGGCCCTGCAGCCGGATCGAGGCATCGACCAGCGTCGGGTCGTACGGCGTCCACACGAACGACAGCAGGCAGCTCAGCACGATCGCCGCAACGATCACGGCGCCGACGATCAGGGTGGAGTTCGGGCGTCGACGTCCGGCCGGTTCGGCGACCATGCCGGGGCGGACCGGAAGTGTCGTCATCGGGCGCTCCTCAGTCGTGGGTCGATCACGGCATAGAGCAGGTCGACCAACAGATTGATCAGCAGCACCATGATCACGATCACCATCACCACGCCCTGGATCTCGATCAGGTCCCGGTTCTGGACCGCGCTCACCAACAGACTGCCGATGCCGGGCACCACGAACACGGTTTCGATCACGATTGCACCGACGAAGAGTGCCGCCAACTCGATCCCGGAAACGGTCACCACCGGGATCAACGCATTCCGCAGACCGTGTCGGAGCAACGCCCGGAAGGGGGTCAGGCCCTTCGACCGGGCGGTTCGCATGAAGTCCTCGGCGACGATGTCCAACACCGCGGACCGGACGTAGCGGCTGAGGATCGCACCCTGGATCAGCCCCAGTGCCAGGGCCGGCAGGATCAGGTGGGACAGGAACGGACCGGCCCCCTCGATCGGTGCCGCCCAACCGCTGGCCGGCAGCCAGTGCAGGGTGACGGCGAAGACGATCACCAGCAGCAGTCCGGCCAGGAAGCCCGGCACCGCCACCGCGATCTGGCTGAGAGCGCTGATCACGGTGCCGTCCGGGCGACCCTGTCGCCAGGCGGCGAAGATGCCGACCGGGAAGGCGCCGCAGATCGCGATGATCATGGCCGAGACGACCAGGATCAGCGACACCTGAAGATGCTCGAAAACCTCCGGGGCGATCGGCTGATGGGTGACGTAGGAGACGCCGAGGTCGCCGCGCAGCAGGCCGCCGAGCCAGTCCAGGTAGCGCAGCGGCGCCGGTCGGTCCAGACCGAGTTCGGTCCGCAGCGCCGCGACCGCCTCCGGGGTCGCCTGGACGCCGAGCATGGTGCGGGCCACGTCACCGGGCAGGATCGCCAGCAGCGTGAACACGATGATCGAGGCAACCCAGGCGGTCAGCACGAAGATGCCTGCCCGTCGCGCCAATCGCACGACCATGATCAACAGCGCCTGACGTCGGAGACCTGGTGCATGATCAGGACGGGTTGCCGGTCTTGGTCAGATCGAGTGAGACCCCGGTGTCGTTGGCGCCGAGTCCGGTGACCGACTTCTTCGCGATCACGATGTTCGGCGCGTTGTAGAGCCAGTCTGCCGCCGCGTCGTCGACGATGCCGTTCACCGCGGTCTTCATCCGGCTGGTGAACTGTTCCTTGTCCGGGGCGGCGACGGCATCGTTCAGTTCCTTCTGGACCGCCTTGTTGCGGTAGCTCCAGTAGTAGTCCGGGTTGGCGTAGTTGAAGACGTTGCGGGCCTCGACGTGATTGATCACGGTCAGGTCGTAGTCGTGCTTGGTGTAGGTCTTGTCCAGCCAGACCGCCGGAAATTCCTGGGTGTGCAGGTTGGCGGTGACGCCGATCTTGGCCAGGTCGGACTTCACCACCTGGGCGATGGTCTGGGCATACGGCAGGCTCGGGACGTTGAAGTCGACGCTGAGCTTGGACTTGCCTGCCGCCTTCAGCAGTTGCCTGGCCTTGGCCGGGTCGTACGGATACTTCTTGGACAGGTCGGTGTACCACGGATCGGTCGGCGGCACCGGTCCGCCGAGCACCTTGCCCAGCCCGTTGGTCGAGGTGGTGTTGACGGCGTTACGGTCCACGCCGTAGATGATCGCCTGCCGGACACGCTTGTCGTCGAAGGGCGGCTTGGCGTTGTTCATCGACATCACGGTGATACCGGTGGTGACGCCGATCTGCACGGTGAACTGCTGGTCGGACTGGAACTGCTTGACCTGGTCGGCGGCCTGGCTCTGGTAGACCGCGTCGAGATCGCCGCTGCGCAACGCGTTCACCGGGGCGTTGGCGTCGCTGTAATACCGCAATGTCGCTCGGCTCAGCTTGGCCTTGGTGCCCCAATAGCTGTCGTTCCGCTTCAAGATCAACGACTCGCCGCGGTTGTACTTGTCCATCAGGTACGGGCCGGTCCCGATCGCGGAGTTGGCAAGATCATCTTTGGCCTTCGGAGAGAACATCGCCCCCAGCGGACCGGCCAACCAGAACAGCAGGTTGTTGTCCGGCTGCTTCAGGTTGATCTTGACCTCGGTTGGTGAGACCGCCTGCACCGACTTGATCGCGGACAACACCGTGGGGGTGTTCGCCTTCCAGTCCGGCACCGCATCCAGATTGGACTTCACCACGTCGGCGTCGAACGGATCCCCGTTGGAGAACTTCACCCCGGACTGCAGGGTGAAGTCATAGCTCAGCCCGTCGTCACTGATCTTCCAGGACTTCGCCAGCAGCGGCTGGACGTCGGCGTTGCCGTCCAGCTTCACCAGGCCCTCGTAGACGTTGTACATCAGCGCCTGCGGGATCGCCGCGCCCGCGGTCTGGGTCATGTCCAGATTGGCCGGGGCAGCACCGAGCCCGATCGACAGCGTCTGATCGGCCGCGCCGCCGGACGGGTTGCCGCCGCCGGAGTCGCCGGCGCCGGCGGAGCAGGCCGTCACGACCAGCAGCAACACCGACAGGATCGCTCCGGCACCGATCGTCGCCGCCCGGGATCGGGTGCCCCGGCTGACGCCGGTCTGTGGCGACCGGGTGGGTTGTTCAGCGGTTGTGCTCATGGCAGGCCTTTCTGTCCAAGCGCTTCGTCAGCCGTACGCCCGGCGGAACGTCCACGGCATGGTCCTCTCCGTACGTCGAAGACCACTAGCATGCCGCCCCCGGCTCGGTTCGGTCACCAGATCTTGGGCCACGGACGCCGCGAGTCGGCCGGGCCGTGGTCGGAGTAGAAGCTAGCGGCTGCCAGCACCGTACGGTCGTCGAACCGCCGACCGGCGATCTGCAGACCGATCGGCCGGGCATCATCGGTGTAGCCGCAGTTGATGCTGATCGCCGGTTGGCCGGACATGTTGTAGGGCATGCAGAAACCGATGTGGTCCATCGCGTGCTCCACGTCGTTGCTGGGCATCGGCCAATCGGCGGGATAGGTCGGCTCGGGAGAGACGGGGGACAGCACCAGGTCGACGCCGGCGGTGGCGGCCAACGCGACTTTGGCGATCTGCAACTGGGCGTCGCTGCCGGCGGTCGCCTCGGGCCCCGTCAGCTCGGCCCCGGCCCGGGACCAGTCGGCGATGAACGGCAACAGCAGGTCGCGGCGTTCGGCCGGGATCGCGAGATAGTCGTTCCAGTGGCCGACCCGCCAGAACCGATCCACCCGTTCCAGCAGGTCGGCGGTGAGGAACGGTTCGAGCGGCCGGACGTCGGCACCGGCCGCGGCGAACACGTCGGCGGCGGCGAGCACGGCGTCGCGGACGGCAGGAGACACCGCCGTACCGGTGCCCGCTTCGGTCAGCAGGCCGATCCGCAGCCCGGCGGGACGCAGCTCGAGGTCGTTCCAGTCGATGGGCTGAGCCGGCAGGCTGTAGGGATCGCGCTCATCCGGCCCGGACAGCGCCGCCATCGTCAGGGCGGCATCGGCGACCGTCCGGGTGAGCGGACCGATGGTGCGGCCGATGTAGGCGGGATCGACCGGGATCCGGCCGAAGCTGGGCTTGTAGCCGAGGCAGCCGTTCCAGCCGGCCGGCAGCCGGATCGAACCGCCGATGTCGCTGCCCAGGTTGATCGGCGCGTACCCGGCGGCCGTTGCCGCACCGGCACCGGAACTGGAACCGCCGGCGTTCCAGTCGGCGTTCCAGGCGTTCCGGGTGGTGGGATGCACCGAGGAGATGCCCGAGGACAGCATGCCCCAGTCCGGCATCGTCGTCTTGCCCAGCACGACCGCCCCGGCCGCGAACAGCCGCTCGGCGACCGGCGCGGTGCGGGTCGCCGGCTGGTCCGGGCTGGCCGCCGTACCCCAGCGGGTCGGCTCACCGGCGACGTCGACGTTGTCCTTGATCGTCACCGTGACGCCGTCGAGTCGCCCGAGCGGACGGCCGGCGGCCCACCGGTCGGCGCTCGCCCGGGCCGCGGCGCGAGCCCGTTCGGGCCAGCTGATCTGCATCGCGTGCAGGACCGGCTCGGCGGCCTCGATCCTGGCCAACGCGGCCTCGGTGACCTCGACCGGCGACACCTCGCCCGCGGCGTACCGCGCATGTTGCTCGACCGCGGACAGCTCCGCGAAGAGATCGCTCACGTACCCTCCATCCCCGCTCCGGAGGTCCGTACGTTACTGACCCATCCACCGGAAGTTTGCCAAAGGTGGTTGGGCTCCAGTGTCCCGCGCCCGACGTTCGCGCGATCCGTCGAAGCCTGAACAGCGATCGGCTGCGTTGTCCTCGTTCGGCGGGGCCCGGCCCGCCCGCGCTCCTGCGCCCGGCGACCGACGCGCAACACGGTCCTCGCAACGCTTCTTCCTGATCGGTGCTTTCGTCGCACGACCACACTCTGACAACTGTGGAGAAGTTGTGAGAATGCACACGAGCCATGTGGGATCTCACACGACTCGTGTGAAGTATGGTGGGGCTGACGCAGCAGCGATGCTCGTGGCGCGAGCACGGACGAGTTAGGAACATCGATGTCCTTCATCAGCAACGACCCCGCTCGATTCAGCGAGCAGGCAACGGCCGGCTTCGTGGCGGCCCATGGCGACCTGGTCCGGGCGGTGCCCGGCGGAGTCGCGCGCCGGACCGCCACTCCGCAGGGTCAGCCTGCCGTCGTGATCGGCGGCGGCTCAGGCCACTACCCGGCCTTCGGTGGCCTGGTCGGGCCCGGCCTGGCCCACGGAGCGGCCGTCGGCAACGTGTTCGCCTCGCCGTCCGGCCAGCAGGTCTACGACGTGGCCAAGGCGGTCGAGAACGGCGGCGGTGTGCTGCTCACCTGCGGCAACTACGCCGGCGACGTGCTGAACTTCAATCAGGCCAGGGACCGGTTGCGGGCCGAAGGCATCGCGGCCGAGACCCTTTTCGTCACCGACGACATCTCCTCGGCCAAGGCAGACGAACGCGACAAGCGGCGCGGCATCGCCGGCGGACTCGCGGTCTACAAGATCGCCGCCGCCGCGGCCGAGGCCGGCAAGGACCTGGACCAGGTCGTCGCGCTGGCCGGCAAGGTCAACGACAACATCCGTACGCTGGGCGTCGCCTTCTCCGGCTGCACCCTGCCCGGTGCGCACGAGCCGCTGTTCACCGTGCCCGAGGGACGGATGGGTGTCGGGGTCGGGATCCACGGCGAGCCGGGGATCGACGAGACCGGGCTGCTCAGCTCCCAGGAACTGGCGACGATGCTGTGGGACGCGGTGATCGCGGAGAAGCCGGACGGCGCCGGTGATCGTGCGGTGATCTTCGTCAACGGTCTCGGCGCGGTCAAGAACGAGGAACTCTTCATCCTCTTCAACGATGTCCGCGCCCTGGCCGAGCGGGACGGCCTGGTGGCCGCCGATGTCGAGGTCGGCGAACTCGTCACCAGTTTCGAGATGGCCGGCGCTTCGCTCAGCCTCTGGTGGGTCGACGAGGAGATCGAGCAACTCTGGGCCACGCCCTCCTATACCTCCGGCTACCGCAAGGGCGCGTTGCAGGCGGATCAGGGCGAGGTGCTGGACGACGTCGACGCCAGTGCCGCGGTCGAGGTCGGCGACGCGACCGAGGAGTCACGGCAGGCGGCCCGGACGATCGCCGGGCTGCTGACCACGGTACACCGGACGATCACCGAGCACGCCGACGAACTCGGCAAGCTGGACGCGATCGCCGGCGACGGCGATCACGGGATCGGGATGGAACGCGGAGCCCGGGCCGCGGTGGAGGCGGCCGACGGGCTGCTGGACAGGCAACCCGGTGCGCAGACCCTGCTGGTCCAGGCCGGAGCGGCGTGGGCCGCCCAGGCCGGCGGCACCTCGGGCGTGTTGTGGGGTGCGCTGCTGGACGCGATCGGACGCACCGTCGGTGACGAGGTCAAACCTGACCCGGCAACCGTCGCCGCCGGCGTCCGCGCCGCCGATGAGTCACTGCGCCGGATCGGCGGCGCCCAGGTCGGCGACAAGACGATGATCGACGCCCTGGTGCCGTTCGCCGACGCGCTCGGCAAGGCCGTCGAGTCCGGCAAGGACCTCGCGGCGGGCTGGACCGAGGCGGCGCAGGCGTCCACCCAGGCGGCGCAGGCGACCGCCGACCTGATGCCCAAGCTCGGCCGGGCCCGGCCGCACGCCGAGAAGAGCCTCGGCACCGCCGACCCCGGAGCGATCTCGTTCGCCCTGATCGCGACCGCCGTAGCCCAGGACCTCTGACCAGAATCTCGACAAGACGAGCACAACGCGAAGGAAGTAGTGAGATGAGCGGGTGGAAGATCGTGGTGGGGTCCGATGATGCGGGCTTCGACTACAAGGAAGCGCTGAAGAAGGATCTGGAGAATTCCGATCTGGTCGAGTCGGTCGTCGATGCCGGCGTCGACGCCTCCGGGCACACGCCGTATCCGACGATCGCGATCGCCGCGGCGGAGATGGTCGCTCGAGGCGAGGCCGATCGGGCGCTGTTGGTCTGCGGGACCGGACTCGGGGTGGCGATCTCGGCCAACAAGGTGCCGGGCATCCGGGCGGTGACCGCCCACGATCCGTTCTCGGTGCAGCGTGCGGTGCTCTCCAACAACGCCCAGGTGCTGTGCTTCGGCCAGCGGGTCGTCGGTCTGGAACTCGCCCGGATGTTGGCCGGCCAGTGGTTGACCTACACCTTCGACGAGTCCAGCGCTTCGGCGGAGAAGGTCGCGGTGCTGACCGACTACGAGAAGCGGGTCGACGCCAGCGCCGATCAGGCGACCGGATCGTCCTGCTGACGAATCCTGCGCAGGTGCAGGTGGCGATGACGATGTCGACCAGGAGGTACAGGTGACCAGGGCTCCGATCTTCCTCGGCGTCAGCCTGAAGATGTATCTGGACCACGAAGCCACGTTGCGCTGGGTCACCGACGTGGTCGCGACCGCCGACTCCGAACCGGCCGTACGGGACGGTCGGGTCCGGGTCGCGGTGCTGCCGACCTTCGTCTCCGTCGACGCCGTGGCCGCAGCCACCCGGGGTACGCCGGTGGCTGTCGGCGCCCAGGACCTGGCGTGGGCCGACCACGGTGCCTTCACCGGTGAGGTGAGTGGACGTGACCTGGCGTCGTTGGGCTGCCGTTACGTCGAGGTCGGGCATGCCGAGCGGCGCCAGCTGTTCGGCGAGGACGACAAGATCATCGCGAGCAAGCTGGCGGCGGCCGCACGCAACGGGCTGATACCGATCCTGTGCGTCGGGGAGCAAGATCATCTTTCGCCGGAGCGGGCGGTCGATCTGTGCCGCCAGCAGGTGCTCAGCGCGTTGGCCGAGGTCGACTCCGGGCTGGACGAGTTGATCATCGCCTACGAGCCGGTCTGGGCGATCGGAGCAGAGCAGCCGGCCGACGCCGATCATGTCCGGGCGGTGTGTCGACAGCTGCGGGCCGGGCTGGCCGACGATCATCGGACCGAACAGGTCCGGGTGATCTACGGAGGTAGCGCCGGTCCCGGACTGCTGACCGAGCTCGGCGATGCCGTCGACGGGCTCTTCCTGGGCCGGTTCGCCCACGATCCGGAGGCGTTCGGTCGGGTGATCGGCGAGGCGGCCGCGATGGGCCGGAGCTGAGCGATGAGCACCGAGGCCGATGCCACGGATGCGGTTTCCCGACAGGGAAAACGCACCGATCGCCAACACGCGATCGCCGATGCGGTGATGCGGCACGGTTCGCTGCGGATCGAGGACATCGCCGATCAGTTCAAGATCAGCGTGATGACCGCGCATCGTGATCTTGACGAGTTGCAGGCCCGCGGGTTGCTCCGCAAATCACGTGGTACGGCGACGGCGTTGGCGTCCACCCTGGTGGAATCCAGCGTCGTCTATCGCCAGGCGCAACGGACCGAGATCAAGCGAGCCCTGGCCACGGCGGCGCTGGACTACCTCGACACCGGGCAGTCGGTGCTGCTGGACGACTCGACCACGGTGCACCAGATCATCCCGCTGTTGGCCGACGTGGCACCGCTGACCGTGATCACCAATTCGTTGATCGCGATCAACGAGGTGAGCGTGATCGACGACATCTCGGTGATCGGTCTCGGCGGGGAGTTCCACCCGTGGTGCGCATCCTTCATGGGCCGGATGACCAACCAGGCGATCGGACGGCTGCGATCGGATCTGTTGTTGATGTCGGCAGCCGCGATCGTCGGCCGCACGGTCTGCTTCCAAGCGTTGGAGACGGTCGACACCAAGCGGGCGATGTTGGACGCCTCGGCGACCCGGGTGCTGCTGGTCGACCACACCAAGTTCACCTCCGGCGCCCTGCACGCGCTGGGAGATCTGGACGAATTCGATCACGTCGTAGTGGATCGCGAGACCCCGCGGTCCACGGTGGCCGAACTCCGCCGGTCGGGGATCGACGTCGTCGTCGCCGACCGGTGATCGGTCACCGAGGTCTTGTCATATGAAGTGAATAGCTTCAGACTTGCAGAATGAAGGAATCAGCTTCAACGACGGGTCGTTCGGGTGGATCCGGCTCGGACGATGATCGGTCGCCCGGCGTTCGCGGGCCTGCCCCTGGAGACTACCGCGCCGCGGTGATCGGGGACCTGGTCGGATCCCGGAAATCGACCGACCGCCGCGGGCTGCAGCAACGGCTGAATACGGCGCTGGCCCGCAGCGCCGCCGATCATCCGGTCGCCGATCCGTTGGTGATCACCGCCGGCGACGAGTTCCAGGGCAGCTTTCCGACCGTCGGGGAAGCCCTGCACGCTTCCTTCCTGCTCTGGCTCGATCTCGCGCCCGACGGCGACGTTCGCTTCGGTGTCGGTTGGGGCACCGCCCAGGTGCTCGATGCCGAGACCGGCACCCAGGACGGCCCGGCGTGGTGGCAGGCACGGGCGGCGATCAACACGGCCGAGGCCCGGGCCGAACATCCCGGCACCCGGCACGCCCGCTTCTGCTATCGGTCCGGTCCGGAGGGGGAGGGGCCCAGTGAGCCGGCGGTCGATGCCGCTCTGCTCTGTCGGGACCAACTGGTTGGATCACTGGCAGCACGGTCGTTGCGGATCCTGGGAGGGCTGATGGCCGGTCGGAGCAAGACCGAGATCGCCCGCGACGAGGGCATCTCGACCTCTGCGGTGTCCCAACGCGCCCAGCGGGACGGGCTGGACGTGATCGTTGCGGCCAGTGCGATGATCCGGGAGATCGTGTGATCACCGCCGACGACGGGAGCGTCCGATGAGTGTGCTGGCGGTGCTGCTGATCGCGGTCGCGACCTCCGATCTGTGCCGGCGGTCGCGGTTCCCGTCCTGGCTGCCGTTGCTCGCCGGGCCGCTGGCGGTGCTGCTGTTCGGCCTGTTGGCCGGGCTCGCCGCGGCGGCCGAGATCGTGCTGTTGGTGCTGGCCGCGGCCGTGGCCTTCGGCTGGGCTCTGCTGGTCGACCGATCGCGGCGTCGTGGCGTCGCCGAGCACTGGCCGTTGGCGGTGCTGCTCACCGGAGTCCTGGCGATGCTGCTGCTCGGTGGCCTGGCCGGGCCGGCCGACGGCCTGGTCGAACGCTGGCTGCGGACGGTGGGCTGGCGACCGACAGTCGGCCTCAGCGCGGATCGATTCCTGCTGATCCTCGGGCTCTTCGGGTTCCAACTCAGCACCGCCAACGAACTGGTCCGGCAGGTGCTGGCCGCGGTGGGGGCGATCAAGCCGCACGGCGAGCCGCAGGCCTCCGACCAGTTGCGCGGTGGACGTCTGCTGGGCCCGATGGAGCGGCTGCTGATCCTCGGTCTCGGCCTGGCCGGCCAGATCACGGCGGCGAGCCTGGTGATCGCGGCCAAGAGCCTGATCCGCTTCCCCGAACTGAATGCGCGCCGCGGTTCCACCTCGTCGGTGACGGCGGTCGGGATCGACGAGGTCACCGAGTATTTCCTGGTCGGCAGCTTCGTCAGCTGGTTGATCGCCCTGATCGGGTTGGGTGGCGCGCACCTGATCTGATCCGCCGTCGGCAACGGTGCCTGATCGGTCGAGGACGGGCTGCCAGTACGGTTACGCCCATGGGACTCCTGGACAGACTGCGTGGCCGCGGCGGTGGCGGACCGGATCCGACCATCGTTCTTGATCTTGATGCCCGCCGGGAGCAGTTGCAGGCGCTCGAACAGTCCCTGGACGCGCTCGCTCGGCTGATGCGTGAGCGCGAGGATCTGATGGTCAATCCGGGCTGGCGCGCCAAGATCACCGAATACGACCTGGTGGCGGGGGAGGCGATGCAGTTGCGTCGCGGAACGCCGACTCGGGAGGCGATCCTCGACCTCGCCTTCGAGGTCCGGCCGGCGGTCAAGGGCGAAGTCCCGGCGGGCTTGGAACAGGTTGCCGCGCAACAGGAGGATGCCCTCGCTGCCGCCAACCGGCTGGCCGAGTTGTTGCCCGGCGAGCGGCGCTGAGCCCCAGGGAGACTGCTGAACCGATCCGGGCCCATCGGCGGCGTTGCGGCCGCTCAACGGTGAACCAGACTGCCTTCGCGGCGGCAGGATGCCGATGCGCCCGCCTGGTGCCGCTCGCTAACGCCGACGATCGATGTATTCAGGCTGAGGTGAAGATCACAATCTGCGTTACAACGTTGAAATCGCGCTGTCGATAGTCGTATGGTTCGCCCAGACAGTCGGAACAGGGTGTAGTCGGGGCGCGGCAAAGGGGCATGCAGCATGGTTTCTCACACACGTCTGACCCGTCGGGGTCTGCTGCGCGGTGGGCTGGGAGTGGCTGCCGGACTCGGATTGGCCGGCGGGCTGTCCGGCTGTGGCAGCGCCTTCTCCGCCGGTGTCGCCGGCACCGAGCTGGCGCCCGGGACGGTGACCTTCTGGAATCTCTTCGGGGGCGGTGACGGCGTCCGGATGCAGGCCATGGAAGACGGCTACCGCAAGTCACCCGGCGCGGCACCGTTGCAGGCGGCGACCTTCAGCTGGGGCAATCCGTACTACACCAAGGTCTCGCTGGCCACCCTCGGCGGAGCACCGCCCGATGTGGCGGTCTCGCACCTGACCCGGGAGAAGAACCTGGCCACCGGTGGGCTGCTCAGCGAGATCACCGACGACATGCTGGGTCTGGTCGGACTGAGCGCCGACGACTTCAACGCCAAGGCCTGGACGAACCAGAAGGTCGACGGCAAGAGCTATGCCATCCCGCTGGACACCCACCCGTTCGTGCTGTTCTACAACGTCGACGTCTGCAAGAAGGCCGGACTGCTCGACGCCGACGGCAAGCTGAAGCCGATCAAGGGAACCGCGCAGTGGGAGGACGCGCTGAAGGCCGCCAAGGAGGTCACCGGCCACACCGGAGCCAGTGTTGCGACGGTCGGTGACACCGCAACGAGTTGGCGCTGGTTCCAGACCCTGTACAGCCAACGGGACGGCGCCACCGAGTGGCTCGGTGACGGCGGGCAGGAGCTGACCTACAACGAGGAGTTGGTACTCGACACGCTGGACTACCTCCGGAAGCTGACGAAGTCGGGGCTGATGCCGGCCACCGCCGACTATGCCGGGTCGCAGACGATGATGTTCACCGGCCAGTCGGCCTTCTACATGCAGGGCGAGTGGGAGATCAGCACGGCGCAGGCCGTCAAGGGACTGAAATTCGGGATGGTGCCGATCCCGACGCTGTACGACAAACCTGCCGAGCAGGCCGATTCGCACACCCTGGTGTTACCGAAGATGGACCGTACCGATGCGCAGGTCCGGCGGGCGATGGGCTTCATCAAGTCGCTGCTCGACCAGAGCATGACCTGGGCCGAGGGCGGCCACATTCCGGCCTACCTGCCGACCCTGAACAGTGCGGCGTACAAGAAGCTCACCCCGCAGTCCGACTACGCGTCGGCGGCCGACTACGCCGTCTACGACGCGCCCGCCTGGTATTCGGGGTCCGGCTCCAACTTCGAGAACGTCGTCGGTGCTCAGATCGGCCTTGTCCAGCAGGGCCTGGCGACACCGAAGGCCGCCCTGGCCGCAGCCCGCTCCCAGCTGCTCACCTACGCCAAGACGGAGAATCCGCTGTGACCGCTCAGATCGAGACCACCGGTGTGGTGGCGCCGTCGGCCGGGCGGACCCGGCGCGGAGCCGGAGGGACGCTGCCGGGGATGACCCGGAGTGCGTGGTTGTTCCTGGCGCCGTTCGGCATCCTGTACGTGATCTTCCTGATCTGGCCGGTGATCTACATGATCATCACCAGCTTCTTCAACACCACGATGGTGAAGAACGGGTTCGGCAGCTTCGCCGGCCTGGCGAACTATCAGGAGATGTTGACCAAGCCGGAGTTCTGGTCGGCCCTGTGGCACACGATCCAATTCACGATCTACACGGTGCCGCCGTTGGTGATCCTGGCGTTCGTGTTCGCCGTCCTGGCCAACCGGGTCCGCCGCGGGCAGGCGATCTTCCGGCTGGCGTTCTTCGTCCCGTTCATCCTGCCGTCGGCCGCGATCGCGCTGATCTGGAATTTCATCTTCACCCCGGCGACCGGATTGTGGAACTCCTTCCAGACCCTGCTCGGCGATACCGATCCGCTGCCGGTCCTGGGGACGCCGAAGCTGGCCATGATCGGGATCGCGATCACCACCGTGTGGTGGACGATCGGCTTCAACTTCGTGCTCTACCTGGCCGGACTGCAGGACATCCCGCGGGAGCTGTACGAGGCTGCGGCGGTCGACGGAGCGACCGAGTGGCAGCAGATCCGATCGATCACGATCCCGTTGCTCAGCAGGACGACAACGCTGGTGATCCTGCTGCAGATCGTGGCCAGCATGAAGATCTTCGATCAGGTCTACCTGATGACGCAGGGTGGCCCGGGCATCGATACCCAGGTGCTGCTCGGACTGGTCACCAACACCGCCTTCACCGACTATCGGATCGGTGCCGCGTCGGCGGCCTCGGTGCTGCTGTTCATCGTGATCCTGCTGGTCACGGTGCTCCGACAGGTCGTCGAGATGATCCAGCAACGGAGGGCCGCCTGAGATGACTGAGAACGCGATTCCCGAGGTCGTCACCGGCCGCCGCCGGCCCAACAACGGCGTCTCCGCCGCGGCACCGCCGGCTCGGATCACCCAGGCCGGCAAGAAGAGCAGCGCCGGGAAGATCTTCACCGTCGTCTCCTGGATCGTCCTGATCGTCTTCGCGGTGCTCTGGTTGCTGCCCAGTCTGTGGGCGATCAAGACGTCGCTGACCTCCAACGCCACCTCCGCGATCGGTGCCGGTCCGATCCTGAAGGACTGGAACCTGACCTTCGGCTCCTACTTCACCCTGCTGTCCGGTGGTGATCTGTGGAACTGGTATCTGGCCAGCTTCATCACCTCGATCCTGACGGTGGTCTTCGCCGTGCTGTTCGCGGCGATGGCTGCCTACGCGCTGTCGCGGATGCGTTTCCGCGGCCGCAACCTGGTCATGCTGTTGATGATCGGCGGGATCCTGGTCCCCGGCCAGGTGTTGATCGTGCCGATCTTCCAGGAGCTGAACGTCGTCGGCCTGCTGAACACCTACTGGGCGGTGATCCTGCCGCAGATCCCGACGGTGATCGCGGTCTTCGTGTTCAAGCAGTTCTTCGACGGCATTCCGCGTGACTTCGAGGAATCCGCCCGGATCGACGGCGCAGGCTTCTGGCGCAGCTTCGTGTCGATCATCCTGCCGCTGTCCCGGCCGGTGATCGCGGCGATGTCGATCGTCACCTTCGTCGGCACCTGGAACAACCTGATCCTGCCCTTGTTCGTGCTGTCCAACCCCAAGCTGATGACCATCCCGGTCGGGCTGGCGACCGTGCAGGGATCGTACGGGCAGCGACTGAGCGACATCCAGGCGTCGTCGATCCTCGGGGCGTTGCCGCTGGTGATCTTGTTCCTGATCTTCCAGCGTCAGATCGTCGAAGGCGTCGCCGGCTCGGGCCTGAAGGGGTGAATCGGCAGAGTTCGACACCGAATCCTTCACGGCCGGGCCAAAATTGCCGTGAGTAGCTGGCCGTAATGGGCCAATTCAAGTGGGCGGATTTAATATCGGCCGACTTGTCCTACAGCCAACGTGGTTGCATATTACGGAATGGTCTCAACGGCGGCGATGAGTTGCCCGCGACCCCGCCCGACTGGTTGAGTAGCAGCCATGGACGGGGACGTGAACCCCCGAGCTCGTTCCCGTCCACACCGAGAGGCGCCAGATCCCTACGGATCGCGGCGCCTCTCGTGTTTTGCCTATCGGATGACCGACGTCGGGCAATAGCGGGACAAATCTGGAAGGAAGCTCCAGCGATCAGGGATCGCGTGGACATAACCTGCCCGGATACGAATCCCGGAGTCGAGCCGAAGTATTCCGGCTCTCTTTCCGGGCCGAGCCGAGGCCAGGTCCGGGCCGACGTCAGGCCCGAGCCGACGTCAGGGCGCGACGCCGACCGAGGATGCTCACAGCGGCTTGCGGAGCGTCGGCGGGCGGGTGGCTGCCGGGCACGAATCATCATCGCCCCGGTGTCGACGGCGGCGAGAAGCTCGCCATCCATGACGCGGCCCGGCAACAGGGTCGGAAAACAGGAGAGGCACCCCCCGGATCTCTCCGGACGTGCCTCTGGCCGTTCACCTGGTGGGCGATACTGGATTTGAACCAGTGACCCCTTCCGTGTCAGGGAAGTGCGCTAACCGCTGCGCCAATCGCCCGAGGTGGAGACGGGATTTGAACCCGTGTAGACGGATTTGCAGTCCGTTGCCTCGCCTCTCGGCCACTCCACCAGGGAGTCTCGAACCCTCCCAACGGGGAGTGGGCAAGACCCGCTCCGAGCGGACGACGGGATTCGAACCCGCGACCCTCACCTTGGCAAGGTGATGCTCTACCAACTGAGCCACGTCCGCATGCACACCCTGGAACCCTGCTGTTCTTCGTGTTCCTGGCGCGAGCAGAAACAATAGCGGGTCCGCGACCAGACTCCAAACCGGGGTCCACGACGGTCTGTCGCGGTCCGATCCGGGGCCCTGCCGACCGGCAGCCGCAGCCCCGATCGGGGCCACGACAACGGGCCGTACGGACCCGATCGTACGCTCGGTTCACGCCTTGGCTGACGCATGCGCTACAGTTCGTTGCGCGCCGCCCGAGGGCGGCGACGAGATGCGAGGGCGATTGGCGCAGTGGTTAGCGCACTTCGTTCACACCGAAGGGGTCACTGGTTCGAGTCCAGTATCGCCCACCCTCAATCATTCAACCCGCGCGAATCAGCCGGGCACTCGATCAGCAGGGCATCGGGTCCGCCATGATCGATTTCGATCACGCCGTGAGATCGGTCCGGACACCGATTGCCCGACCGTGGTGCGGCTTGGCAGTGTGGTTGTCGCGCAAGATGACGCCGACCACGGAGGCGAGCTCATGAAGCGGTCAACGGTGACCGAGGCCGGATCCGACACCGACGGTTACCCGACCGCCCTGTACCGCGCCGACCGGGTTGCGGACTATGTCGAGTCGATCGACGACATCACCGAGTCCGATATCGATCGGTTCGACGAGCGCGGCTACCTGGCTGTCCGTCGGCTGCTGGGCCCCGCCGAGGTGTCCGAGGTGTTGGACGGACTCGCTGCCGTCCTGACCGACCCACGTGACGCCGCCGTCGAGTACGAGTCCTGGGCCGTCGATCGGGTCGGGCAGGCAACCGGGGTCGAGCGGATGGACCTGGTCCACAAGCTGATGTGGTTCGCGAGCTCTCATGATCAACTTGCACGGCTCGCCGGCGACGAGCGGATCGTGCAGGTCGTCCGTCGTCTGACCCGGGAGCAGGACCTGACGATGTTCCAGGACATGGCGCTGCTGAAACCGCCCGGCGGCGGCCGGGAGAAGCCGTGGCATCAGGACAACGCCTACTTCAACTACGAGCCCGGCACCCCCATCGTCGGGGTGTGGATCGCGCTGGATCCGGCGACCGCGGACAACGGTTGCATGCACGTGCTGCCTGGCACGCATCGCGAGGGTCCCCGGATCCATTACCGGCGCCGGGACTGGCAGTTGTGCGACACCGACGTCGACACCGGTCGTGACATCGTGGTGCCGCTCCCCGCCGGCGGAGCACTCTTCTTCCACGGCCTGATCCATCACGGCACGCCGGCCAACCACACCCACACCCGCCGACGCGCCGTGCAGTTCCATTACCTCCCGATGGGGACACCCGGGGTCGCAGACGAACGCCGGCTCGAGCTGTTCGGCAGCGAGGGGAAGAATGTGAGCTGCTGACCTTTGGCGGCGATCGCGGCGAGTGGCAGGCAACCGCCGCCGACGTGCCCGGACGTCATCGGTCATGATGGTGACCATGACCGATCAGACCGAACGCTGTTGGCTCTTCGACACCCTTGCCGTGACGGTGGCCTGGGTCGACTTCCACGATCCTGCGATGGCCGACCGGGCCGACGCCCGCGAGCGTGGCGTCCGGGTGGAGATCAGGCCGATGACGATCGAGGCCGGGGGATCGGTGTATGCGTCGCCGGCGATCGCCCTGGCACCGGCCGTATGCCGGATCGATCTGTTGGAATCTGCTCCCGATGCGGCGGACCGGATGCACTGGCATCCGGTGATGATCGACGGCGAACCCGACGACCGGGAGTACGTGCCCCGGATGGGAGCCGATCCGGCCGGCTGGTTGGCGGCGAGACTGGCCGAGGTCGATGTCTTGTTGCAGCGGACCGGGGTCCCCGACGACGCGGACCGCCGCGCCGCAGCGGCGGCGATCGCTCGGTCGGCCGACGAGATCGTCGACGCCGCCCGCGCCGGATTGGACTGGGCGCGTCAACCGTGGCCACAGGTCGAACGCGATGTCCGGGGGATGGCAGTCAGCGTCGGGTGATCAGCAGGGCCATCATCGCCAGGGGTCCAGCGCCTGCTTGCCCGTCGTCCGGCCGGCCTCGAGATCTGCGAGGACCCGCGGTCCGTCCGCCAGGGGATGGATCTCGGGACGGCCGGGCGGGTAGACGCCGAGCCTGATCAAATCGGTCAGTTCGGCCAGCACGTTGCGGTAGAGCGCCGGTGCAGACGTGGCGAGACTGCCGATGTGCAGGCCCTTCAACTGCACCGGGTGTTCGAAGATCATCTTCTCCATCGACACCGCTGCCGGCCCGGAGGCGGTCCCGAAGACGATCACCCGCCCGGTGTACGGCCGGGCCACCCCCAGGCTCACCGGGACGCTCGTCCGGCCCACCGAGTCCAGCACCAGATCGACACCATCGGTTCGCCGCAGGATCTCCGCCGCCAGATCCGGGTGATCGCGATCGAGGACGTCGTCGGCGCCGGCCGCTCGAACGGCCGGATGCTTGCTCACCGAGGCGGTGGCGATCACCCGGGCGCCGAAGTGTCGGGCCAGTCGGACGGCGGGCTGCCCGACGCCACCCGCCGCGGCATGGATCAGCACGGTGTCACCCGGAGTGATCATGCCCATCGGCCGCAGCGCCGCCAGCGCCGTTCCCCAGTTCAGCACCATGCCGAGTGCGGCGGCGCTGGTCCAGTTGTCAGGGATCGGCAGGACGCCGGCCGCCGGCATCGCCAGGAACTGCGCGAACGCGCCCGGGCCGGTCCCGACGATCCGGGTACCCGTCGGCAACGGGCCGGCGACCCGGCTACCGACGGCCACGATCTCTCCGACGGCCTCGAAGCCGGCCGGGTAGGGCGGTCGCGGCCCGCCGCCGTAGCTGCCACGGGTCTGCATCGTGTCGGCGAAGTTGACACCCGCCGCCTCGACCCGGACCAGGTAGTCATCCGGACCCGGTCGAGGTCGCTGTTGATCTTCGTGCAGGATCAGGTCCGACGGCCCGCGGTCGGAGTGTTGGACGAGTGCGCGCATCCGCGGACCGGCGCGCTGCGGACCTTGATCATCGGTCATGCCGCGAACGCTAGAACGTTGACAGAGGTGTCAAGGTCAAGTCGGGGGCTCCGAACGTGCCGATCGCCTGGGACCGTCGAGTTCGGCCAGGAACCGGTCCAGCGCGATCCGTCGCTCGTCGAGCGTCGCGATCCGGGCGACGATCCTGCGCCGGTGATCCCGGATGGCCGCAACGACGGCCGGATCCACCGCGTCCAGATCGAGCTCGGCGGCGCCACCGTCGAGCTGCTCGGTCAGGATGATCTTGATCAGCCGGGTCGGCACGCCGGACTCCAGCAGCGTACGGATCGCCTGGGCGCGGTCCACCGTGACCTGGCAGAAGTCCCGGTAGCCGTTGCCGTACCGGCCCGGGACGATCAGCCCCTGGTCCTCGTAGAACCGCAGCGAGCGGGCGCTGACACCCGCCGCCCGGGCTGCTTCACCGATCCTCACGATCGGCGCAACACCCGGCGAGTGGTGAATCTTCCGGTGGCGAGTATGACGGTGCCGGCAGACAGCGCCGCACCGGTGACCAGGACCGCCAGGATCACCGGCAGCGAGACTGCGGACGCCACGTCCCCGGTCTTCAGGATCGCGAACGGGATCACCGCGCAGACGCCGGCGATCAGGCCGCTGAGTCCGCCGACGGCGATCGCGATGATCGACTCGATCAGCACCATCGCACGAGTCTGCGATCTGCTCGAACCGATCAGGTCCATGACGCTGAACTCGGGCCGGCGCTGACCGATCGACGCTGTCAGGTTGTTCACCAGGGCGATCGCCATGAAGGCCGCGATCAGGACGACGACGAAATAGTTGATCGCCGCCATCACCGCACCCATGCTGCCGGTGGCGCCGGAACGGGACTCGACCTGTTGCATCGTCAGGGTGCCCACGGCGATACCGACGAACAGCGTCAGGAAGGTGACCAGCGGCCGGAATCGCGCCGGCGCGGCTGCCAGGTTGACCCGGGCGAGATGCCCGCTGATCGTCGGGCTCGGCGGCAGCAGGCGTACCAGTCGAGTCGCCAATGCCAGTGCCTCGGGAGCGAGCACGGCGAGCCCGACGGTGATCAACACGCAGCCGGGTCCGGTGGTCGCCGTCGAGTAGATCTGATCGGGCCGCAGCGCCAGCGTGGTCAACGCGCTGAGCATCCCGATGATCACCGCGAGCAGCGCCAGCAGCCGGCGAGGGTTCCGACGTCGGTGGCCGGGGACCTGACCTGCGGCGGCCGGTTCTGCGTCGATCGGAACTGCCCCGACGAGTGGCCGATGGGCGAACGTGCGCGCCCCCAGGTAGCCGCCGAGGACGGCGGCGATCAGCACCAGCACGCCGGCGGCTACCGGAAGTCCGATTCCGGGGGCGAAGCCGGACGGTGCCGCGATCAGTCCGGTGGCCCCGATCCGATCCATGATCAACCGGTCCAGCGGGTACCCGAGCAGCACCCCGACGACGACGGCCGGCAGCGCGCCGATGCCGATCTGTACGGCGATGATCATCTGCAGCTGATGCGGCGTCGCCCCGGTCAGGCGCAGACTCGTCAACTCCCGAAGTCGACCGTGCAGGGTGACGGTCACCGTCGAGACGACCGCGAAGACCGTGATCGCGAGGATCCAACCGCCCATGATCATCGGAAACTCGACCAGGAAGGACCGGTCCTGCTCGCGTGTGGTCGGCGCGAGCCCGGCGGCGAGCACCCCGGCCATCGCGCTGACCAGCCCGGCACCGACCGTGGCGACCAGCAGAACCGCGGCCGCGGCGCGGGTGCGGAATCCGGAATACACCGAATAGCTCAGCATCGGTCCACCCGTTCCTCCGGGCCGCGGTCGGCCAGTGCGACGAGCTCGGCCATCCGACCGGCGACGGTCGAAGCTGTCGGAGCCGCGAGCCGGTCGACGATCCGTCCGTCGGCCAGGAAGAGGACGTTGTCGGCGACGGCCGCGGCGGTCGGATCGTGTGTCACCATCACCACGGTCTGACCTTGATCGGCGAGGCGACGCAACAGCTGCATCACCTCCCGAGCGCTGTGCAGGTCCAGCGCCCCGGTCGGCTCGTCGGCGAAGACGATCTCCGGATGCGTGATCAACGCCCGCGCGATCGCCACCCGCTGCTGCTGGCCGCCGGAGAGCTCCGCCGGGCGATGCCGGACCCGATGGCCCAGACCGACGGCGCTGAGGAGCGCCAGCGATTCGCTGCGCTGTGCCCGGCGGCCGTCCAGCCGGAGCGGCAGTTCGACGTTGTCGATCACCGTCAGCGCGGGCAACAGGTTGAAGGACTGGAACACGAAACCGAGCCGCGTCCGGCGCAGTCGGGTGAGGTCGGACTCGTCGAGTCCGGCGATGCTGGTGTCGCCCAGCAAGATCTGTCCGCCGGTCGGTCGCTGCAGTCCGGCGGCACAGTGCAGCAGGGTCGACTTGCCCGATCCGGACGGTCCCATGATGGCGGTGAACGAGCCGTGCGGCAGGTCGAGATCGACGCCGCGCAGTGCGTGAACGGTGCCGGCACTGCCGGCGTAGGTGCACTCGAGTCCGCGGACCGTCAACGCGACGGTGCGGGGCGAGTGGAGGAAAGCGGTCATGTAAACAAGCGTATGAAACAAGCGTTTAAAACACAACTGCTAGTCTGCGCTGGTGGCAACGACGAGATCGCGTTTGATGTCGGCGGCGCGGACCTGCCTGCTGCGCGACGGGTACGCCGGCACGACAGTGCGCGACCTGGTGGCGGAGAGCGGGACGAACCAGGCCTCGATCAACTATCACTTCGGTTCCAAGGACGAATTGCTGAACAGCGTGCTGTTCGAGTTGAACAGCGAATGGGGCGACCTGCTCTTCGGTGCGCTGGCGGCCGAACCGCCGGGGACCGATCCCGAGCGCCGATGGGCGCGGGTGATCGAGTCCATCCGGGCCAACACCGGGCTGTGGTATCTCAACTTCGAGGCCGTCGCACTGGCCCAGCATGACGAGGCGATCCGGGCCGGGCTGGCCGAGCGTGGCGCAGCCGCCCGCCGGGCGTTGGCCCACGCGTTCGCAGGCCTGGACGAGGCCAGTGCGTCGGCCGAGCAGATCCGCGCCGTCGGTTCGCGCTACTACGGACTTCTGATCGGCGTCGCGCTGCAGTTGATCACCGATCCGGACAGTGCGCCGCGCAGTGCCGACCTGACGGCCGACGGGAGTTGATCCTGCCCCCGTCGGTCGCCGGATCCGTGCGGGTCAGCAGCGAGCGAGTTCTGCCCCCGCGGTGTGAGCGCGGGTCAGTGCCGCGGTGCGCTGATCGTCGGCATCGACGGTGACCAGGTTGGGACGGAACTCGATCTCGATCGGGTCGCCGAGTCCGGCGAACCGGAACCAGTCGCGCAGGTAGGGGAGCTGGAAGTCGGTGCCGAAGGCGGCCGGCCGACCCGTCCCGTACACCGCACTGGTGGAGATCACCGCCGTCCGCTTGCCGTGCATCAGTGGCGAGTAGCCGGCCGCCGGGTCGAATCCGAACAAGCGTCCGGGTTGGCTGACCACGTCGATGAACTGCTTGAGGACGTAGGGCAGCCCGTGGTTCCACATCGGGACACTGAACAGGTAGTGGTCGAAGCTGTCGAACCGTTCGAACAGGTCGATGGCCGCCTGCCAGGCGGTCGCTGCCGCTCCCTGTGGTTGCTGACCCGCGAACACGGCCATCTTGGCCGCGGCGGCGTCCGGGCCGAAGGCGGGAAGCGTGCCGTCCCAGAGGTCGAGGGTGTCGACGGTGTGCTCGGGTTGGGCATGGCGATACCCGGCGACGAACTCGTCAGCCAGCGCCAGGGATTCGGAGTGGCTACCGCGCGGAGAGGCGGAGATGTGCAGCAGGGACATGGTGATCCTTTCCGATCAATGTATGTGCGTGCGCACACAAGAACGTGCGTGCGCACGTAAATATTCCTGGGTATCGTTGCTCCGGTGAAGGATCCGACGCGGGCCTGGGCGTCCCTGCTGCGCGTGCATGCGACGCTGGTGCCGCAGCTCGACCAGGTGCTGTTGGCCGAGCACGGCATCCCGTTGACCTGGTACGACGTCCTGCTGGAGCTGAATGCGGATCCCGAAGGGCGGTTGACGATGACCGAACTCGGCCGGTCCGCGGTGGTCAGTCGATCACGGGTCAGCCGGGTGGTGGACGAGCTGAGCCGAGCCGGACTGGTCCGCCGGACCCCGAATCCCGCCGATCGACGGTCGTCGCTGGCGACCATCACGCCGCGCGGGCGGCGCAAGCTGACCGAGGCCGAGCCCACCTACGTCGCCGAGATCAGGCGCCGGTTCACCGGACAACTGACCGCCGAACAGCAGAAGGCGATCGCGGTCGGCCTGGAGCGGGTGCTGGCCGCCCAGCAGACCTACCCGATCAGCGCGCCGCGCCGATCGTCCTGACCCGGCCGCTGTCCGGATCGTGGCGCCCGATCAGGGTTCGGTCGGCGGTGCACCGCCGGGGCCGCCGAATCGCCGTGGTCGCCAGCCGGTGGAGTGCGGAAGTCGCCAGTTCAGGTGCCGGGCGAGCATGGTGAGTCCGGCACCGAGCACCATGCCGACGATCACCCCGACCGTCGGCAGTCCGAGCTCGTGGAAGATCACCATCGCCGATCCAGCGACGACCGCAGAGGTCGCGTACAGGGTGCTGTCGGCGCTGAAGATCACCGGCACCCGACGCAACACGACATCGCGTACGGTGCCGCCACCGACGGCGGTGATGCCGCCGAGTAGGATCGCGGGGAGCCAGCCGAGTCCCGCGGCCAAGGCCTTCTGGGCGCCGACCACGGCCCAACAGCCCAGCGCGATCGCATCGGCGATCGGAAAGATCCGGTTCCAGAGTCGCCCCTCGATCCGCAGTAGATAGGCGATCCCGGCGCCGACCACGGCGGTCACGATGTAGCTGTAGTCGGTCAACGCCACCGGGGTGCCGTGCTGGATCAGCACGTCGCGGATGATGCCGCCACCCAGTCCGGACAGGATCGCCAGCGTGACGAAGCCGACCGGGTCGAGCCGCTCCCGGCGCGCGACGATGCCGCCCAGCACGGCGTTGGCCAGCACGCCGACCAGGTCGATCACGCGGATCATCATGTCCAGCGACGTTCCGGTTACCACATCGGGATCGTAGCCGCCGGGCGGCGAGCGGTCCGCCGGCCGATCGGTACGGGTCTGTCGAAGTGATCTACAACGTGGTAGAAATCATCTTCAACGTGGCAGACCATCCTGGCTGCGACCGTCTTGTCCAGCAAGGGGAGCGCTGATGTCTCATCCTCCGTCGTTGTCCCATTCGCTGTCCCGGCGACGGCTGCTCGCCGGCACCGGCACGCTGGCAGCCGCGGCAACCGGCCTGGTGACCGGATGCTCCCCGGAGGGTGCGCCGGGGACGACCCAGACCAAGGCCAAGAGCGGCACCATCACCTGGTGGGACCAGTTCCTGCCGAAGGAAAAGCTGGAGCGCTCCTTCTTCAGCAAATTCCATGCCGACGGTGGGCCGAAGGTCGACTACACCGTCTACAACCCCAACGAGCAGGGTCGGGCGCTGCAACTGGCCAAGCAGAGCAAGCAGATGCCGGACGTCTTCACCCTGGCCGGTCTGCAGACCGCAGCCATCGCTTTGCAGGAGGGCGGTTGGTTCCAGCCGCTGGCCGACCCCGACGCGATCGTGAAGAATCTGCCGGCTGGGACGATCGTGGAGGGACTGCACCGTTTCGACGGCAAGCTCTACTCGTTCCCGCTCGGCACCTTCCGGATGTATGTCACCTTGCCGTGGGGCAACAGATCCCTGCTGGACAAGGCCGATATCGACGTCGACGACGGCCCGCAGAGCTTCGACGACTTCCGGGCCAAGGTCCGCAGAGCACAGCAGAAGACCGGCACTCCGGGGCTGCTGCTCAACCTGGCCTTCCTGCCACGGATGGCCAACTTCGTCCATGATCTCGCGCAGAACGCGGGCTTCCCCGGCGGTGCCGGGATGGAGTACGCCACCGGCGCGTACAACTACCACCACCAGGCCTACCTGGATGCCCTGGACTTCCTGTTGTCCTTCCAGAAGGACAAACTGCTGCTGCCGGCCAGCTCCCAGCTCGACGCCCGCAAGGGCAGGGCTCGCTGGGTCGCCGGTGATGCCGTCTGGTTCGTCGACGGACCGTTCAATGCCGGTGTGGTGAAGACCGACTACGCCGCCTTCGTGGACAAGCTCGCGGTCACCCAACTGCCGACCGCCGAAGGCGACGACCCGGTCGTCACCAACGGCCCGCTCGGTGGTGATCTCTGGATCTCGGCCGACTCGCCGTACGTCGAGGAGTGCAGCACGTTGCTGGCCCAGTTCACCTCGGAGGAGTTCCGGATCGGTCAGGCCGAGGCGATGGATGGCGGTCCGATCGATCTGTCGGTGGTGCCGGACTCCGACGCCCACCCGACGTTCAAACAGTGCTGCGCGTGGTACGAGCAGTTCGGCAAGCTGGCGCCGTCGGCGGTCGCCCGGAACCCCGAGGTGGCCCGAGTCGATGCCAAGGCCAAAGACGTCAAGCCCGACCTCGGGGCCATCGTCCAGGGCGCGTTCTCCGGCGACGTGACCGATCTGCCGGCGGCCCTGAAGAAGCTCAGCGACGATTCCGAACGATCCCGAGAGGCCGCGATCAAGGCGGCCGGCAGCAAGGTCGGCACGGACGCCTGGGCGTTCCCGGACTGGGTCCGCGGTCAGGACTACACCAGCCGCTGACCCGGCGACCGGCGAGCCGGCACCAACCCTCGCTAACCTGGCCCCATCCCGATCGGAGCGAGGTAGGTGGGTCGATGGCGAGGCTGACGCCGGCCGTTCTGCGCAGTCTGGACATCCTGGAGCTGTTCCTGGAACGGCACGAAGGGATGACGAAGGCCGAGATCGTCGCTGTCACAGGGATCCCGCGGTCCTCGGTCCACGAACTGTTGGCCACGCTGGTCGATCGCGACTACCTCCGGCTCGATCCGGCGACCGGCCGCTACCGGCTGGGTGTGAAGGTCTTCCGGCTGGGCAACTCCTTCGGTGATCAGCTCGATCTCCGGGTGATCGCCGACCGGGCCGCCCGGACGCTGTCCTCGGAGATCGACGAGACGGTCAACGTCGGCGTCCTGGACGGTCTGCAGGTGATCTATCTGAGCAAGGTGGACAGCGATCGAGCGGTTCGGCTGGTGTCTCGGATGGGCGGCACCCTGCCGGCCAGTTGTACGGCGGTCGGCAAGGCCCTGCTGGCCTACGCGTCGCCCTCGACGATCGCCGCGCTGCGCTCCGGTCCACTGGCTCGACTGACCGACCGCTCGATCACCGACCAGACGTTGCTGGACGAGGACCTGGCGCGGACCCGCGACCGCGGAACGTCGTACGAGTCGGGGGAGTCCACGCCCGATGTCACCTGTGTCGGAGCGCCGGTCCGTGATCACACCGGAGCGGTGGTGGCTTCGATGAGTATCTCGGTACCGGACCTGCGCTGGCCGCACCGGTCCGAGGGCGATTGGCGTCGGCTGATCAAGGATGCCGCCGAGGCGATGTCGGCCGAGCTCGGCCGCTCCTGACCCCGCATTTGACAGGACATCGTCCGGGGCGCGACAGTGTGGCGAAATCTCGATCATGTGTCGAAATATCGACAGTTCGAGCGGAGTCGACAGTCGAACGGAGTCAAGGATGACCGTGCCCCCGAGTTCCGGCCCTGAAGCGTCATCGTCCAAACCGACCCGGGCGCGATGGGTGATCGGCCTGTTCCTCTGCCTGGGAACGGCGATCAGCTACGTCGATCGCGCCAACCTGTCGGTCGGGCTGCCGTTCATGGAGGCCGATCTCGACATCAACAAGGCGATGACCGGTGTGCTGCTGGCCGCGTTCTTCTGGACCTACGCACCGGGCCAGTTGCTCGGCGGCCGACTGGTCGACCTGGTCGGGCCACGGATCGCCGCCGGCTTCGCCACCCTGTGGTGGTCGTTCTTCACCGCGATCAACGCCGTCGCCGGCGGCCTGGCGACACTGTTGATCTTCCGGCTGGGACTCGGGATCGGGGAGTCGGTCGCGCCGTCGGCGTTCGGCAAGGTGGTCGGCCGCTGGTTCCCGTTGCGGGAACGCGCCCGGGCCGCCGCACTGTACGACTCCGGATCGCGGCTGGGCACCGCGTTGGCGTTCCCGATCGTTTCCTTGATCATCTACGCCTTCGGCTGGCGGGCCTCGTTCGTCGTCGCCGGCGGCCTCGGCGTGCTCTGGGTGATCGGCTGGTTCGGCTACTACCGGGATCCGGAGAAGCATCGCTTCGCCAACGACGCGGAGAAGCGATTGATCCGTGAAGGCGGAGCGCGGATCCGCGCCGATCATGACGACACCCCGCAACCGACGGTGCGCTGGCGCGACCTGCTGCGGTTCCGCACTGTCTGGGGCATGATGCTCGGCTTCTTCGCCCTGAACTTCGCCTTCTACTTCTTCGTCACCTGGTTCCCCAGCTACCTGGTCGAGGCGCGCGGCATGGATCTGCTGAAGATCGCCTGGGTCGGTGTGATCCCGCCGCTGGTGGCGTTCTTCTGCGAGTTCGGCGGCGGCGCGCTGTCGGACCGGCTGACCCGACGCTACGGCCCGACCAAGGGCCGCAAGATCCCGATTGTCAGCGCGATGGTGCTGGCGTCGTCGATCGCGCTGGCCGCGATCGTCCCCTCCGCAGCGGTTGCGGTCGGCCTGCTCAGCCTGTCGATGGGCTGCCTGGCCGTCGCCGCTGCCTCGATCTGGTCACTGCCCGCCGACGTCGCGCCGAGCGAGGGCACCGTCGGCTCGGTCGGCGGGCTGCAGAACTTCGCTTCCAACGTCGCCGGCATCATCTGCCCGATCTTCTTCGGCCTGTTCGCCGGGACCGGCTCCAGCGCATTCGTGTTGCCGCTGGTGGTCACCGGCGGAATCGTGATCGTCGGTGCGGCCTGCTATCTGCTGATCTGCCGCACGTTCGAGCCGTTGCAGTTGCCGCAGACCCGAACCACCCAACCCGAAGGAGCCGTCCGATGACCACCGATCCGGCACCGACCGACGACCTGCTGACCGGCGTCGTCCCGGTCGCGCCCACGATCTTCACCGACGACGAGGAACTCGACCTCGACGGGCAGCGCCGGGTCTGTGACCATCTGATTGACGCCGGTGTGGATGGGATCTGCATCCTGGCCAACTACTCCGAACAGTTCTCCCTGACCGACGCCGAACGGCGTGCGGTCCTGGAGACGACGCTGGACCAGGTCGCCGGGAGAGTGGCGGTCTGCGTCACCACCAGTCACTTCAGCAGCCGGATCGCCGCCGAACGCAGCCGGGAGGCGGCCCGGCTCGGGGCCGACATGGTGATGCTGATGCCGCCGTTCGTCGGCGCCACCATCCAGGTCGGCGGGCACGGCGTGCTCGACTACTTCCGGACCGTCGCCGACGGGCTGCGGGTGCCGATCATGGTCCAGGACGCACCGATGAGCCCGACCCGGTTGCCGGTCGAACTGATCACCGAACTCGCCGGCACGGTCGAGGCGATCACCCATGTCAAGGTCGAGGTCCCTCGGGCGGCAGCCAAGATCAGCGAACTCGGTCGGCACGCCGACGTGCTCCCCGGGCTCTTCGACGGCGAGGAGGCGATCACCCTGATCCCGGACCTGCAAGCCGGCGCCGTCGGCACCATGAGCAGTTCGTCGGCGAGCCGGGAGTTGGTGGACATCCTGCGCAGCTGGCAGTCCGGTGATCGAGACGGCGCCGAACAACAGTGGGAAACGCTGCTTCCCTTGCTGCACTACGAGAATCGGCAATGCGGTCCGGCCGCAGCGAAGGCGATCCTCGCCGAGGGTGGCGTGATCGCCAGCGAACGGACCAGGTCACCCTTCCCGGGCCTCGACGAACCGACGCGGACTACGCTGGTGCGGCTGGCCCGGCGACGCGAACTGTTCGCGTTGAACTGGGCCTGATGAGACGGACATTGGGCTGACCGAGACCAAGAGACGGAAAGCAGGAACGGTACGCGATGGCGCAACCAGGACAGGGCACCCAGCCGCAGCGGGTCGACTTCGACCGGGTCGCCGTCGTCCCCGAACCGGGGGACAACTGCGCGCTGGTCTCCAGGGATCTGGAGGCAGGTACGGTCGTCGACTTCGGCGGCCGCGGCGGTCTGGGAGAGGTACGGCTGCCGCATCGGGTGATGGAGGGGCACCGGTTCGTGATCGCCCCGATCCCCGACGGCGCCGCCCTGCTCAGCTGGAACACCCCGTTCGCCACCGCCCTGCGGGATCTGGTGCCGGGCGACTACGTCTGCACCGAACCGGTGCTGGAGGCCCTGGCCGCGCGGAAGGTACCGGGGCTGCCGGCCGAACCGAGCGCACTGAACGTGCCCCTGGATCCGTATCAGTTGGACGAGCAGTCGTTGGTCCTCGGCGAGCAGGTGGCACCGGTCCAGGATCGGCTGAGCACCTTCGCCGGCTATCGGCGCAGCAATGGCACCGTCGGCACCCGCAACCACGTGGTGATCGTCGGCGTCACCTCCCGATCGGGAGCGTTCGCCACCGAACTGGCCCGACGACTGGCGACCAGGTTCCCGGCCGATGATCATTTCGACGGCGTGGTCGCGGTCGCGCACACCGAGGCCGGTGAGGAGACCCGGCCGAACAACGCCGACTTCGTGCTGGCTGTGCTCGCCGGCACCCTGGTGCATCCCAATGTCGGTGCCGTGCTGCTGGTCGACGAGCCGGGCGCGGTGATCACCAGCAAGGACGTCAACTACTTCATGGAGCAGCACGGCTACCCGGCCGTGATCGCTCCCTGCGCCAGCTTCGACCGGCACGGCGGATTCGAGAACGATCTTGCCGAGGCCGCCGAGATCGTCGCCCCCTGGCTGCCGCAGGTGCAGCAAGCGCGGCGGACCGAGCAGCCGACGGCCAAGCTTGCGATCGCTTTGCAGTGCGGAGGATCGGACGCGTTCTCCGGCGTCACGGCCAACCCGTTGGCGGGTGCCGTCGGCGGTGAGGTGATCAAGCGCGGCGGCATCGCCTGCCTGGCCGAGACCGATGAGCTGATCGCCGCCGAGGGCTACGTACTGAAGAACGTCCGGACCCCGGAGGTGGCGCGCAAGTTCCTGGACACCGTGCAGAGCTTCAAGGAACGCGTCAGCTGGCACGGGCACACCGCCGAAGGCAATCCGTCCGGCGGCAACATCTACCGCGGCCTGTACAACATCTCGCTGAAGTCACTCGGCGCTGCCCGGAAGCTTCCGCGGGAGGTTCGGGTGGATGACGTGATCAACTACGGCGAGTTGTTCCCGCGCCCGGGCTACATCTTCATGGACAGTCCGGGAAATGATCTTGAATCGGTGGCCGGTCAGGTGGCGTCCGGTTCGACGATGATCTTCTTCACCACCGGCAACGGGTCGATCACCAACTTCCCGTTCGTGCCGACGATGAAGTTCGTCACCACCACCGAACGGTATCGGCTGCTGAGCCACGAGATGGACGTCAACGCGGGGCGCTATCTGGACGGGACCGACTTCGACGAACTCACCACCGAGACCCTGCAGCAGACCATCAAGGTCGCGTCGGGTGAGCGGACGGCAGGGGAGAAGGCCGGCCACAGCCAGGTCTCGATCTGGCGGAACTGGAAACAGACCGGGCCCCGGCAAGGGATCTCGATCAGCATCGACGGCCGGATCGGACGCCGGCTGGAGGAGTTGCCGGCCGATGAACGCGACGCCGAGCTGCCCGGGCAGCCGGTCGAGGTGGCCGCGGGGCTGTCCGATGCGCTGCCGCCGGCGCCGATCTCGCAGGTCCAGCTCTACCCGGCCGACAGTGGGTACGCGACCGAGCAGTTGGCGCTGGTGTTGCCGACCTCGTTGTGTTCGGGACAGATCGCCGGCCGGCTCGCCGACCAGGCGGCCGCCGAGGACTGGACCGCCGGTCGGACGACCCGGGCCGTCGCGCTGCCGCACACCGAAGGCTGTGGGGTGTCCGGTGGTGCGAACATCACCACCTACGCCCGCACCATGGTCGGGTATCTGGCCCATCGCTCGGTACGACTGGCGCTGCTGCTGGAGCATGGCTGCGAGAAGACCCACAACGACTTCTTCTCCGGTGAACTGACCGCAGCCGGTCTGGACCCGGGCCGGTTCGGCTGGGCGAGCATCCAACTGGACGGCGGGATCGAAGCGTCGGGCCGACGGGTGCAGGACTGGTTCAGCGATCGTGCCGCCGGCCTCGGAGTGCCGACCCGGGAGGACCGGCCGCTGTCCGACCTGTCTGTCGCGCTGGACGCCCGCGGACCGATCACCGACGAGGCCGCCGCTGCGCTGGCCCGGACCGCTGGATGGATCGTCGCCGCGGGCGGCACCGTGATCATCCCGACCAGCAGCAGATTGCTGACCACCCCAGCGTTCAGCGACGCAGCCTTCGGTCGCGCGGTGACTGCACCGACCATCGCCCACGGACAGCGACCGGCAGCGGCCGGCTGGCACATCATGCGGATGCCCGGGACCGACTGGCTGGAGACCGCCACCGGGCTCGGTGCCTCCGGGGCAGAGTTGGCCCTGATCCACGTGGTCGGTGGGACGCTGCCCGGGCACCGGTTCCTGCCGGTGCTGCAGGTCAGCGGTGACAGCGACACCGTGGCCGCCCACGGCCCGGACCTGGACGGTGTGCTGCACGGCGGGATCGACCAGCAGGCCGGCGCGGCACTTCAGGTGCTCGCCGACGCCGCATCGGGACGGATCCGGGCCAAGGCCGATCTCGCCGGCAACGTCGGATTCCAGCTGACCAGGGGTCTGCTCGGCGCCTCGATGTGACCCTCGCCGACGGGTGTCCGATACCGGACGAGCGCCGGTTTCGGACGGCCCGCACCATTGCCGGCTGACCTGCCGGCACACTACGGTCGGGTCTCGTTCGTACCCCCGGGCGGGAATCGAAGGAGCCACAGATGAAGCGCATGCCCCCCATCGCCGCTGCGATCGCCACAGTGATCGCAGCCGCGGGCCTCGCTGCTGCGCCGACAGCACAGGCCGAACCTCAGCATCCGAGCCCCACGGTCCATCCGGCCGCCACCACCACGGCAGAGCAGCGGAAGGTCGACGACTACTGGACGGCGGATCGGATGAAGTCCGCCGAGCAACGCACGGTCCGCCCTGCGGCCGACTGGAAGCCGAGCAAGGTCGAGACCGGTGCGCCGACGGTCCAGCACGGCCAGCCGAGCACTGCGGGCAACGGCAGCACCAAGGGCAAGGGCAAGAAGCCGAAGGACGGCGACGCCTACCTCGGCGGCCCGTGGACCGGCGGCGGTGCGGTGGTCAAGACCACCGGCAAGGTGTTCTTCACCCTCGGCGGGACCGACTACGTCTGCTCCGGCAGCGCGATCGAGTCCGACAACAAGAACACCGTCAGCACCGCAGGGCACTGCGTCAACGAAGGGCCGGGTGAGTACGCCACCAACTTCGTCTTCGTTCCGGCCTACGACGACGGCGCCGCGCCGTACGGGAAGTGGAAGGCCACCGGGCTGAGCACCAGTGAGCAATGGCGGACCGAGGGCGACTTCAACTACGACATCGGCTTCGCCGTGGTCGACCAGGTCGACGGCAAGAACCTGACCGACGTCGTCGGCAGCCAGTCGGTCGGCTTCAACCTGCCGCGCGGAGAGTTCCTGTACTCCTTCGGCTACCCGCAGGCCCGTCCGTATGACGGCACCACGCTGGACTACTGCTCGGCGACGGCAGGAGCCGACGCCCTCGGTGGCAGTGAGGACCAGCGGCTGGACTGCAACATGACCGGCGGATCGTCCGGTGGCCCGTGGTTCGACGACTTCGACGAGTCCGCCGGCACCGGCGTCCAGGTGTCGGTGAACTCGTTCGGCTACACCTCCGACCACAATGCGATGTACGGACCGTACTTCGGCTCGGTCATCGAGGATGTGTATTCCTCGGCGCAGACGGTCGCCTGAAACCTCAGCAGCACCGCAACAGATCGGTGGGACACCGGGATGGAGTCCCACCGATCCGTCGTTGTGGCATCAGTTCCGTGCCAAGCCCGTCTTCGGGTCGATGATCAACTTCTTGTTCGGACGGTGGCTGCGGAAGTCGAACATCGACTCGAGCGAGCCGGCGATGCTGTCGGTCGAGCCGGGGATCCGGTTCAGCCTCCAGTTGTCCTCGACGAACCGCACGATCGAGCCCTGCTGGGTCTGGTGATGATCAACGAAATCGGACTTCGCATACGGTGAGATCACCAACAGCGGCTGCCGCGGACCCGGCCCGCAGCGCCCCTGCTGACCGCCCAACGGCTCGGCCTTCTCCGCTTTCTGCTGCCGACCCTTGTTCTTGGCGTCCACCTGGCAGCGGCCGTCGCCGCTGATCGCGTCGGCGACCGTCGACGACGGATTGTTGATCGTGGCCGACTGATGGTCGTACCAGCCGTCGGAGTCGTCGTAGGCCAACACGATCGCGGTGTCCTTCCAGGCCGGGGAATTCTCGATCGCATTGACCTGTTGGGCGATGAACGCCTGCTCGTCCAGTGGGTCGGAGTAGCCGGCGTGCCCGTCCTGATTGCCCGGCGCCTTCAGGTAGCTGACCGCCGGCAGGTGATCGGTCCCGAGTTGGCCCCGGTCGATGGCAGTGATCAGGTCGTCGAAGGTGCTGATGTCGTACTGGTGGTTGGCCGTGTCGTAGTCCGGCTTGCCGGCCGTGTAGTGCTGGGTGTCGGTGCCCACCACGTCCAGCGAGGCCGGAGCGATGTGGTGCGGGTTGGCGGTGGACGCGTAGTACTGGAACGGTTGGTGGTGTGGGATGTAGTCGCCCTCGGTGCCGTATTGTCCGGTGCCGCCGATGGCCTCGCCGATCGGGCTCGAAGCCCCGCAAGCGGCGCGGCCGGTGACCGTCGTCGGGTCGTAGCCGGCGCCCTTCCGGACCGGGCCGGAATACTTCGTGGTCGGGGTGAAACCACCCTCGAACCAGCCCCAGCTCAGACCCTTGGCGTTCAGTTGGTCACCGATGTTCCGGCCCGCCAGGCCGACCTGGGCGCCCGAGGCGCAGTCGTCGTAGTACGGATCGGGATCGGCGATCACCGAGGAAGAACCGTTGCCGTCGGCGACCAATTGTCCGGCGGCGGCATTGTCCCGGCTGGTCGCGTATCGGACGCTGCCGGCGGTCTTGTCGACGCCGCCGGTGCTGCCCGACACCAGGCTCAGGGCACCAGGGGTGGAAGGGCCGAAGACGTCGCTGTAGGAGTTGTCGCTCATCGCGTACTGCTGGGCGTAGTTCCACAGTGCGGTGACGGTGTTGCCGTCGTAGTAGGCCAGATTGTCCGACGCCTTGCAGGTGCCGCCCGATGCGCTGGTGCCCTTGGCTGTCCCGACGTTGTTGGGGAACGCGTCCATCCTGCCGCGGTCGTAGGCGAGTTGTTCCGGCAGGTAGTCGTGGTTCTGATCGCAGGTCAGCACCTGTTGCGGATCGCTGGGGGAGAGCCGAGTGGGATTGACGCCGTTCGGATTCCGGGTCAGCAGCGTGCCGCCACCCTTCACCTTGGTGGTCAGGTTGTTGACCTTCGGCGTGTTGCGCTTGGCGACGAACCGGCTGCCGTCGGTGTTGGCGGCCCGCGGGTAGGTGCCGAAGTAGTGGTCGTAGGAGATGTTCTCGCCGAAGATCACCACCAGGTGCTTGATCGGCGTCGTGGTCCGCGCCGCGGCCTGCTGCGCAGGCTGCTGGGCCGGAACGGCGTCGGTGCCGCAGGCCTGCAGCGCAAGGCTCGCCGAAGCGACCAGGCCGACGGCGGCTGCGGTGATGATCTTGGATCGGCGGTTCCGCCGATGGTGCGTCGTTGACGCGGCTGCGGTGCTGGGATCGGAGCTGGATCCCCCGGGACGTGGATGCTGATCGGTCACGATGACAACGTTCTGCCGAGGTGTGGCGGACCGGCGACGGCCCGATGACAGATCACTGACACCAGATGAACACTGGTCGGACTCTCAGCCTGGCCACAGTAACTGCCGTTCATCTACTCGTCGAACGGTGGACATCGGACGCTGTGATCATCATCGAGATGGGGGAAACGGACAGCGGGGCGGCCGGCATTGGTGGACGCGTGGCACCGATCGGGCCGCGGGTCGTCGCGGTGATCATCATCGTCGCATTGCTGGTGCTGATCGTCGTGGTCACCCGGACCGCGTCGTCGCGACGCGAAGCCGGTGCAAGACTTTCGGACAGCCACTCCCTCAACGTTGGTGCCAGCGGCTGTGCCCGCGGGATCGGATCGGCCCCCGCCGGTCGGGTGAGCTATCCGATCGTCAACCAGAGCTCGACGCCACAGGAGATCACGATCTACGACCAGCAGCATCGCTACGCCTACGGAGCGATCGAGATGCTGGCCCCGGGAGCCTCACGCACCCTGGTCACCGTGCTCCCGGCCGGCAGCTACAGCCTGGCGTGTGAGGGCGATGACGGCATCGTCGGTTACTCCGATCCGTTCACCGTCCGCGGAGGCCCGGTCGAGGGCGTACACCGCTGGATCCCGGCCGACTACGGCGACCTGGCCAATGCCGTGTCCCGCTATCGTCGATCGGTCTCACACGGCCTGCGGACGCTGGCAGCAGATACCGATCGGCTGCTGAGGGCGGTCCAGGACCATGATCGACAACTGGCCCGGACACGGTGGCTGGTTGCCCACCTGGACTACCAGCGATTGGGTGCGGCCTACGACACGTTCGGCGACGACGCCGACAAGATCGACGGGCGGCCCGACGGTCTACCGGACGGCGTCGACGATGCGGGCTTCAGCGGCTTCCATCGGGTGGAGTATCTGCTCTGGCACGGCGGATCGGCCGCCGAGGTGCTGACCGCCACCCGACGACTCGATGATGACGTGCACGGGCTGGTCGTTGACTTCCCGCACCAGATCACCCAGCCCAACGACGTCGCGTTGCGCACCCACGAGGTCCTGGAGAACACGATGCAGTTCGTGTTGACCGGCGCCGATGATCAGGGCAGCAACAGCGGCCTGGCGACATTGGCTGCCGACATCGACGGCACCCGGATGACGCTGTCGGCATTGAGACCCGTGCTGCGACGCAATGATCCGACGCTGCTGGCCGCGGTGACCAGATCGCTGGACGAGCTGGACGCACTGGTGACCAGGGCCCGGTCGGCGGCACACACCGACGCCGTCGGCGCGCTCAGCGGCACCGCCCGGGAACGTCTCAATGGTGCCGTCGGCGACACCCTCGAGACGCTGGCGCCGATCCCCACCGAGCTGGAGATCCTGACCACTCAGGACAACGGATGATCATGAAAGCTGCCGGTCCTTCGACAGGCTCAGAACCCGGTGCCGGCTCAGAGCCCTTGGCAGGCACGGGACTGTCGGCTCGTGTCGGGCGGCGCGGGCTGATGCTCGGCGGTGCGGGCGTCGGTGCCGCATTGCTGGCGGCCGGCGGGCACGGTGACGCCCGGGCGGACGGTCAACCGAGTCCGCGGCCGAGATTCGGACCGTACGGTGAGCATCAGGGTGCGCTGATCAATGAACCGACCGCTGCGACGGCAGTGATCAGCTGCGACGTGATCACCGACCGTCGAGCCGAGCTGGCCGAGCTGTTCATGATCATCAGCGACCGGATCGGCGTCCTGACCGGCGGCGCCCCGACGGCCTCGGACGACCCGTCCCGGCCGCCGGACGACAACGGCATCCTCGGACCGTCCTATCCGGGAGGCAAGCTCGGAGTCGTGGTCGGCGTCGGCGCCTCCCTGTTCGACGACCGGTTCGGTCTGGCCGATCGGAAGCCGGTCGGACTGACGTCGATGCGGACCTTCCCCAACGACGATCTGGACGAGCGGCTGACCCACGGCGACCTGAGTATCCAGCTCACCTCCGCCGACGACGACGTCGTCACCCACGCCGTACGGGACCTGACCAAGCACACCCGCGGATTGATGCAGCCTCGATGGCGGATCAATGGCACCGCCGCGGCACCGCGACCGGCCGGGGCACCGCGCAACCTGCTCGGCTTCAAGGACGGCACGGCGAACCCCGCGACCGACCCGGCAACCCTGGACCGGCTGATCTGGGTCGGCACCGGCCAGCCGTCCTGGGCAGCCGGTGGCACCTTCCAGGTGATCAGGATCATTCGCAATCTGGTCGAGTTCTGGGACCGGGTCTCGTTGCAGGAACAGGAGTTGATGTTCGGTCGACGCCGTGACAGCGGTGCACCGTTGGACGGCGATCGGGAGACCGAAGCCCCGGACTTCGCCGCCGATCCGCGAGGCCAGGTGATCCCCTTGGATGCCCACATCAGACTGGCCAACCCGCGGACCGAACACACCGACCGGAGCCGGATCCTGCGGCGGAGCTGGAACTACGATCTCGGCCTGGACAGCAACGGACAACTCAACCAGGGAACGCTTTTCAGCTGTTATCAGCAGGATCTGCAACGGCAGTTCGAGGCCGTCCAGACCCGGCTGATCGACGAGCCGCTGACCGACTACATCTCGCCGGTCGGCGGCGGCTACTTCTTCGTGCTGCCCGGGATGGCAGACAAAGATGATCATCTCGGCCGCTCGTTGCTCGCCCGTTGAGTGGGCCCGGTGAGGACATGATCGGCGATCTCGGGACGTACACCCGGATCGTTCACTTTCGGCAACGTCGGGCATGCTACCGTTCCGCGCCATGACGCAGGGGACTCCCGATTTCATCATCATCGGAGCGATGAAGTCGGGCACGACGAGCTTGTTCCGGCACCTTGGCAGACACCCCGGTGTCTTCATGTCTTCGCTGAAGGAGCCGTGCTTCTTCATCAAGAAACGGAACTGGTCGAAGGGCCACGACTGGTATCGCTCACTGTTCGACGGCGCACCGGAGGGTGCGTTGCTCGGCGAGGGTTCGACCAGCTACTCCAAGAGCGCGGCGTTCCCCGGCGTACCGGAGCTGCTGCGGTCCGAGGTGCCGGACGTGAAGTTGATCTACCTGCTGCGCGATCCACTGCAGCGGATGCGCAGCCACCACGCCCACGCGGTCTTCAAGGGTCGGGAGAAGCGGCCCATCGAGCGGGCGATCACGGCCCGATCCGGCTACCTGCGGACCAGCCTGTACGGCGCGGAGCTGCAGCGCTACCGGAGCTATTTCCCGGCCGACCAGATCCACGTCATCCTCACCGAGGATCTTGCGCAGGCGCCGGCCGAGGTGCTGTCCGGTGTGGTCGAGTTCCTCGGCCTGCCCGACTACGAGTTCCCGGGTGTCGAACGGCGCTACCACGTCAGTAGCAACCGGAAGGTGAACACCCGCCTCGGAGAGGCGGTGCAGCGACACCGACCGCTGGACACCTGGAGCCGTCGTTACGTCCCGGAGCAGGTCCGCGACCGGTTGCTGACCCGCGGGGCGGACACCGAACCGGCGCCGCTCCCGGAGAACGTGGTCGACCGCGTTCGCAAGCCGCTGCTGGCCGATCGCGCCCTGCTGCAGAGCCAGGTCGACCTCGATCTCAGCAGCTGGGCAGACCTCCGCACGACCTCTCGTTGACGCCGAATTGTCCCTTGCCGGTCCCGTATTGTTTCCCTGAAATTCACTCACGGGCGTCGACGAATTCGACCTGTTAATCTCTGCGCGTGCTGCATTCACAAACGGAGTCGGTGGCGGATGGGCGTCGCGTCCAGGTGCTCGACATATCCGATTTCCGAATTCCCGGTGGCACCTCGGCCGACATCGCCGAGGAGATCACCGCGCAAACCTCGGCAGGATGGACGACCGGACTGATTCACCTGAACAGCTCTCTGGTGGCTCGGGCGGCGGCATTCGATCCCCGGATCCGGCAGAGCGTGACCGACGGCAGCGCACGACTTCTGCTCGGGCGTGATCCGGTCCACGCCGACGTCACGGTGATTCGGCATCCGACGGTTCTCCAGCACGCCGCCGACCAGCTCCCGCCGATCAGCACCGAGCACGTGCTGCTGGTGGCCGACACGACAGTCATCGGCACCGACGGCACGGTCGAGTACGACCCGGACCAGATCACCCGTCTGGTGCAGGAGCACCTCGGCCGGACGCCACGGTGGGCGGCCCTGTCGGCGGAGATCCGGAGCCAGCTGGAGCAGGCGGCACCCGGGCTGGAGCTGGTGGGCGACGACTGGGTGAACGCCAGCGACGGTGACGTCGCGTCGGCCGAGGTCCGCCCGGAACGGCTCGGTCATCAGGTCCATCGCGACCGGCTGCGGCAGCTGGCCGGGCTGCAGCCGCTCAACCCCGACCCCGGACAAACAACAGCCTCACCCGGCTCAACAGCCTCACCCGGCTCGACGGCGTCGTCGGCCCGACGCTCCGCCGGTGCGGGACAGCAGGATCGGCCGGCGTTGCTGCTGATCAGCAGCAACGGGACCGGGATGGGGCACCTGATGCGGCTGATGGCCTACGGCCGGCGGGCGATCGAGTTCGAACCCCAGGTGCTGTCGATGTCCCAGGGCGTCGGCGCGGTGGGTGCGATGGGGATGACGTACGAGTATCTGCCGTCCGCCGGTGCGCTGGGGATGGACTCCCGGAACTGGCAGCAGATCTTCACCGAGCGGGTCGGCCACGCGCTGGACCGGATCCGGCCCAGCATCGTCGTCTTCGACGGCACCTGGCCGTATGCGGGGATCGAGGAACTACGGTCCAGTCATCCCGACCCGCTCTGGGTCTGGTCCCGGCGCGGGATGTGGATGCCGGATCGCGGCGGGGAGCAGTTGTCGACGTCGGCCTGGTTCGACGAGGTGATCGAACCCGGCGACTTCGCCGGAGCGGCCGACGTGGGTGCCACGACGACAGCGTCGGCGACCAGGATCCCGCCGGTGACCCTGCTGGACGCCGACGACCTGTTGTCCCGCGACGCGGCGCGGCGTGAGCTCGGGCTGCCGGCCGACGGACCGTTGGCGCTGGTCAGTTTCAGTGGCGGCACGGTGCAGGATGTCGGCAGCGACACCGCTGCCGCTATCGGGGCGTGTCGCAAACTGGGCATCGAGGTCTGCGTGACCCGGTCGGTGGTGGCTCCGCATGTTGCGCTGCCGCCGGACGTGCACGTGGTCAACCCGATTCCGCTGGCGACCTACCAACGCGCCTTCGACGTGGCCATCTCGGCTGCCGGTTACAACTCCTTCCACGAGTTGCTCCGCTTCGGAACGCCGACGCTCTTCATTCCGAAACGGAACAGTTCGCTGGACGATCAGGACCGGCGGGCCCGGTGGGCGGCCGACCAGGGCTGGTCGCACTATGCGACCCATGTCGACACCGACGGCACCGCCGAGGTGCTGGCCGATCTGTTGGAGCACGGCGAGGAGATGATCGCCCGGATCGCGCGACAGGATCCGGGAAACGGCGCCGTCGATGCGGCGAAAGTGTTGGCCGATCTGCATGCCCGGCGGGATGTCAGGAGGGGGACATGGTGAGTGCTGACGATCTGTTGGCTCCGATGGCACGTCGGGCACGGCGGCTGCCCGGCTTTCCGATGCTTCGTCGAGTGGTGCTGCCGCGGGTCCGGCAGAACACGACGTTTCGAGCGATCGCCCGCAAGCTGTGGGCCAGTGACGTCCTGCCCGACGGTCGCGGCGCCGATCTGACGGCCGGCAACCTGCTGGCCGGGACCGGCCTGGAGGCATTACCGGTGGCCGTCTTCGATCTCAGCGGCGTGCCGGCGGAGTCGATCCAGCAGGTCGTCGACAGCATCGCCGAGCTGCAACTGCTGACGGCCGGGTTCCGGCCGGTGCTGGTGCTGCCGACCCCGGACTTCGGGTGTGCCCGCTGCTACGGCTACCCGGCCGAACTGATGCCGACGGCGGAGTCGGCGGACCGAGTCAGGTTCTGGCAGCACGTCCGTCGGGCGTACGGGACCTCGGTGCTGTACGAGGTCGGTCCGGCCGGTCTGTCGGCCACGCAGAAGTCTTTTCTGTCGGTTGCTCCGGCGCCGGTCGCGAGCTGAATTCTCGTCCTGAGTCGGCCGGTCATATTACTGACAGAAATCGTTAACCTTCCGGTAATCGAGGGTTGTGGCACACGTCCGAATTGACGTCAAGCGTTCCTTGTGACGTTGCTATCATCGGGCCAAGTCTGGCTTAGCTGACCGAATATGGGTGAAATGATATTCGCGGATTTCCAGGCACGGTTTTGCTTTCGGGGCAACCGCCGAATGCAGGTGGTGTGCAACGTCGCAGCACCAGGTGTGGAGGAGCTACGTCGGAAGGGCGGATTCGGAGCATGAGCAAGGTGGCCATCGTCGGGCAGGGCTACGTGGGACTTCCGCTGGCCCGGACGGCGATCAATGCAGGCCTGGAGGTGGTCGGCGTCGACGCCGACGCCGACATCGTCGCCGGCCTCAACAACGGGCACAGCCACGTCGACGATCTGAGTGCTGCCGACCTGGCAGCAATGGTGAGCAACGGCTACCGGGCCACGTCCGACGCCGCCGAACTGCGGCACGCCGAGTACGTGATCATCTGCGTGCCGACGCCGCTGTCGGAGGACGGCGATCCAGACCTCGGACCGCTGCGGGCCGCTGCCGCCGATGTCGCGCGCCAGTTGTCTGCGGGCACCCTGGTCGTGGTCGAGTCCACCACCTATCCAGGGACCACCGACGAGGTGGTCCGCCCGATCCTCGAAGAGAGCGGCCTGATCGCCGGGCAGGACTTCAACCTTGCCTACTCGCCGGAACGGATCGACCCCGGCAATCCGGAGTTCGGGCTGCAGAACACGCCGAAGATCGTCGGCGGCCACACCCAGGCCTGTGGGGAACGCGCAGCGATCTTCTACGGCAAGCTGGTGCAGGACGTCGTCCGCGTCCGCGGTACCCGCGAGGCCGAGATGGCCAAGCTGTTGGAGAACACCTACCGACACATCAACATCGCCCTGGTCAACGACATGGTGCGGTTGTCCCGCGAGCTCGGGCTGGACCTGTGGGAGGCGATCGGTGCCGCGGCGACCAAGCCGTTCGGCTATCAGCCGTTCTGGCCGGGGCCGGGTGTCGGCGGCCACTGCATCCCGATCGATCCGCGCTATCTCTCCCACGAGGCCAGCGTCCGTCTCGGGCACCCGCTCCGGTTCGTCGAACTGGCCCGTGAGGTCAACGAATCGATGCCCGGCTACGTGGCCGAGCGGATCGAGGAGCGGTTGGACGCCGACGGGATCCCGCTCGCCGGGGCAACGGTGTTGTTGCTCGGGATCACCTACAAACCCGACATCGGCGACTCCCGGGAGACCCCCGCCGCTCCGCTGGCCCGGATCCTCCGCGACGGCGGCGCCATCGTGCAGTATCACGACCCGTTCATCGGCGAATGGGAGCTGGACGCGGACCAGCTGACCAGCGTTGCCGACCTGGCGTCGAGCGTCGCCGGGGCCGATCTGTGCGTGCTGCTGCAGCAACATCGCGACTACGACCTGGATGACATCGCGACCAGAGCCGCCCGGGTGCTGGACACCCGGGGCGTGATGACGGGGGAGAGCGTTGAGCGACTGTGACCGAACGGTTCTCGGAGGGGATCTGCGATGAACATTCCCGGATTGGAAGCGACCGGACTGATGGAAGCGATCGACGACCGGCCGCGGCGGATCCTGGTCATCACCGTGGTGCACGATCCACGTGACTCGCGGATCTGGTTCCGACAGATCGACGCACTGCTGCGTCGTGGCTGGCAGGTCAGCTATGCCGCGCCGCTCTCCGATGAGCGACCGCTGACCACCGACCACCTCGGACCCGAGGAACGGCAACGACTCCGGCTGATCCGGCTTCCCCGCGCCCGCGGGCGGAACCGGCTCCGCGCGGCCTTGTCCGCTCGGTCGCTGGTGCGTCGCGAGCAGGGACGACACGACGTGGTTCTGATCCACGACCCCGAGTTGCTCGCCGCGACCTGGGGGCTGCAGATCCCGCATCTGGTCTGGGATGTGCACGAGGACACGGCCGGAGCACTGGCCCAGAAGTCGTGGCTGCCGAATGTCCTCCGGGAGCCGGTCGCCCGCGCGGTCCGGCAGGCGGAGCGGTGGGCCGAGGAGCGGTTCACCCTGCTGCTGGCCGAAACCGACTACCAGCAACGATTCCGCAAGGCCCACACGGTGGTGCCCAACGCCGTCGTGGTGCCCGGCGACGTGCTCGCACCGGCCAGCGAGGACCGGGTGGTGTATCTGGGCTCGATCAGCGAGGCGCGGGGCAGTCACCAGCTGCCGCAGATCGGCCGGATGCTGCGGGAACGCACCGGCGGGTCGGTGAAGCTGGAGGTGATCGGCCCGACCTACGACGAGCAGAGCACCGAGCTGATGCGGTCCGCGCACGCCGACAACGATCTGATCTGGCGCGGATTCCTGCCGGCCGACCAGGCGTTGGCGCGGTTGCACGGAGCGCTGGCCGGCCTGTCGCTGTTGCAGGACACACCGAACTTCCGGTCCAGCATGCCGACGAAGGTCGTCGAATACTGCGCCTACGGCGTACCGGTGATCACCACACCGCTACCGCGGGCCGCGCAGTTGGTGGAGCGCGGCCGGGCCGGTCTGGTCGTCGGATGGGACAGTCCGCACGAGGTCGCTGCCGCCGTCCTCGAGCTGGCCGCAGCCAAACGCGAGGCTGCGGAGATGGGACGCCGCGGGCACCGGCTCGCCACTGCCGAGTACGACTGGTCCCGGCTGTCGCAACGCTTCCTCTCCGAGTTGGAATCCGTGGTCGGACGATCGACCGCACGAGTCGAAAGGGCACAACCATCGCACGCCTGAGCGAAGTCGCAGAGCCGCCGACGTCCGGCCACACCAGAGAGCGGGTTCCGGACTTCGCCCTGATCGGGGCGATGAAGGCCGGAGCGGCGGCACTGCATCGGCAGCTGCGCAGCCACCCCGACGTCTTCATGCCCGAACTGACCGAGCCGAACTTCTTCGTGACCGAGAAGAACTGGACCCGGGGTTTCGACTGGTATCGGTCGCTGTTCGCCGGAGCTCCGGAAGGGGCACTGCTCGGCGAGGCCTCAACCAACTACTCCAAGGGCGCCATCTTCGGCGGAGTGCCCGAGCGACTGCACAGCTACGTCCCCGATCTCAAGATCATCTACCTGCTGCGCGATCCCATCCAACGCATCCGCAGCCACTACGATCACGCAGCGGAGCGCGGTCGGGAGAAGCGATCGCCGGAATCGGCCATCACTCGTAGGTCGACCTACCTGCGGACCTCGTTGTACGGCGCGGAGCTGCAGCGCTATCTGGAGTGGTTCCCGTCCGAACAGATTCTGGTGCTGCTGACCGAGGACCTGCGCGACGATCCGGAGCCCCTGCTGGTGAGGGTCCAGGAGTTCCTCGACCTGCCGCGATATTCCTTCCCAGCCAAGGATTCCTCACCTCCCCGAGGTGATAGGACCGCACGGGACGGGGACCCGCCGCGGGTCTGGGACAGGCTGCTCAAGAAGCCCGTCGAAGCGGACGCGCTGACCATTCCGGCACCGGCACTGGACCGGATCCGGGGCGACCTGGCCGCGGACCGGGAGCTGCTGCAGCGCCTGGTCGGCATCGATCTGACCGGTTGGCAGTCCCTTGAACGCTGCTGAGATGGGATCGGCGCCGCTGGTCTCGATCGTGATCCCGGTCTTCAACGACCAGGACTGGCTGGCCGACGCCTTGACCAGCGCCCAGCGACAGACGATGCGGCAGCTGGAGATCATCTGTATCGACGACGCCTCGACCGACGCCAGCCTGCAGATCATCGAAGCCTTCCAGCAGCGTGACGATCGGATCCGGATCATCAGGCAGGAAAGAAATCTGTCGGCCTTCCAGGCTCGTCGGGTCGGGATCCTCGCCGCCACCGGCCGCTACGTACTGTTCCTGGACGGCGATGACGAACTGGACCGCCATGCGGCGGCGAAGGCGGTCGCCAAGGCCGAGTCATCGGGAGCCGATCTGGTCGGCTTCGGCGTCAAGGTGATCGGGCCGAATGGCGGCGTCGTCGGCGGCTACCAGTCCCGTTTGATGCCGGCACACGGGCTGCTGGAGGGCGAGGCCATCCTGGCCGGACTGTTCCCGGTCGGCAAACCGGCACAGGGGCAGATCTGGCGCTATCTGTTCCGCACCGAACTGCTCCGCAACGCCTACGCCCGGGTGCCCGACGACCTGGTCCTGAACCGCATCAACGACCTCCCGATCACGTTCCTGGCGGTTGCCGAGGCGCAGCGCTACGTGTCGATCCAGGACCGGCTGTACAGCTACCACTTCCGACGCGGCGCCAGCGGCCACCTGGTCGAAGAGCTGTCCCAGTTCGCGTTCTACGCCGGCGGGATCGATTCTGTCGACAGCATCGGATCGGCCGTTCACGAGCTGGCCCGCCGGACCCCTGATCCGGAGCCGTTGATCGACGGCTATCAGACGGCCCGGTTGTCGATCGTCGGCAACGTGCTCAGCTATTTGATCAAGAGCGTGAGCAGCGATCTGTACGAGGCCTGTCTGGATCTGCTGTTGCAGAAGGTCTCCGAACGAGAGGTCGTGCAGGCGGCTGCCCAGTACGCACCCGGTGCGCTGGATTTCCTTGCCCGGCACGGCAAACGGATCGAGCTGGGGCAGCGGCCGGTGCACAGCGTGCTGCTCACCACCCGATCACTGACCACCGGTGGTGTCTCCGGCGTCCTGCTGGCGCAGGCCCGGCATCTGCTCGACGCCGGTTACCAGGTGACGATCGTTGCCCATCGGGACGGCAGCGTCCTCGACGGTCTGCCGGAGGGGGCGACGTTCGTCCAACTGGGCGAAGGCAAACTGTCGGCCCGGTTGGCGGAGTGGGCGGAGATCTGTCGTCGCTCTGCGGTCGATGTCGTCATCGATCATCGCGTCCTGTACAGCCGGGAGTGGCCGGCCTTCGCCCAGATGGCGCGGGCGATGGGAGCACCGACGATCGGCTGGGTGCACAACTTCGCGATGCGTCCGGTCTATGACCTGAAGGACCTGTTGTCCTTCATCACCGATCATGCCAACACGCTGGCAACGCTGGTCGCGTTGTCGCCACTCGATGTCGAGTTCTGGAAGCTGCGGGGGGTGTCGCACGCGGCCTACCTGCCGAATCCGCCGTCCCCGTTGCTGGTCGAGTCCGCGGCGACCGCGGACGCCAAGCCGGCGCCGTGCGGTCGTCGGCTGGAGCTGATCTGGTGGGGTCGGCTGGAACAGCACACGAAGCAACCGCGACAACTCCTCGCGATGGCCACCGAGCTGCGCACGCTGAACGTCGACTTCCGGCTCCGGATCATCGGCCCGGACTGGGCCGACCTGACCGCGGCCCAGTTGGCCGACGAGGTCGGCAAGCGGGGACTGGGTGAGCAGGTGGCGGTCGTCGGCCCGTTGCACGGTCAGGCACTGGCCGACGCGATCGACTCCGCAGACCTGTTCGTCGGGACCAGCATCATCGAGGGCTACCCACTGGCGCTGGCCGAAGCTCAGGCTCGCGGGCTGCCGATCGTGATGTACGACCTGCCCTGGCTGGCTGCGGCCAGGGACAACGAAGGGCTGGTCGCCACACCCCAGGGCGACGCCGCCGAGTTGGCCCGACAGATCGCCGAGATCGCCGATGATCCTGACCGCTACGACAAAATGTCCCGGGCATCGGTGGACGCCGCCCACCGTGCGCTGGCACTGGACTTTTCCACGCTGTACCGGCAGTTGGTTGCCGGAATGCTGCCGGCGGAGTACTCACCTGAACCGACACTGGCCGGCGCGCAGCAGCTGCTGGACCTGATGGTCTTCTTCGTGGAACGCAACACCGGTGCGGTCTCGGATGCGCAGGAAACGCCGTCGGCACAGTCCTCCGGCGCGGCGGGTCAGCGAGAGACGGCGGACAGGAAGGGACGGACGACGGGCCCGGCCTTCGACTCCCCGCTGGTCCGATCGATGCTGCCGTTCGTACGTCGGGTCTACCGGCTCGCTCCCGGACTGAAACCTGCTGGCCGACGGTTGAAGCTGATGTTGCCCGCCGCGGTGACTCGGGACAAGGAGGCTCGATCGGACGGCACCTGAGGTCGACCTCCGCCGATGATCATGATCCCAGGATCACCACATGATGATCATGATCAGAAGACTCTGATCATGCGACAGCGCTCATCGCGGTTCGCATCCGGACCCCGAGCCGGGCGATCGACTCGCGGGCGGTGTCCACGGCCGGGGCGAGCCCGGACAGCTGCGACGGCAGCCGCTGCGCCAGCTCCGGCAATTGATCATGGCGACCCACGACGTTGCCGAGCCCGGCGATGGCGAGCAACCGGGTGATCTTCTGCGGATCGGCGGCGGTGCCCAGCGGGTAGGCACCCTCGGTGGCACCGATGATCAAACCATGCGCGCGGTCGCTGACAACGGCCACCGACTGCCGGTAGACGGCTCGTGCATAGGCGTCGAGATCGGCATGGCGCATGCTCGGCGGCGTCCGGTAGTCACCGCCGAGTGCCTCGGCCAACCGGACCGCACGGGGCGCGTCGCGGGATACCTGGGCCAGGGTGACGATCTTGGTCGAGGTCTGCGCCGCGAGATCGCGGACGGCGGCGATCCAGGCGTCGCCGGGCCATGGACGGTCGTAGCGCAAGGTGACCGCGAGCAGCTGACGCGACTCATGCGCCGGCCACCCAGAGGTCGGCGCGCCGAGGGCGAAACCCCAATCCGGAGCGACGTCGCCGAAGCCCGCGGCATCGCGCGACACCTCGTCGCGCCAGGAGACCACCGCAGCCTCGCGCAACCCGGGATGGATGTCCAGCTGCCCGACGATCGACGGATCGCGGAGGCCCGCGCCGGCGATGATCACGATGCCGCGACGGTCCAGTACCTGCTCCACTTGGGTCTGCAGTTCACGCCGCGGATACTCACCTGGCAACGGATTGAGCTCACCGGAGTTGAAGAGCAGCACCGGCCGGGTCGCCGACCGACACGACTCGAGCCAGCTGGCAGGATCGGGATAGATCCTGTGTGCCGGCTTCAGCGGAAGACCGGAGAGATAGTCGTCGGACTGCGGACCGAAATGCAGATGGAAGCGCCGCCCCGCACCCTGCGCGGCCGAGAAGTACGCCGCACGCAGTGCCGAGTCGCCAAGGTTGTCGTCCTGTCCACTGAGGTGGGCGAAGACGTCCTGCCCGCGGCTCTCATTCATCGCGGGGAGTATATATAGTCGTCGCGTGCTCGACTTCCCGCGTGATCAAGTCCCGGTCGAGACGGTCCCGGGAGAACGCCTCCGGGTGCTGATCGGTCACCGACCGCCGGCACCGGCGGTGCGCTACGTCGACCAGATCGTCGGCGACGATCCGAGCGACATCGACTTCCGGTTCTTCGGCGGGATGCTGAAGCAGTTCGATGTCGACGTCGTCCAGCTGGTCGACCCGATCCGCGCACTGGGGCCGCGGAAGACCGCCGAACAGCGCCGCGCCCAGGCCCTCCAGCTGGTGCAGACGCTGGCCGAGCATCGGATCGCCCTGGTGCAGACGGTCCTTCCCGGCACCGCGGACGAGTCCGTGCACGGTGGCCCGTCCGACGACAGCCGGATGATCATCGACCGGGCAACGGACGCGTTCATCGCCCTGGACGATGTCACGGCCACCCCCGATCCGGCCCGGACGACGGTGATCCCGCACCGGCACTACCGGGATCGGTTCGTCGGCTACCCCCGGGACGCGCAGGTTCCCGGGCGGCTGTTGAGTGTGTCGCGGGCGGGGCTGGCCCGGGCAGCCCAGGGCCCACTGAAGGTGTTCTCGCTGACCCACACCCCTGGCCTGTCGCTGCGGGTGGTCGGGGATGGCGACTTCGGACTCGACGAACTGGCGGCGCGGGCGATCGCCCGGACCCCGGAGACGGTGTCGGCACGGCTGGAGCACGTCTCCGATGCCCAGCTGGTGAATCAGATCTCCGCGGCCGAGATGGTGTTCCTGCCCGATCCGGCGTCGCTGGACGATCTGAGCACGCTGTTGCTGACGCTGTCCCTGGATCGCCCGGTGGTGCTGCCGTCGAGTCCGACGGCACGTCGGCTGGCCGAGCAGGTCGGTACGGGGTGGGTGCACTGCCTTCCGAGCCCGCTGACCGCCGAACTCCTGGACAACACGATCACTGCCGTCAGGACGACACCTCGCGCACCACGGCCGGACCTCCGCGGCCGGGACGCCGACGCGGTCGCGGCACGGTACGCGGCGCTGTACCGTGCGGTCGCCGAACGGGTCCGACTCGCGGCACCGCGTGTCCTGGCGGTCTGATCCGCTGTTGATCTTGATCCCGGAGTGCGGGACTGCTCGAAGACTCCTTATCCGGTTGGGGTTGGGACGCGGGACCGAACGACGGCGCTGATACCTGGAAGAAACCTGTTGTTGGTCCGGCGGTCGCCGTCCCGACCGAATGTCGTCTTAACGTCGCGGCCGTGGATCTACTTGTCGTCGGCTCTGGTTTCTTCGGATTGACGATCGCGGAGCGCGCCGCGCACGCGGGACGCAGGGTGACCGTGATCGATCGGCGTTCGCATCTGGGTGGCAACGCCTACAGCGAGCCCGATCCCGAGACGGGCATCGAGGTACACCGCTACGGCGCGCATCTGTTCCACACGTCCAACCCGCAGGTGTGGGAGTACGTCAACCGGTTCACCGCATTCACCGACTACGTGCACCGGGTGTACACCACCCATCGCGGCGTGGTGTATCCGCTGCCGATCTCGCTCGGCACCATCAACCAGTTCTTCTCCGCCGCACACTCTCCCGGCGAGGCGGCCGCACTGATCGCCGAACAGGCTGCGGAGTTCGACCCGAAGCAGGCACGCAATCTCGAGGAACGCGGCATCGGCCTGATCGGACGCCCGCTGTACGAGGCGTTCATCCGCGACTACACCGCGAAGCAGTGGCAGACCGATCCGCGGGAACTGCCCGCCGAGGTGATCAGCCGGCTGCCGGTGCGCTACAGCTACGACAACCGCTACTTCACCGACACCTGGGAAGGGCTGCCGGTCGACGGTTACACCGCCTGGCTGGAGCGGATGGCCGACCACCCGAACATCGACGTACGGCTGAAGGCCGACTTCTTCGACGACGCACAGCCGTTGAACAAGGCAGCTGTCGCCGGACGGGTTCCGGTCGTCTACACCGGTCCCGTCGACCGGTACTTCGATTACTCGGAAGGGGCGCTCGGCTGGCGGACGCTGGACTTCGAGGCCGAGGTCGTCGAGGTCGCCGACTTCCAGGGCACCGCGGTGATGAACTATGCCGATCTCGCCGTGCCGTACACCCGGATCCACGAGTTCAAGCACTTCCATCCGGAGCGTGCCGACCGCTACCCGACGGATCGGACGGTGATCATGAGGGAGTACTCGCGCTTCGCCGACACCGGTCCGGCAACCGATGACGAGCCGTACTACCCGGTGAACACTCCGGTCGATCGGGAACGCCTGCTCGCCTATCGCAAGCTCGCGGCGGCCGAACCGAATGTCTACTTCGGCGGCCGTCTGGGCACCTATCAGTATCTGGACATGCACATGGCGATCGCGTCGGCGCTGTCGATGTGGTCGACCCGACTCGCCGCGTGATCACGACGCCGAACGGTAGCGATGATCATGCCGCTCAGACGTCATCCGCCGTTCATCTTCCGGCCATGGTGGCCCCAGTAGGCTCCGCGACCATGACGACGTCGGGCGGAGCTGTGCCGTGTCAGCGCTGGCATTCGAACGATTTCCTCACCCGGATCGCGCGGGCTGAGGCGGTCGACGACGATGCTTCTGGATCGGAGCCGACAACAACGGCTGACGAGGGCTGCGACATCGGTTCCACGGTCGTACCGGAGCTGTCCTTCGACGCACCGTCACTGCTGTCGGTCTCGGCCGACCCGGACCTGCATGAGCGACTGACCCTGCGGCGTTCCCGGACCCTGTCGACACCGCACTTGATCAACTTCGCGGCCCGGAACCTCTCGGTCTGGGCGTTGGACGTCCTGGTCGGTCGGCTCACCGGCGACCGTCAGGACTGGGACGGACTGCGGGCGGCGCTGCTGCAGTTCGACCGCCGGCCGAGTGGCTACGAACCGACACTTGATCAGATCGAGTTGGCCGATCTCTACGCCTTGGCCGGTCTGCTGCACGAGCGGGCGTTCGACCCGCCGGCGGAGCGTGGTGCGCTGCGTTACGTCGCCGACCGGATGATCGGTGGCGGCGAACTGCCCGGCAGCACCGGGGAGGCTGTCGTCGTCAGCCTGCTGATCGCCGGGCTGGTGGAGCAGGCCGCCGCGCTGTTGCCGCGGCTGGACGAGGAGACCTGGCTGTGGCACGCCATCGCCGCGGAGTTGGAACATCCGCGGTTCGGTGGCTCCTTCGACGCAATGCTCGGGCGACTGAACGCCGCCTACCAGCGGTTCGGGCTCGAGCGGATCACCCTCGGGGGATCGGAGGACACGCCCTTCGACCGCCTCGACGCGGTGCCGCTCAGCCGGCTCCGCACCGGACCGCTGGTGACCATGATCATCAGCTGTGACCGGCCCGGGACCGAGCTGAGGACCGCGGTGCGATCGGTCGTCGGGCAGACCTATCAGAACTGGGAGTTGATCGTCATCGACGACGGCTCGCCGCAGCAGCACGGGCCGATCCTGGACGAGGTCGCTGCCCTCGACCCGCGGATCCGGGTCATCCGCAACGAGGTCCGGGCCGGGGGTTCCGTCCGCCGCAACGAGGCGATCCGGCTGGCCCGCGGCGAGTTCGTGGCCATCCAACACTCCTGCGACTGGTCCCATCCGCGCCGCATCGAGATGCAGGTCCGCGACCTGCTCGGGACACCTGCGCGGTGGGCCAACGTCGTCCACGGTGCGACAGCCGGCGACGACTTCTCACTGTTCACAGCGCACGGGGCGGGGCCGACACCGGCCGAGTCGTCGCTGCTGTTCCGCCGTGAACCGGTGATCGAAGCCGTCGGCTGGTTCGACGACGCACATCCGGGTTCCGACGACGAGTTCCGTCGGCGACTGGAGACCGCGACCCGCAGCCCGCTGCGTGCCGTCGCCGCCGAGATCCCGCTGCAGTTCCTCCGGGCCCGGTCGGATCAGGAACCGTCCGGGTCGGTGGACAACAGGATCTGGATCGACCCCGAGCTGATGGCGTACCGCAGTTCGGCCCATCGTTTCCACGAACGGATCCGAACCGGCCGATCCGATCCGCGGCTCGGATTCGACCAGGACCGGCGCAGTATCGTCGCGCCACCGCGGCTGCTCGGCATCGAGCCGGCCGCCCATCAGGTGGATCTGCTGGTGGTCGTCGATGGTCATTACCCGTCGTGGCGACGGGCCTTCGTCGACGCCGTCGCCGATGAGCTGCGGACCGCGATCTCGGCCGGCCTTCGGGTCGCGCTGCTGCACTCCGAGTCGGTCAGTGGTGTGCAGAACATCGGCCCGCTCGCCAAGCGGCTGCAAGCGATGATCGACTCCGGACAGCTGCTCCAGGTCTTCGAGGCCGACCGGGTCGAGGCGTCTGTGGTCGTGGTGCGGCATGCCGGTGCCGCCCAGGGCCACCACGCCCGGCGTCGGCCGGTCACCAGCTCGCGGGTGGTGATCGTCGAGGACCGGCTCGGCGGCGACGTGCGCGGCGAGACGATCGCCCGAGGCGATGTCCTCGACATCGTGACGGCCTGGTTCGGCATCGAGCCGAGCTGGACCGTGGCCCGGCCCATTCCGCCGCGGCCGACGGTCACCTCGGTGGTGGTCGAGGCGGACACGGTCACCGTCCGGCTTGAGGGCTCGGACCTGCCGAAGATCTCGGCAGTCCGGATCGGCAACGGCAACGCATCGCTCGAGCTCGAGGCCTGGCTCGGGGAGGACGACGGCGGCGACTATCTGACCGGAACCGGGAGTCTGGCACCACTGCCGGACGGCGAGATCTGGCTCACCGTGGAACGGCGGACCGGAGACGAATCGTCGACACTGCAGGCCTGCCCGGTCTCGGCACGGTCGGTGCTGACCGGGCCGGGGGAGCGGCTACTGGTCAGCGGGGAGAACGGCGGCCTTCGGATGCTGCCTGCGGCTGATCCGGACGGACTCGGTGGCGCCGAGTTCTACCGCCGGCATCTGGCCGCAGAGGTGTCCCAGGCGAGAGCCTTCCGGGACCTGTTCGAGGTCACGGTCAGCGGTGCCGGCGTCGCCGGACTGACCGCCCTGTTCGCGTTGCGCAATGTCAACGGCCGGATCCGGCGACGCGAGTTCATCATCGACCATGCGACCGAGCAGGAGGTCCGTGCCCGGCATTCGCTGACCAAGATCGAAAACGTCCGGTGGCGGATCTACGGCAACTTCCAGACCCCACAGGGGCCGGTCGAGGTCCCGATCGATGTCACCGACCGCACCGTGGCGCTCGGCGGCGACCGACACCGGGTACGGAAACTGACCGACACAGGAGTCCTGCACGTCGTACCGCAGCCGATCGACGCGCCGCCGGCGCCGGCCCCCGAACTCTCGGTGATCATGCCGGTCTACAACGTCGGTCCGTATCTCGATACCGCGATCAGATCCGTTCTGACACAGGAGTTCGAGGATCTCGAACTGATCATCATCGATGACGCGTCGTCGGACAACAGCCGCCAGATCATCGCGATGCATCGTGAACTCGATCCACGGATCCGGGTGATCGAGCTCGATCACAACACCCTGGGCGGCGCCGGCATCCCGAGCAACATCGGCATCCGCGCCGCGCGAGGGAACTACATCGCGTTCGTCGACAGCGACGACTGGGTCAGCCGGACCGGCATCAATCGTCTGCTGACGCTGGCCCGGCAGCATGACGCCGAACTCGTCATCGGGGATTTCCGGCTCTTCGACGACGGGGACCGGCAGGTGACGGCGCCACTGGACAACGCGGCCTGGCTGGACATCCCCGACGAGGAGGTGATCAACGCCGCCAACCATCCGTCGCTGCTGCGACTGTCACCGGTCCCGTGGCGCAAGCTGTACCGGCGCGACTTCGTCACCGCGCACCAGGTCCGTTTCCCCGAAGGGGACTTCTTCTACGAGGACAACGCGCTGCACTGGCTGGTGCTGTCGCGAGCTCAGCGGGTCGTGGCGTCGAGCGAGGTCATCGCCTACCACCGGATGGGTCGGGAGGGCCAGACGATGGCCGCGGACACCTATAAGCTCGCCGCGATCGCCAGCCATGCGAACACCATCGGGAATTCCTTGATCGAAAGCTCCACCCTCGCCGACAACACCGACCTGGCCGCGGGCCCTGACGATCGGGAGGCGTTGTTCGACGCGTTCATCGAATACCTGCGGCGGCAGAACTGGACGGTACGGCGACAGACCCAGCCGGCGGCTGCGGCACTGCTCCAGCGGCGGTTCGCCACGGTCTATCAGAAGGCGATCACGGCCGCACCGTCGGCGCCGGTCCGGCCCGAGGTCCGACGCCACTTCGAGGCGTTCGGGGAGGCCTATCCCGACATCGATCTGACCATCGTGATCCCGGTCTTCAACTGTGCCGACTACCTCGGCGAGACGCTGGACTCGGTGCTGCAGCTTCACGGCGTGAGCTACAACGTGCTGCTCGTCGACGACGGCTCGACCGATGCGTCGTTGGGGATCATGCGGGACTACGAGGACACGCATCAGCACGTCCACGTGTTCTCCCAGAAGAACCGTGGGGCAGGACGGGCGCGGAATTCGGTGATCCCGTTGATCACCGGACGGTACAGCTACTTCGTCGATGCCGATGACGTCGTCGATGCCGGAGCACTGGCCCGGGCGGTGAGGCTGGCCGACGTCGACGACGTCGACCTGCTGTTCGCGAAGTACCGGCTGGACTACGTCGACGAGGATCGCTCCCGCGGGATGTTCGATGCCGACGTGCAGATCTGGCGGCAGCTTCCCGAGGCCACCGGCAACACCGCCCGACGGCGACTGCTTGCCGGCTTGATCAACTATCCGTGGAACCGGCTGATCCGCACCTCCTTGCTGCATGACGCCAACATCTTCTTCGGGCCGACGGTCGTGCACAACGACATGCTCTTCCACTGGCACAGCATCCTGAGTGCGAAGAACCTGGGCTTCATCGACGCCGAGGTGTGCGCCCATCGCAAGTTCAGCACCCGGGCACAGGTCACCAACATCGTCGACGAGCGCCGGATGGCTGTCGTCGAGGCGTTGCGGGGTACACACCAGCGCATCTCCGGCCTTGCGAACTACCCCGACATCCGTGAGGAATGGCAGCGGTTCGCGTTGGACCTGCTCGATTGGGCCAAGGACCGGATCCCGGCCGATCTCCAGGACAGCTATGAGAAGCGCGGCTCGGAGTTCGTGGAAACGCTCTTCGAAACCGTCGACGAGGCGCCGCCCGATGCCGAGGTGCCTGCCCTCTCAGCGCCCGCCGATGACGGCAAGCCGTCGAAGTCCTCGATCCTCATCTAAGGAAACACATGCCCGAGCAGAGCAAGTCCGGAGCTTCGACAGCGGTCTCCGCGCGAGCCTCCGATGCGTGGATCACCGCGCTGTCCAATCTGGTCGCGGTACGGAGTCCGCTCAGTGGTCCGCTGGCCGAACGGCTGGCGGGGCGTGCCGAACTGACCAAGACCCAACGAGTCCGACTCGAACGGCTCCGCCCGTGGGCCGGGCGGATCACCAACCCGCCGCCCGCGCGGGACGTGCCGCCCGGGGAGATCAGCTTCGGCGTGCTCGGCTACCGCGCGGCGGACTATGTGGCCGCATCGAGAAATATCGGCGACTGGGTGCAGACGCTGGCGATGATGTCCCATCTCGTTCGCCGACCGGATGTCCGTCTGACCGGGCAGGCCGATCTTGCCAAGCTGTTCACCGGTCTGCAGTCCTCGGTTCCCGACGATCGTCGGATCGACGGCCCGTCGAGCACCGTTCATCTCGTCGAATTCAACCGGGATGCATCGTCCTACGACTCGTTGCCGTCGGACACCTGGGCGTTCGTCTTCGGGTGGTACTTCAAGCTGCCGTTCGGTCGGCATCCGGAGTTTCCGTTGAACCCGCGGATCATCCCGATCTTCCTGTCCTTTCATGTCAGCCGCGGTGATCAACTCTCTGATCTGGCCTTCGACTACCTGCGGGCGCACGCGCCGATCGGGTGCCGGGACTGGTTCACCGTTCGGTTGCTCCGTTCCCGGGGGATCCCCGCCTACTTCTCCGGCTGCGTCACCACCACCGTCGGCTCGCTGTTCCCGCCGGTCGCACCCGACCCGAGCAAGCCGGTCGCCTACGTCGACGTAGCTGCGCCGGCTGATGATGATCAAACCGGTGATGCGGTCGAGGTGACCAACCTGATCAACGGTCTGCGGGACAAGCCGCTGGCCGGGTCGCTCACCGACGCGATCACTCGACTCAACTCCTATCGCAACGACTACTCGCGGATCGTGACATCCCGGCTGCACACGTTGTTGCCGTCACTGGCCTGCGGTCTGACCGTCGATTGGCAGCCGAAGGATCCCGACGATCGGCGCTTCGAAGGGCTGGCGGGTCCGACCGCCGAGCCACTGGGTGACATGGCGGCCCGGGTCTCGCGGATCGCCAAGGTCGCGCTGGACGCGATCCTGGCAGGCAAGTCGAAGTCGGACGTGTACGCCGTCTACCGGGACGAGGTGGCCGCGGATCTCGACGCCACCGACAAGCACCTGGCTGCCGACAAGAAGGTCGCGGTGTCCGCCGCGGCCGGGAAGTGAGTCAGTGATGCGGAACTTGATCTGGCAGTACCACATCGACACCAAGCGTTCCTACGACGGCGTCCACCGCAAGCGGATGGCGATGGCCTCCTCGGAGACGGTGGCGTTCTATGCCATGAAGTACGGCGTCGAGTACGAGATGGCCTCGCACTCGCGCTGGTGGAAGAACGGCTATCACGGCGGCCCGGCGATGGAACGCTTCCAGCTGCTGGACGAGCGTTTCGATGTCTACGACCAGATCCTCTACATCGACACCGACATCCTCGTCTCGCCGGACGCTCCGAACATCTTCGACGAGTACGCCGACGCGACGATCGCCGGTCTGCACCAGACCCACCGGCGAGACATCACCCTGCTGCAGGAGGGGTGGTTGCGTACCGAGTTCCCCGATCCGGCGAGATACCGGGCGAGCTACGTCAACGGCGCGATCCTGGTGATGTCCCGCGACTTCCGGCAGTATCTGCGCGGCGTGCTGCGGGTCGAGGACATCCAGGTCGACAAGGGGACGCACTGGGACCGGGACGGGATCAACGTCCGCTGGCCGGTCTACGACCAGTCGATGGTGTCCTACTGGCTGGCGATGTCACCGTTCGATCTGACCTCGCTGGACCGGGCCTGGTTCAAGGGGCCGCACTTCTACAACCACGGCGGCCCGAAGACCGACGAAAGCCTGCACCGCTACTTCTCCCGCTACGACACGCTGCGGGAACAGTGGATCCCCCGGGGCTATCCGGGGACGACGACCGGCGATCCGCATCCCGAAACTGCGCATGCAGCAGAAATCGCGAGTGCAGCAGAAACCACGGGGACAGCGGAAACGAAGGAATTGAAGAAGGCTCCGGCCAAGCCGACGGTGGAGAACCTTTCGAAGCAGGTTCGGCAGAAGCGGCTGAGCTATCTCGGCCAAGGGAAGTTCGACAGCATCTACGACCGTATCGAACAGATTCGATCCGACGGTGTCGCCGGCGACTTCACCGAATTCGGCGTCGCGCTCGGCGGTTCCGGCATCTGCCTGGCGCGCGCTCTGGAAGACGGTCAGCGATACTTCGGTTTTGATGTGTTCGGGATGATCCCACCACCATCTCAGGCCGACGGTCAGAAGGTCCTCAATCGGTACAAGACGATTTCGTCCGGCGAGTCCAAGGGAATCTCCGGCGACCCCTATTACGGCTACATGGATGATCTGCTGGAGAAGGTGAAGGGTAATTTCGCCGAATTCGACTGTCCGGTCGACGGTCGGCGGATCAATCTCGTCGAGGGGCTCTTCGAGACGACGCTGCCCGCACACGATGACCTGACCATCTCACTGGCCCACATCGACTGCGATTGGTACGACCCGGTCAAGCTGTGCCTGGAGTATGCCTGGGGCCATCTGTCCCCGGGCGGGTTCATCATCCTGGACGACTACAACTCCTGGCCCGGGTGCAAGAAGGCGGCCGATGAGTTCCTGGCAGCGACGCCGGCGGCCAAGCTGCTCTACGAGAAGCCGAACGCCGTGATCCGCAAGCCGCTCTGACCTCGGACGCCCTGCGCGCCGGCCGGGCCATCGCCCGACCGGCGCACGGGTCGGTCCATTCTCGGAGCGGTCGGTGGGCCTGGTCAGCCGTCGATGAGGCGGACGGCAAGGTTCATGTGGCCGAGGCTGATCGCCTCGAAGCTCAGCCCGCTGCGATCCAGGAACTCCAGGAACGCCTTGTGTTCGTGCTGCTGCCAGCCGTAGTAGCCGAAGTACTCGTCGAAGACGATCACCGTGCCGGCGACGAACCAGTCCTGCAACTCGTCGAAGACGGTCTTGGTTGAGCTGTACAGATCGGCGTCCAGATGGCAGAAGGCGAACGGGCCGTCGTGCTTGTCGCCGTAGGGCGGCACGGTTTCGTTGAACCAGCCGACGTGGAACTCCACATTGCTGACGGGAAGCTCTGGCGGCTTGGCGCCGACGTCGAACGCGCCGGTCCCGTTCGCGGTGCCGCCCCATGATTCGGGCAGGCCGATGAAACTGTCGAAACCGTGCACCGTCCAGTCCGGGAAGAACTTGGCGATCTGGGTCAGCGATGTCCCGCGCCAGACGCCGAACTCGGCGACCTGCCCCTCCATCGTCACCGCCCGCAGGCCGGCGGTGATGGTGCGGGCGTTGTCCAGAGTCACCTGCATGGTGTCGAATCGCCGGTCCGAGCGGATCAGATCGACCCCGTCCTGGACCGACTGCTCCCGCAGCGCGATCCCGGTCGACGGGATGTTGCGGGCGATGTTCAACTCCTTGCGGATCTTCTCCAGCAGCTCGAGCACCTTGGAGTCGTCAGGCATCAATCGGCTCTTTTCTCTTCGGGGGAGACGCAGGGCACGCCGAACTCCGAAAAGTAGCAGTCGCACGTCGACCTCCGGCGTCGCCGAGATGACATCGAATCGGACATCAGAAGACAGTCGAACGACGAGTTCGAGCAGCTGCGGAATGCATCCGAAGAACGGGCTGCGCCGGTGGCTATTCGGGGTGGAATCCGCCGTTAGGGTGGCGCGTGGCCGATCACGAAACCGTCGGATGGAAAGGCGACCATGACCACTCGTACAGCACCTCCTCGCGGTGCCACGGCACGCAAGCCGGCTCGTCAGGGATTCCCGCCGTGGAAGAAACGCTGGTTCCGCAATTCCAGCCGGATCTGGCTGAAGCGCTACAACCGCAACTTCGCCAGGGCGACCAAGGCCGACATGCTCGTTCTGGACGCCGGTGCGGGACCGGCACCATTCCGCGGGCTGTTCGGTCACGCGCGATACGAGTCGGCCGATTTCAAGCAGTATCGCGACGACCAGACCTACGTCTGCGACGTGGCCGACATCCCGGTCGAGGACGGACGGTTCGACCGGGTCGTGTTCAACCAGGTGTTGGAACATCTGCCCGACCCGAGCGCGGCGTTGCGTGAGCTGTGCCGGGTCACGAAACCGGGCGGGCAGATCATCTGCACCTGCCCGCTGTACTACGAGGAGCATCAGAAGCCGTACGACTTCTTCCGCTACACCCGATTCGCGTTGAACAAGTTGTTCGCCGACGCCGGCTTCGTGGTGCAGAAGGTGGACTGGATGGAAGGCTATCTGGGAACGGTCGGCTACCAGTTCGAGGGCATGCATCGGCACCTGCCCCGCGCGGCACCGGCGGATTGGTCGTTCTGGAAGGCACGCAGGACAGAGCTGTTGCTGCAGTCGACCCGGGCCATCGGGTTGCTGTTCGCCGGCCTGTATTACAAGCTCGACGCCGAGTGGAAGTTCACCGGCGCCGGATATCCGAAGAACTACGTCGTCATCGCGAGCAAGCCGGAGTGACGGGCAGCCGCCGCTGCCGACGACGGACGGCCTGCCTGGCGTAGGCTTGCGCACTGCATCAATTCAGCGGGCTCGGCCCGCCCGGCAGCAGGAGAGGACGGATCGTGGCGTCGACCAAGATCACCCTGACTCATCAGGACAGCACGACCGAGCGGGAGATCGACGAGACGACGACGGGTCTTGAGCTGTTCGGTGAGGACCGGACGGTCGTTGCGGTGAAGGTCGACGGGGAGCTTCGTGATCTTGATCGTCCGTTGCTCGACGAGGGGTCCTTGAGCTTGTCGAAGGGCCCGTCGATGGTAGAAGCGGTGTCGATCGACAGCCCGGACGGGCTGAACGTGCTGCGGCACTCGACGGCGCACGTCGCTGCGCAGGCGGTGCAGACGCTGTACGCCGAGGCAAAGCTCGGCATCGGTCCGCCGATCACCGACGGGTTCTACTACGACTTCGAGGTGTCCGAGCCGTTCACCCCGGATGATCTGAAGGCCATCGACAAACAGATGACCAAGATCATCAAGGAGCGGCAGCGGTTCGTCCGCCGGGAGATCAGCGACAACGAGGGCAAGGTCGAGCTGGCCGCCGAGCCGTTCAAGATCGAATTGATCGGCAAGAAGGGCAGTGCCGACGACGAGGACGGGTCCAGTGTCGAGGTCGGCGCCGGTCAGCTGACCATCTACGACAACGTCCGACGTGACGGATCCGTTGCCTGGAAGGATCTCTGCCGCGGTCCGCACCTGCCGCACACCGGCTACATCCCGGCGTACGCGATCACCCGCAGCTCGGCGGCGTACTGGCTGGGTGATCAGAACAACCAGCAGTTGCAGCGGGTCTACGGCACCGCCTGGCCGACCAAGGAAGCGCTGAAGGACTACCAGCATCGGATGGCCGAGGCGGCCAAGCGAGACCATCGCAAGCTGGGGGTCGAGCTGGACCTGTTCAGCTTCCCCGACGAGCTCGGCTCCGGTCTCGCGGTCTTCCACCCCAAGGGCGGCGTGGTCAAGCGGGAAATGGAGGACTACGTCCGTCGTCGGCATCTGGAGGAGGGGTTCTCCTACGTCGGCACCCCGCACCTGACCAAGTCGCAGCTGTTCGAGACCTCCGGCCACTACCCGTACTACGCCGACACCATGTTCCCGCCGATGGAACTCGAGGGCAGCCAGTATCTGGTCAAGCCGATGAACTGCCCGATGCACAACCTGATCTACAAGTCCCGCGGCCGGTCCTATCGCGAGTTGCCGCTGCGCTTCTTCGAGTTCGGCTCGGTCTACCGGTACGAGAAGTCCGGTGTGGTGCACGGCCTGACCCGGGTCCGCGGGATGACCCAGGACGACTCGCATTCCTACGTCACGCCGGAGGACGCACCGGCCGAGATCAAGCACCTGCTCGGCTTCATCCTCGGTCTGTTGCGCGACTTCGGGCTGGACGACTACTACCTGGAGCTGTCCACCCGGGACCCGGAATCGGACAAGTTCATCGGCAGTGACGAGCAGTGGGCGACCGCGACCGAGATCCTGGAGCAGGTCGGCCGCGACTCCGGCCTGGACCTGGTGCCCGACCCGGGCGGTGCGGCGTTCTACGGCCCGAAGATCTCGGTACAGACCCGGGACGCGATCGGCCGCACCTGGCAGATGTCGACCATCCAGTACGACTTCAACCAGCCGGCCCGGTTCGGTCTGGAGTATCAGGCCGCCGACGGCTCCCGGCAGCAGCCGGTGATGATCCACTCGGCGAAGTTCGGCTCGATCGAACGCTTCATCGGTGTCCTGACCGAGCACTACGCCGGTGCCTTCCCGGTCTGGCTGGCCCCGGTGCAGGCCGTCGGCATCCCGGTCGCCGCCGAGTTCGACGGCTACCTGGTCGATGTCGCGGCGAAGATGCGCAAGGCCGGGATCCGGGTCGAGGTGGACACCAGCGACGACCGGATGCAGAAGAAGATCCGGAACTGGACCAAGCAGAAGGTGCCCTACCAGCTGATCGCCGGCGGCCAGGACGCCGAAGCCGGCGCGGTCTCCTTCCGCTACCGCGACGGCACCCAGAAGAACGGCGTCCCGGTCGACGACGCGATCGCCGAGATCACCGAAGCCATCGCCACCCGCACCCAGGTCTGACCCAGCCTGCTCCCACCCCGCCGACCCGTCAGTTCCTCCCCGACATTCCGCGCGTGTCGGGGAGAAACTGACGGGTCGGCGGTAGGGGAGCTCGGGGGACGTGGGGGGATCCGGCATGCTTGGGGGTGACATGAACGATGAGATCACCGACCGGGCGGACGATTTCGCCGGCGTACCCGATGAGCTGGAGCGGCTCTGGACGCCGCACCGGATGGTCTACATCGAGGGCGAGAACAAGCCGCCGGACGGCACCGCGGAGACCTGCCCGTTCTGTCGACTGCCGCAGGGCGACGACGAGGCCGGGCTGATCGTCCACCGCGATGAGCTGGCCTACGCCGTCCTCAATCTGTACCCGTATTCGCCGGGCCATCTGTTGATCTGCCCGTACCGGCACGTTGCCGACTACACCGACCTGACCTACCAGGAACGTGACGCGGTTGCCCGCCTGACCTCGGAGGCGATGACGGTGATCCGTGCCGCCAGCGCCCCGCACGGCTTCAATCTCGGGATCAACCAGGGAGCCGTTGCCGGCGCCGGGATCGCCGCTCATCTGCACCAGCACGTGGTGCCTCGGTGGTCCGGCGATGCCAACTTCCTGCCGGTGATCGGACAGACCAAGGCGGTGCCGCAGTTGCTCGGCGACACCTGGCGGTTGCTGCGCAAGACCTGGGTCGACCTGACCGCCCCGGACGTGGTGCGTCACAACGTCGTGGGTACGGACGTGACGGGCTCGGATACAACAGGGCAGGAGCCACACTGATGTTGGAACGGTTCCGTGCGGCCTGGACCAAGGTGATCGCGCCGATCGCCGCCTTCTTCGTCCGGCACAACGTGTCCCCGGACGTGATTACGGTGGTCGGCACGCTCGGCGTCGTGGTCGGCGCCGCGGTCTGTTACCCGCAGGGCTGGCTGTGGCAGGGCACGGTGATCATCGTGCTGTTCGTGTTCGCCGACATGGTCGACGGCCAGATGGCCCGGAGCACCGGGCGGGCCAGCACCTGGGGCGCCTTCCTGGACTCCAGCCTCGATCGGCTCGGCGACGGAGCCGTGTTCGGCGGCATCGCGCTCTATTTCATCCACGGCGCCGTCCTGGACGGCCGCCAGGTCGCCTTCGGGCTGGAGACGATCTGGACCGCTGTCACCCTGTGGGCGTTGGTGATGGGGCAGGTCACCTCGTATGTGAAGGCCCGGGCCGAGGCGCTCGGATTCGACGCCGGCGGCGGGCTGGCCGCGCGCGCCGACCGGTTGTTGATCATCCTGTTCGGTGCTCTGGTCGGCGGCCTCGGGGTGCCGTACGTGTTGGAACTCGCGGTCACCGCGTTGGCCGTGATGAGCACGCTGACGGTCTTCCAGCGGATCGCCAAGGTCTACCGCCAGGCCCAGCACCAGGCCCCGCCCGCCGAGCAGGGCCCGAGCGGAGCCGGTGCCTGAGTGGCCACGACGTCGTCCGATCAGCTGGCCAGGTGGGGCCTGCGGCTGCTCTACCGGTCCGGCTGGCAGATCGGACCGCGGCTGCCGGAGAGCGCACAGAACTTGATCATCAATCTCGGAGCGCGGATCGCCGTGGCGCGGGGCGGCAGGCATCTTGATCAGTTCGCCGAGAACCTGCGGTACGCGACCGGTCGCCGGCCCGATGATCAACTACTGCGGGCGGGGGTGGCGTCCTACCTGCGCAACCTGATCGAGGCCTTCGCGCTGCCCGGTTGGTCCCGGTCCAAGATCATCGGCCGGGTGACCACCAGCGGGGAGGGCGACCTCCGACGGGCCGCCGCCGGCGAAGGGGCCGTGGTCGCGCTGCCGCACAGCGGCAACTGGGACCTGGCCGGAGCCTGGGCCTGCGTCACCGGAATGGCTGTCAGCACCGTCGCCGAACAGCTCGACGATCCGGAGTTCGCCGCCTTCACCACGTTCCGTGAATCGCTGGGCATGCAGGTGATCTCGCATCGCGACCCGGCCGCGCTGCCGAAGCTGGTGACGGCCGTCCGGGACGGTCGGGTGGTCTGCCTGGTGGCCGACCGCGACCTGCTCGGCAGCGGCGTCCCGGTCACCTGGAACGCCCATCCGGTGCGGATGCCGGCCGGTCCGGCGCTGGTCGCCCGACGCAGTGGCGCAGCCCTGTTCCCGATGGTCGGCCGCTATCACGGCGACGGGCTGCAGTTGGACATCGGACCGCGGATCCGGCACCGACCCGGCCGGGACGGGCTGATCGCGATGGTGCAGGAGCAGGCGGACTATTTCGCCGAGCAGATCCGCCGGGCACCGCAGGACTGGCACCTGATGCAGCCGTTCTTCGGCGCCGACCGAGTGGCCGCGGACAGCACGACCAGCGGCGGTGCCGACCGTCGATGACCGAGTTGCTTCCTTCCCTCGATCGGGCAGCCCCGGCGGCTGACCGACCGGTGACCGCGGCAACGCGGCCGGCCGCGACGGTCTCGGGGCGAACAGATCCGGCCCGACAGCGGCCGCTGCGAGTCGGTCTGGTCTGCCCGTACTCGCTCAGCGCGCCCGGCGGCGTCCAGAATCATGTGTTGGGTCTGGCCGGCTACCTGACCGCCGCCGGTGACCAGGTGGCGATCCTGGCGCCCGGCGAACTCGACCCGGAGCGGGCCGGCCAGCACGGCATCCACCCCGAGCAGTTCACCTCGGTCGGCGCGGCGATACCCGTTCCGTACAACGGATCGGTGGCCCGGATCACGTTCGGCCCGCGGGTCGCAGCGAGGGTCCGTCGCTGGCTGACCGCACAGCAGTTGGACCTGGTGCACATCCACGAACCGTTGGCTCCGAGTGTGTCGCTGCTCAGCCTGCTGGCCTGTACGGTGCCGGTCGCGGCCACCTTCCACACCGCGACGCCGCGCTCCCGGCTGCTGCGCGCCGCCGGGGTAGCGCTGCGGCCGGTGATCGATCGGATCGGCGCCGGCATCGCGGTCTCGGAGTCGGCCCGCCAGGTGGTCGTCGAACACCTGGGTCGGCAACCCCGCGTCGTACCGAACGGGATCCGGTCCGGCGAATTCGATCCACCGGCACAGCACCCGGAAGATGATCATGGAACCGGCGAGGGGCGGTCGGTCGCCGATCGGCCGTGGCGCGGGGGAGACCGGCCGCGGCTGGTGTTCCTGGGCCGGCTGGACGAGCCGCGCAAGGGGTTGGCCGTGCTGCTGGACGCGTTGCCGATGATCAAGCAACGGCATCCCGATCTTGAAGTGGTGATCGCCGGTCAGGGCAACCTGTCGAGGATCGGTCGCCGCGACGCCGCCGCGCAACTCCCGGACGGCTGCTGGGCGATCGGCGAGGTGGACGACACAACCCGCGACGCGTTGCTGCGGACCGCGGACCTGTTCGTCGCTCCGCACGTCGCGCGGGAGAGCTTCGGGATCGTGTTGATCGAGGCGATCGCTGCCGGTGCGACGGTGATCGCCTCCGACCTGCCCGCCTTCAACGATCTGCTGACCGATCGGGGCCGCCGGCTCGGCTATCTGTTCCCGACCGGCGACCCGGCGGCGCTGGCCGGCACCGTCGACCGAGCCCTGCGCGCCGACCGCCGCGAACTCAACGCCGATGCCCGGACGGCGGTGGCCCGCTACGACTGGTCGAAGGTCGGCCCCACCGTGCGTGACGTCTACCGTGACCTGCTGAGCCACTGACGCGACATGCCCGATGACCGAGCAATCGCCCGACTTGTCCGACGATGGCGATGGCGGGCACCCGAGCAGGTAGATTCGCTGCTGCCGGAGGGCGAAGGCACACGATCGGGAGGTCGAGATGACCCAGCAGGGCGGTAGCGGCCTGAGGTCGCGACCGCGGGTGCCCGACGCCAGCATGGATCTGCTGAAGCAGATCGTCGAACACCCGATCGACCCGGACTACGCGATCGTGGCCGCTCGCCGCGCCGAATCGCGGGGCCCCGGCGGCACGACGGGAGACCGGGCGCCACGCGAGCGCTGGCCGACCCGCCTGGTGTTCGGACTCGTGGTGCTGCTGATCGGTGCGATGTTCGCCGTCGCCGCGCTGCAGACGACCCGGTCCCGGCCGGCGATCCAGCAGGAGCGCAACGAACTGATCACCCGGATCAAGACCGCGCAGAACAACAGAGACGGGTTGCGCGAGCAGGCCGATGCGCTCGCCGCCGAGAACGCCCGACTGCGGACCACCGGGCTGGGCGACGACGCCCAGGACCGCGCCCTGCGGGCGAAGCTGAACGGTTTGGAGACTGCCACCGGCGCCGCGCCCGTGTCCGGCCCCGGGCTGACCGTCGTGGTCGACGACGCCCCCGGCGGCAACGGCCAGAACCGGGTACTGGACGTCGACCTCCAGATCCTGGTGAACGGGCTCTGGGCGGCCGGTGCCGAGGCGGTACAGATCAACGACCAGCGGGTCACCAACCTGACGGCGATCCGCGAGGCAGGGCAGGCGATCACGGTGAACTATCGGTCGCTGACACCGCCCTACACGGTGCGGGCGATCGGTGACCAACGCCGATTGCAGGCGCGGTTGTTGGAGACCTCGGCCGGACCGTGGTGGAATGCCCTGAAGCAGAACCAGGGCATGCGTTACGACGTCACTGCCGCCGAACGGCTCGATCTCGACGGGGTGCCCGGCATCACCGTCCGTACCGGAAGGACGCGATGATCCCGATCCTCGGCCTGATCGCCGGCATCGTTGTCGGCCTGCTGCTCGAGCCGAGCGTCCCGGCCTTCCTGCAGCCCTATCTGCCGATCGCCATCGTCGCCGCGATGGACGCCATCTTCGGTGCCTTTCGGGCCTACCTGGAGGGCACCTTCACCGACAAGGTGTTCGTCGTCTCGTTCATCTCCAATGTGTTGATCGCCGCCGCGATCGTCTATGTCGGTGACCAGATCGGCGTCGGATCGCAACTGTCCACCGGGGTCGTGGTGGTGCTCGGGATCCGGATCTTCACCAACGCCGCCGCTATTCGACGGGCGCTGTTCCATGCCTGATCCCGAACCGGGCAAGAAGGATCCGCAGCAGGAGACCGCGGGCTCTGAGCGGGTCCACGAGCACGCCGAGGATGCCCCCCAGGTCGATCCTCAGGTTGACGGTCCTTCGACACGCTCAGGACCCCTGGATCCGCGTCGGCGATTGGTGCGGTCGATCACCCGGCCGGGACGCGGGCAGATCATTGCCGCGGTGATGTTGTTCGTGGTCGCCGTGGCCGGCATCGCGCAGGTCCGCAGCAAGGCGGCCAACGAGGCGTACAGCTCGGCCCGGCAGGACGATCTGGTGCAGATCCTGGACGGGCTGAACGGCGAGTCCCGACGTCTCGAGTCCGAGGTCCAAAACCTCGAACGGACCCGGCAGAGTCTGCGCTCGGGTGCGGACCGGGAGCGGGTCGCACGCAGCGAGACCCAGCAGCGGGTCGACGACCTGGGCATCCTGGCCGGCACCGTACGGGCGACCGGTCCGGGGGTCGAGATCACCGTCAAGGATCCGGCCGGCAAACTCGGCCCCGAACTGTTGTTGGAAGGTATCGAGGAACTGCGCGACGCGGGCGCCGAAGCGATCGAGATCAACGGCAAGGTCCGGGTGGTGGCGTCCACCTCGTTCGCCGGTTCGGCCGGGGCACTGACCGTGGACCGGGTGCCGGTCAAGGGCCCGGTGGTGATCGAGGCGATCGGGGACGCCGACAGCCTGGCCTCCGGTGCCAGCTTCCGCGGCGGATTCGTCGACCAGGTGACCGGCAGCGCGCAGGGCAGCATCGACATCACCAAACAGCAAGAGCTGCGGATCGACTCCTTGCACACCGCGCGCGAGAATCAGTACGCTCACCCCGCGTCCTCGCCGACCGGCCGACGTTGACACAATGCTCGGGCACTACCCGTGACCAACCTTGCCGCAGAGCGTCGACAGGCTGCAGAGCGTCGACCGACGCGGCACCCTGACCGACCTGAGCCGTAGCGAACACCCGACCTCGAGGAGACCCGTCGTGCCCGACTTCCCGGAAGACCTCAAGTACACGACCGAGCACGAGTGGGTGCGGCAGGGCAACGAATCGACCGTGCGGGTCGGCGTCACCGACTACGCCGCCGAACAGCTCGGCGACATCGTGTTCGTCTCGCTGCCCGCGGTCGGCGACGACGTGACGGCCGGCGACGCCTGCGGTGAGCTCGAGTCGACCAAGTCCGTCTCGGACCTGTTCAGCCCGGTGTCGGGGACCGTTGCCGCGATCAACGGCCAACTGGACGACAGCCCGGAACTGGTCAACTCCGACGCCTACGGTGACGGCTGGCTGTTCGATGTCGAAACCGCCGATGGGACCGATCTGGACGCATTGCTCGACGCTGACGCCTACGCTGAACACGTGGAGAGCGCAACCTGATGATCTACTGCACCAACTGCGGGCACGGCAACACCGACGCCAGCAACTTCTGCAGCCAGTGCGGCACCGCCCTGCCCAAGCAGGCGGCGGCACCGGCCGAGCCGGTACGCGCAGCCGAGGCGCCGGGTGAGCCGACCACCCGGCCAGCCGAGGCCGACCAGGAACCCGCCCCGTCCGGCCCGGAATCCGGCGCAGAGCCCCCGAGCGAACCGGCGCCGTCCGGTTCGGGCTCATTCACTACCGGCTCATCGGCTGCCGGCCGCACCGGCGACACCACCCGCACCATGCCCGCGATGGGCGAGGACGACGATTCGGGGCTGAGCCCGGACGACGTCGAGGCGGTGAACGCGTTGCCGCGCGGTTCGGCGTTGCTGATCGTCCGCCGCGGCGCCGACGCCGGCAGCCGCTTCCTGCTGGACACCGAGTCCTCGACCGTCGGCCGCAGCCAGGATGCCGACATCCTGCTGGACGACATCTCGGTCTCCCGCCGGCACGCCGTCTTCACCCGCACCGACGCCGGTGTCGTGGTGAAGGACGTCGGCAGCCTGAACGGCACCTACGTCAATCGGCAGATGGTCGACGAGCAGCTGCTGCAACCCGGCGACGAGGTGCAGATCGGCAAGTTCCGGCTGGTCTTCTACGCCGCGCGCGGCTGACCGCCGAGCAGAGTCGTTGAGCCGTTGCCGGCCGACCGCCGGTTAGGCTGACTCAGATCCGGCGCGACCGCCGGCACTGTCGCTTGACGAACTCATCGGAGGGAGCGCCGTACCCGCATGGCCGCGAACCCGACGCTGCGCAGCATCGGCCAGGTGCTCGCCTCGCTGAAGGGCGACTTTCCCGACATCTCGATCTCCAAGATCAGGTTTCTGGAGAGCGTCGGGCTGCTGTCTCCCGAACGGGCTCCGTCGGGTTACCGCCGCTACAGCGAGTCCGACGTCGAACGGCTGCGCTACATCCTGCGGGTGCAGAAGTCGCACTATCTACCGCTCAAGGTGATCCGCGAACATCTGGAGATGATGGACCGCGGTCTCGAACCACCGCGGCTGGACCCGATCCGGCCGCAGCAGCCGGCCGAGGACGATCCCGACCTGACCCTCGGCGTGGCCAAGGATCCGGCAGCAACGGCCCCGGACCGTACGACGACTGGTTCGGCCGCCGGACCGACCGATGCCGCCGGACCCGGCGCCGGGCAACCGGGCGGTCAGCAGACCGCCGGTGCCGGCCGTCAGCCCAGCAAACCGATCCGGTTGTCCCGGGCCGACCTGTTGCAGGCCAGCGGGCTGACCGATTCGGCACTCACCGAGCTCGAATCGATCCAGGTCGTCGTCCCGCGACGCGGCACCCAGTACTACGGCCGGGAGGCGTTGGCGATCGCGGTCGCCGCCCGCAGGCTTGCCGTGTACGGGATCGACAGCCGCCATCTGCGAGCGTTCAAACTCGCCGCCGACCGGGAGATCGGACTGGTCGAACAAGCGATCGCGCCGCACGTCCGACGCGGCGCCCGGGACGGTCGCGGCGACGTCGCCGCCGAGGTCACCCAGCTGGTGATCGGGGTGCACGCGGCCCTGATCCGGACCGGGATGGATCACTGATTTCCCTGCGTGATCGCCGGGCCGAGGTGAAGGAAAGATTGCGATCGGAGCAATCGCTGCACACACCTTGATCGGCGTACACCCTGTCGACGTAGTGTGGATGTATGCGAGAACTCGATGTGGTCGGCGTCCGGGTCGAGATGCCGTCGAACACGCCGATGGTGCTGTTGCGCGAAGTCGGCGGCGCTCGCTACCTGACGATCTGGATCGGTGCCGGTGAGGCCTCGGCGATCGCCAACGCGCAGGAGGGTGTGGTGCCGCCGCGGCCGCTCACCCACGATCTGATCGTCGACGTTCTGTCCGGACTGGATCACACGCTGTCCGAGGTGCACATCACCGAGCTGGACGGCGGAACGTTCTATGCCGTGCTGGTCATCGACGGCGTGGAGATCAGCGCCCGGCCGTCCGACGCGATCGCGATCGCGCTCCGGGTCGGCTGTGACATCTACTGCGCCGAGGACGTGCTCGACGAGGCCGGCATCGTGATGCCGGAGGACGGCGAGGAGACCGAGCAGGGTGGCGAGACGCTGGACTCCGACACCGAGGTGGCGAAGTTCCGGGAGTTCCTGGATCAGGTCAATCCCGACGACTTCGTGACCGGCGACGAACCCCGGCCCGACCACTGAGCCTGGCTGAGCCGGCCGACCAGGCTGCGCCGAGAGCCGCCGAGGACGACGCGCCGAGACGGCGATCACGGCTTCATCACAGTCACCCGGCGGGCCTCAAGTTGGGGTTGAGAGACAACTCATTGTGATGTCCTCACACGGCGTGTCGTTGACCCTCGGCGTCGGCTGCCCGTAGGTTTTCAGACGTAATCCCGCGGGTGGAATTACCCCGATGGCAGTCGTTCGCGCCTCGCAGCAGGCCGGCCGGAGGTTCGTCGGGAACGGCTATCTGGAGGCATCCGGTGACCATCGAACACAAGTCGGTCCAGCAGGATCAGCCGACCCTGCCGGTCGGCGAGGGGCTGATGGCCGGCGAGACGCAGGATCTGCTGTTCGAGGGCGACTTCGCCCCGCTGCCGAGCGACCGCGGCTTCCGCGGCCCGGTGGCCTGCAGCGTCGTCGGCATCACCTATCGACAGCTGGACTACTGGGCACGGACCGGGCTGGTCAAGCCGGAGATCCGTGGCGCCAAGGGGTCGGGCAGCCAGCGGCTCTACAGCTTCCGCGACATCCTGATCCTGAAGGTGATCAAGCGGCTGATCGACGCCGGCATCTCACTGCAGCAGATCCGGACCGCGATCGAGCACCTGCGGGCCCGGGGCGTCAACGACCTGTCCGAGGTCACCCTGATGAGCGACGGCGTCACCGTCTTCGAGTGCACCTCCGACGACGAGGTGATCGACCTGCTGCGCGGCGGCCAGGGCGTGTTCGGGATCGCGCTCGGCGGGGTCTGGAAGGACATCGAAGGGTCGCTGGCCGAGCTCCCGGTCGAACGGGCCGAGGAGCACGCCGCCGACGCCGAGACCGAGGCCATCCTCGATCGCGCCGACGACGAGCTGTCGCGTCGTCGACGGGCCCGTGCGGTCAGCTGATCGAGCTTCATGACATGACGCTCCCCGGAATCCCCGGGGAGCGTTCGTGTTTTCGCCGACGGGTGCGCATCGAAGCGCAGCCAGGAGGAGTCGCAGGATGACGACCGATCCGAATCCGGACAACGGCAACGTCCTGGTCGGCGCCCGCCGCCGACGGATGGCGGCCGGCGCCTCGATCGGCACGCTGATCGAGTATTACGACTACTACCTGTTCGGCCTCGGCGCCGCGGTCGTCTTCCCGATCGTGTTCTTCCCGGCGGAGAATCCGGTCGCTGCGTCGTTGTCGTCCTTCGCCACCTTCGCTGTCGGCTTCCTGCTCCGCCCGATCGGCGGCATCGTCTTCGGCCACATCGGCGACCGGCTGGGACGTCGGACCGCCCTGATGATCACCGTGATCGGGATGGGACTGGCCACCGCCGGCATCGGCTGCCTGCCGTCGGCCGACACGATCGGCATCGCCGCGCCGGTGCTGTTGGTCATCCTGCGGCTGTTCCAGGGCCTGTTCGTCGGCGGTGAGATGGGCGGTGCGGCTTCGCTGATCGTCGAGCACGCCCCGCCCGGTCGGCGTGGGTTGTACGGCAGTCTGCTGATCAGCGGCGCCGGTATCGCCAATGTGCTGTCCGCCGGGCTGATGGCCGCGCTCGGTGCCGGACCGGAATCGTTCTTCATGACCTGGGGTTGGCGGATCCCGTTCCTGCTGTCGCTGCTGTTGGTGCTGTTCGCGGTGCTCCTGCGTTCCCGGCTGGAGGAGTCCGACGAGTTCCGCCAACTGAACCGCGAGGTCGTACGACGCGGCGCAGCCAAGGCCACGCTGCCGCTCTCGGCGGCGCTGCGACACCCGAAGAACGTGATCCTGGGCATCCTGATGGGGTTGGCGCAGAGCATCACCGGCTACGTGATCCTCACCTACGGCCTGTCCTACGTGGTGGGCAAGGGCACCAGCAAACAGGTCGGCTTCATCGGCACCATGATCGTCGGCGCGTTGCAGATCGTCGTCGCGCCGCTGTGGGGTCGGCTGTCGGACCGGATCGGGCGGCGGCGTACCTATATCGGTGCCTGCATCGCGTTGGCGATCGTGATCTATCCGGTGCTGGGCCTGTACGGCACCGACCAGCCGCTACTGATCTGGCTCGGGATGGTGATCGGCTTCGTCATCCCCGGCGTCTGCATGAGCGCCATCCTGCAGACCATGCTGAGTGAGATGTTCGACGTCGAGGCTCGCACCACCGGGGTCAATCTCGGCTATCAGCTGTCCAACACCCTGGGCGGCGGTTTCGCCCCGCTGATCTGCGTTGCACTGGCCGCTGCGGCCGGTGGCAACAGCTGGCCGGTCGGGATCTACGTGATCGGGATCGCCGTGATCAGCATCGTCGCCACGGTCTTCGCCTCGCTGCGTCCCGACACTCCCGACGCCGCCCGCCTGCACGACCTCCACGTCGCCCCCTGACGCATCCACCACACCCCGTCACCATCACCCTTCCGCACCAGTTCCGTCTTCCCGCACCAGGTACCCGCGGTGCGGGAAGACGCAACTGGTGCGGGAACGTGAGCATCGGTCAGGAATGAAGAAGCTGACCACGGCGGTCGGCTCCTAGCGTTGTCCCATCAAAGCGGTCGAGCAGCGACCGCCGATCCCGTCAGGAGACGACGATGAACCCGACCATTCGCAGCCTGGTCGTTCCGGTGACCGATCTGGCCGCAACCAAGGCCGTCTACAGCGCACTGTTCGGTGAGCCGCACACCGACGAGTCCTACTACGTCGGCTACAACGTCAACGGTTTCGAGATCGGGTTGAACCCGGCCGGCAACGGTGGCGGGCCGGTGGCCTACGCCGACGTCGACGACCTGGACGCCGCCCGGGACGCCCTGCTCGCCGCCGGAGCTACCGAGCGGGACGCCCCGAACAAGGTCGCGCCCGGGGTACGGGTCTGCGTCCTCGCCGACGCCGACGGCAACCCGATCGGCCTGCGAGGCAAGTAGCCGGCCGACCTACGCGGGTGGGTTGTGACGCCGGCTGTCCTTCTCGGTGACGCCGACATGACATCTGGGCGTTGGCGGACGGCGACCGGCTCCGGTTGGATGGCGTCGTGACCATCCAACTCGCCCGCCGTTCGCGGGGCGTCGCTGCCATGATCGCCGTTGCGGTGACTCTCGCCGTGCTGCCGTGGACCGCCGCAGCCGAACCCGGATACACCGTGATCGGTACGGTCACCGATCCCGAGTTGATCGAGCCGTCCGGACTCGCCGCCAGCCGAGTCAATCCCGGCGTGCTCTACACCCACGGCGAGGACAACCCGTACGTGGTGGCGCTGGACAGCACCGACGCGTCGGTCGTCGGCCGCTACCGCGCGGACCTGGTGCCGTGGGACTGGGAGGATGCGGCGGTCGGCCCCTGCCCGACGGGCTCGTGCATCTACTTCGGCGACATCGGCAAGGAAAGCGGCCGAGCGGGGCCGCAACCGACGACCTTTGCGATCCACCGGGTGGCCGAGCCGGATCTGGCGGAGGGGGAGTCGAGCGGCACCCTGCACGTCGACACATTCCGCTTCGCCTACCCCGACGGCGCGAAGAACGCCGAGGCCCTGATGGTGCATCCCGTCAACGGTCGGATCTACGTGCTGACCAAGTCGAACACCGGGTGGAGCGGCATCTACACCTTCCCGAAGCGGGTACCGCAGCCGGGCGACGGGATCGCCACGCTGAGGAAGGTCGGTGAACTGCAACTGCCGACCAGGGAGGGGGACACCAACTTCTCCAAGGTGACGGCCGCTGCCATCCACCCGAAGGCCGACCGCTTCCTCATCCGCACCTACAAGGCCGTGTACGAGTTCGGCCGGCCGGGGAAGGACCTGGACAAGGCGTTCGTCGCCGACCCGGTCCGACTGGTCGACACCGCCGAACGACAGGGCGAGACGATCGAGTACGCACCGGACGGCTCCGGCTACTTCACGATGGGCGAGGAGAACGCGCCGCCGTACACGCTGAAGTTCGTCGCACACGGCTGACCGCGACCGCGGCGAGCGCGGTGCGGCCGCGTCGATGTCAGGGGAACGGGGTCGGTCGGCTAGAGTTGGTGCCAGCCGCAGCAGTCGACGCGAGAGAGTTCATCCTGGCTCCGGCCAGAGGATGGCGCCGAAGGGGCAACTCCCCGGAACCTCTCAGGCACCCGGACCGCGTATCGACCGGCTATCTGGAGCCGCCCTGGCCGTGAGGTCAGCAGGTGACAGAGGGGAGCTCGGGCACCACCGGTGCCGTACCGACAGCTCGCTCTCGACCAAGGACCGGCCACATGACGATCTCTCCCGGGACCAGCACTTCCGACGCCGCTGCGGCACCGTTCGCGTCGCGGCACATCGGCCCACAGCACGACGAAACGGCCGAAATGCTGAAGTCGCTCGGGATCTCGACCCTGGAGGACCTGGCCGACCGGGCGGTGCCGTCCACGATCCGGCTCCGCGAGACGCTCGATCTGCCGGCGGCCCGGACCGAGACCGAGACGCTGGCCTGGCTACGCGGCCTGGCCGCCCGGAACAACCCCCGGCGGGCGATGATCGGGCTCGGCTATCACGGCACCATCACCCCGCCGGTGATCCGCCGCAACGTGCTGGAGGACCCGGCCTGGTACACCGCCTACACCCCCTATCAGCCGGAGATCAGCCAGGGCCGGCTGGAGGCGCTGATCAACTTCCAGACCGTGATCTCCGACCTGACCGGGCTGCCGACCGCCGGCGCCAGCCTGCTGGACGAGGCGACCGCGGTGGCCGAGGGGATGGCGCTGGCCCGTCGGAACACCAAGCAGGGCTCGGTGTTGATCATGGACGCCGACACCTTGCCGCAGACCATCGAGGTGACCCGGACCCGGGCCGAGGGGCTCGGCATCGAGGTGGTGGTCGCCGACGGTGCGCTGACCGACGCGATCGACGCCCACGATGTGTTCGGCGTCGTCGTCCAGACCCCGGGCGCCAGCGGCGCGCTGCTGTCGACCGACGAGCTGCGGGCGATCGCCGAGGCGGCGCACGCCAAGGGTGCACTGGTGATCGCGGCCTGCGATCTGCTGGCGCTGACCCTGGTCACCCCGCCGGGCGAGTGGGGCGCCGATGTCGCGGTCGGATCCAGCCAACGCTTCGGCGTGCCGCTGTTCTACGGCGGTCCGCACGCGGGCTTCATGTCGGTCCGGGCCGGACTCGAGCGTTCCTTGCCGGGCCGCCTGGTCGGTGCCTCGGTGGACAGCGCCGGGGTACCCGCCTTCCGGCTGGCGCTGCAGACCCGGGAGCAGCACATCCGCCGGGAGAAGGCCACCTCCAACATCTGCACCGCCCAGGTCCTGCTGGCCGTCGTCGCCGCGATGTACGCCAGCTATCACGGCCCCGACGGGCTGCGTCGGATCGCTCGCGGCATCCACCAGCGGGCCACCGCGCTGGCCGCCGATCTGGGGGCGGTCGACGGTGTCGATGTTGACCATGAATCGTTCTTCGACACGCTGTTGATCACCGTCCCCGGGCGGGCCGCGGCGATCGTCGCCGACGCCCGGGAGCGCGGAGTTCACCTGCGGCTGGTCGGCGCCGATCAGGTCGGCATCTCGATCGGCGAGGACGTAACCGATGAGGATCTCGACGCGGTCCGGCGGGCCTTCGGCGCCAGGACCGGCAGCGGCCGGCATCGCGGCGATCTGGCCGGTTCGGAACGCCGTAGCGACTATCTGACCCACCCGGTCTTCAACGCCTACCGCAGCGAGACCGCCATGCTGCGCTACCTGCGCGCGCTGTCCGACCGTGACTATGCGTTGGACCGTGGGATGATCCCGCTCGGCTCCTGCACCATGAAGCTGAACGCGGCCGCCGAGATGGAGCCGATCTCCTACCCGGGCTTCGCCGATCTGCATCCGTTCGCCCCGGCCGAGGACGCCGCCGGCTACCGCGAGTTGATCTCCACCCTGGAGGGCTGGCTGGCCGAGGCAACGGGCTATGCGAAGGTCTCGGTGCAGCCGAATGCCGGCAGTCAGGGCGAGTTCGCCGGCCTGCTGGCGATCCGGGCCTACCATCAGGCCGCCGGTGATGATCAACGCAAGGTCTGCCTGATCCCGTCCTCGGCGCACGGCACCAACGCCGCCTCGGCGGCGATGGCGGGGATGAAGGTCGTGGTCGTGAAGGCCGATCCGGACGGCACCATCGACTCCGACGATCTGGCGACCAAGATCGACAAGCATCATGATCAACTCGCGGCGATCATGATCACCTACCCGTCCACCCACGGCGCCTTCGAGGACGGCATCTCCGAGATCTGCGCGGCCGTGCACGATGCCGGCGGTCAGGTCTACGTCGACGGCGCCAACCTGAACGCCCTCCTCGGACTCGCGCAGCCCGGCCGATTCGGTGGCGACGTCAGCCATCTCAACCTGCACAAGACCTTCTGCATCCCGCACGGTGGCGGCGGTCCCGGGGTCGGACCGATCGCCGTCGCCGAACACCTGAGGCCCTACCTGCCGAGTCATCCGCTGGACGCGACCGCCGGACCGGCCAGCAGCCACGGGCCGATCTCGGCGGCGCCGTACGGGTCGGCCGGGATCCTGCCGATCAGTGCCGCTTACATCGCCATGATGGGACCGGACGGGCTGACCCGTGCCACCGAGCACGCGATCCTGGCCGCCAACTACGTTGCCGATCGACTGGGGGAGTACTACCCGGTGCTCTACCGCGGCCACAACGGACTCGTCGCCCACGAGTGCATCCTCGACCTGCGACCGTTGACCAAGCAGACCGGGGTCACCGTCGACGATGTCGCCAAGCGGCTGATCGACTACGGCTTCCATGCACCGACGATGAGCTTCCCGGTCGCCGGCACGCTGATGGTCGAGCCGACCGAGTCGGAGGACAAGCACGAATTGGACCGGTTCTGCGATGCCATGATCAAGATCCGGCAGGAAGCCGATCGGGTCGTCGCGGGTGACTGGCCGGCCGACGACAACCCGCTGCACAATGCCCCGCACACCGCCACCGCGGTGATGGCCGAGGACTGGACCCATCCCTACACCCGGTCCGAGGCCGGCTATCCGTTCGGCATCCATCGCGGTCCGATCGGCGCCGGAGCCCAGGACAAGTACTGGCCGCCGGTCGGTCGCATCGACGGGGTCTACGGGGACCGCAATCTGGTCTGTTCGTGTCCGCCGCCGGAAGCCTTTGAAGACTGAGCTCCGGGCCGGACTCTGCCGGGGCCGGGAGGTGGTGGCACCGAGTCCCGCCGAGGCGATTCCGGGTTCGCAGGCTTGTTGCGTGACAGGCGACCCCACCTCACCTTGGGCGCCGGGAGGTGGTGGCACCGAGTCCCGCCCGAGGCGATTCCGGGTTCGCAGGCTAGTTGCGTGACAGGCGACCCCACCTCACCTTGGGCGCCGGGAGGTGGTGGCACCGAGTCCCGCCCGAGGCGATTCCGGGTTCGCAGGCTTGTTGCGTGACAGGCTGCCCCACCTCACCGTGGGCGCCGGGAGGTGGTGGCACCGAGTCCCGCCCGAGGCGATTCCGGGTTCGCAGGCTCACCCGGAATACGCTTTACGCCCACCACACCCGGACTCGGTGCCACCACCTCCCGGCTTGGTCGGGTGCCGCCGTGTCGCTGCACTGGGGTGGGTCTGCACAGCTCAACGTAACGGGGATCTGCGCCCTCGATCCCTGAGTTTGTCGAGTCGGATTGTGAGCTGGTGGCTGTCCCTTGACCAGATCCGCAGCCATCGGCTCACATTCGGTGGAGGTGTGTCGGTGATCATGAACGAGCTTCGGACGGTAGTCCGGCCGTCAACGGGTCGGCATCGGCTCTCCCTCTCCAGCCACGCCGAGGCACTCGGCCGTGCAACCGCTCGCCCCCATTTGATGAGCGCGTCGTGACCTAGGATCGTGGGCGAATCGAACGGTCTGCGGAATCGAACGGTCCGGACAACGGTTCGCGGACTGGATCGATGGACGAGCCGGGGAACTGGGGAGGCGACGATGACGACGCTGGCTGGGCGGAGCGGGACGGCTCTGGTGGTGATCGATGTGCAGCGGGATGTGGTTGCGGGCACGTACCAGCGGGATCGGGTGGTCGGCAACATCAAGGCGCTGGTCGGTCGGGCTCGGGCCGGTGGGGTGCCGGTGGTCTGGGTCCAGGATTTCTCCGATCAGCTGCCGAAGGACAGTGCCGGGTGGCAATTGGCGCCGGAGTTGTCCCGGGATGCCCCGGAAGCCTTGGTGCACAAGCACTATGCCGACGCCTTCGAGGACACCGATCTGGAGGAGGTCCTGGCGGCGGCCGGCAGCGGACATCTGGTGGTGGTCGGAGCACAGACCGACGAGTGCATCCGGTCCACGATCCACGGCGCGATGGTCCGCGGCTACGACGTCACCCTGGTCGGTGACGCCCACACCACCGAGGATCTGTCCGCGTGGGGCGCTCCGCCACCGGAGGCGGTGATCGCGCACACCAACCTGTACTGGGGCAATCACGCCGCACCGGGACGTACCGCTGCAGTCGCGACGACCGACGAGGTCACCTTCGCCGACTGACGCCCGGTGATCGAGATCCGAGCGGTCGAGACCAGGAGCGACTACTCGCCGCGGCTGATCCGGTGCGCCATCTCGATGTCGCGCTGGGTGAGACCGCCGGCATCGTGACTGGTCAGGACCAGATGGACCTTGTTCCAGCGGATGTCGATGTCGGGGTGGTGGTTCTCCTCCTCGGCCATCTCGGCGACGCGGTTCACGAAGACCATCGCGGCACCGAAGTCGTCGAAGGTGAAGTCGGCGGCGATCTGGTCGCCGTCGGCCTTCCAGTCCGGCAGATCCTGCAACTGCCGGGTGATCTCTGCTGTATCCAGTGTCCGGCTCATGGCACCAACGTTAGTGCTCCGCCGGTCGAACCGTTACAGCTCGAGCTGAGGTTCCTCGGCCGGCGGCTTGTCGTTGACACTCGGGTCGGTGGCGAACCACAGCGCCTGCGGCAGCTGGAACGCGGTGTAGCAGTAGTTGCCCATCGGCAGCCAGTAGTGGAACTCCTCGACCGTCGAACCCTGATAGGCGACCAGGTACTGCCAGCGGTCGGCGTACAAGGCCCACAGCCGCCGCTTGCGGGTCTGGCCGTCCTCGGTGAAGGTGATCGTCCGTTCCAGCTTGACGATGTTGTTGTAGGTGTTCTCCACCGCGTTCTCGACCACCAGATCAGGCAGCTGGGCGAGCCCGTCGTCCAGACCGTCCCGGAGATCCGGCAGATCCTCGGCAACGACACTCAACTCCAGTTCGGTCACCCAGACCGCGAAGTATGTCGCCTCGTCGTCGATCTCGGGGCGGACGATCACACCGTCCCGATCGTCCTCCAGATCGGAGCGTTCCCACCCCCACGGATGCCGGAACTCATAGCGGCCCTGGGGGTCGGAGAAGGTGGTGACACCGGTGAACTGGGGTCGACCGGTCCGCGACTTGACGTCGTTCATCGTGCTGCTGCCTTGCTCGTGTCGGTATCGGTGTCGTTGTCCGTGTCGTTGTCGGAGGCGTTCTCCGCGGTGCCGCTGGACGCATCGGGAACCGCCTCCGGGGACGGCACCACGGCTCCGTTGAGCTGGAGTTCCTCGGCGAAGTGGCAGGCGACCTTGCGGCCGTTGCCGCCGGCGATCTCCTGCAGCGGTGGCGTATCGGTCGAACAGATGTCCTTGGCGTAGGGACAGCGGGTGTGGAAGTAGCAGCCCGACGGGGGGTTGGCCGGGCTGGGCACGTCACCGGTCAGTGGCACGATCTCGGTACGGCTCCGCGGATCCGGCTGCGGCAGCGCCGACAACAACGCCTCGGTGTAGGGATGCTTCGGGTTGTAGAACAGGTCCTCGGTGTTGCCGATCTCGACCACCCGGCCGACGTACATCACCGCCACCCGGTCGGAAATGTGCTCCACCACCGACAGGTCGTGGGAGATGAAGACGTAGGTCAGGTGCAACCGGTCCTGCAGGTCCTCCAGCAGGTTGATCACCTGGGCCTGCACCGACACGTCCAAGGCCGACACCGCCTCGTCGCAGATGATCAGGTCCGGATCGAGCGCGATCGCCCGGGCGATCCCGATCCGCTGCCGCTGGCCACCGGAGAAGGCGTGCGGATAGCGGCTGGCATGCTCGGGGCGGAGGCCGACCATGGTCAGCAGCTCGGCAACCCGGTCCCGCAGGGCCTGGCCCTTCAGCACCTTGTTGATCACCAACGGTTCGGCGATCACCCGGCCGACGGTCATCCGGGCGTCCAGCGAGGCGAACGGATCTTGGAAGATGATCTGCATCCGCGGACGGATCTGTTCCATCGTCTTGTTGTCGGCAGACTCGACATTGACCGCGCCGAGCTCTGGGTGATGGAAGACGACCTCGCCGTCGGTGGGCTGCAACAGCCGCAGGATCGCTCGGCCGGTGGTGCTCTTGCCGCAGCCGGACTCGCCGACGATGGCCAGGGTCTCGCCGCGTTTCACCGTCAGGTCGACGCCGTCGACGGCCTTGACCGCGCCGACCGTCCGGCGCAGCACGCCGCCCTTGATCGGGAAATGCTGCTTGAGTCCGGTGACCTCCAGCAGCGGGGCGCCGATCTCGGAGTCGACGTGCTTGGCTTCGGTTGCCGTGTCGGTCATCTCAGGCCTCCGTCCTCGACGCGCTGGTCGGCTGATCGGTCGCACCGTCGGATGACGACGCCTTCGTCGATCCGACCTCGTCGTCGTACAGGTGGCAGCGGACGCCGTGCGTGGTCGGTCCGGCCAGCAGGGTCTCCTCCGGGATCACCGTGTCGCAGACGCCCGGCATGAAGTCGGGGCAGCGCGGGTGGAAGGTGCACCCCGAGACCCGGCTGTACGGGTCGGGGATCGAGCCCTTGATCGTTTCCAGCTTGGAATGCTCTGCCGAGCCGATCCGGGGGATCGATCGCAACAGCGAACGGGTGTAGGGATGCTTCGGTGCGTAGAAGATGTCGTCCACCGAGGCACGTTCGACGACCCGGCCGAGATACATCACGATCACCTCGTCGCAGAGCTGCGCCACGACGCCCATGTTGTGGGTGATGAACATGATCGACATCCCGATCTCGGCCTTCAGCTTGCGCATCAATGCCAGGATCTGTGCCTCGGTGGTGACGTCCAACGCGGTGGTCGGCTCGTCGGCGATCAACAGCGCCGGGTGGCAGGACAACGCCATCGCGATCATCGCGCGCTGCCGCATGCCGCCGGACAACTCGTGCGGATAGGAGTCCGCGATCCGTTCCGGATTGGGCATGCCGACCTGGCGGAGCATGTCGACAGCCTGTTCCTTGGCCTGCCGCTTGTCCGAGGTCTGGTGCAGCAGGATCGCCTCCTCGATCTGCGACCCGACCGTGTACACCGGGTTCAGTGAGGTCATCGGCTCCTGGAAGATCATCGCGATCTCCGCACCGCGCAGTGCCCGCATCGCGTCGCTGCGCGGACCGAGCTTGGTGATGTCGATGCCGCCGGAGTCGGTCTTGGCGACGTCCACCTCGGAGGAGACCTCGCTGAGCATCTGCGAGGCCGACTCGCCCTTGGGGCGGTGGAACTCGATGGTGCCCTCGGTGATCTTCCCGGGGTGCTCGATGATCTGCATGATGGCGCGAGCGGTGACACTCTTGCCGCAGCCGCTCTCGCCGACGATGCCGATCACCTTGCCGCGCGGGATCTCGAAGTTGACCCCGTTCAGTGCCCGGACGACTCCGAGCGCTGACGGGAACTCGACCTGGAGGTCGCGGACCGAGATGATCGAATCGGTGTCGCCGGTCGCAGGAGCGGCCGGCGTTGCCGTGGAAGCTGTAGTCACGTCAGGCGTCCTCTGATGATCATGGTGAACGTTGGTCGGGCTGGTGATGTCGGCACGATCAGCTGTACGGGTCGACCGCATCGCGGATGCCGTCACCCAGCAGCTGGAAGCAGGTGATCGTCAAGATCACGGCCAGGCCGGGGATCAGGATCCAGGGGTACTGCTGGAGGACGTCCAGCTTGGATGCATCACGGAGCAGCACACCCCAGCTGATCGCCGGGTCGAGCATGCCGATGCCGAGGAAGGACAGCGACGTCTCGGCCAGGATGGTCGCCGGCACCTGGAGCATCGACACCGCCACGATGTGACTGGTGGCGTTGGGGACCAGGTGGGTGGTGATGATCCGCATGTGGGACGAGCCTGCGGATCGTGCCGCCGCCACATAATCCGATGCGCTGTAGGCCATCACCTTGCCGCGCATCTGTCTGGCCAGGCCGGTCCAGGTGACCAACGACAAGATGATCGTCATCAGGAAGTACCGGTTGGTCACCGACAGGTCTTGAGGCATCACCGCCGCCATCGTCGCCCACAACGGCAGGGTCGGGATCGACATGATGACTTCGATGAAACGCTGGATGACGTTGTCGGTCCGTCCTCCGGCATAGCCGGAGATGGTGCCGATGATCACGCCGAGGATGGTCGCGATCGCTACGCCGAGCAGACCGATGGTCATCGAGACCCGGGCGCCGTAGATGGTCCGGCTGAAGATGTCCCGGCCGTTGCTGTCGGCGCCGAACAGCAGCAACCGTCCCTCGTCGACCGTCATCAGGTGCCGGTCGGTCGGGATGATGCCGAGCACCTTGTATTCGAAACCCTTGCCGAAGAAGTGGATCGGGATCGCGTTGTTGCAGTCGGTCTTGTAGACCGTCTTGATGTTGATCGGGTCGACTTCCTGGGTGACCCGGCACATGCCCGGACCACCGTTCAGGGTGAGCTGACTCGGCTTGGCGTACTTGAAGTCCTGGTTCACCGATGCGGGGTCGTTCGGCGACAGGAACGGGGCGAAGATCGCCGCCAGGTACAGGAAGATCAACACCACCACGCTGGCAACGGCCAGCTTGCTGCGCCGGAACCGCAGCAGCATCAGCTTCCACTGCGGAATCTCGCCGACCTTGCTCGGCTCGTCGATCTTGGTCGGGGTCGGCTCGTGTTCGGATTCGGGAGCCGGTGCGATAGCTGTAGTCATCTCAGGGGCTCCTCAGTCCGCGGCCTTGACGCGTGGATCGATCCAGGCGAGCAGGATGTCGGAGATCAGGTTGCCGATCACCAACAGCATCGACAGGAACAACAGCAAGGTCGCCGCGACATAGGTGTCCTTACTGATCAAGGTCTCGATCAAGGCCTGGCCGGTGGTGGGCAGGGCGAAGACGATCGAGATGATCGCCTCACCGGAGATCAACACCGACAGGGTCGAACCGAACGTCATCACCAACGGGTGCAGCGCATTGCGGACCGCGTGCTTCCAGATCACCTTGCGTTCGGCAACACCCTTGGCACGCGCGGTCTGCACGTACTGCTGGCCGAGCACGTCGAACAGGTTCGCCCGCATCACGCGGGTCAGCCAGGCCGTACTGCCGACCGCGATCACCACCAGTGGTAACCACAGGTGCCCGAGCATGTCGACGAATCTGTCCAGACTCCACGGAGCGTTTCTGAACTCGTTGGAGTTCAACCCTCCGACGTCGATCCCGAACCATTTCGACGCTGCGGTCATCACCGCCAACGCCAACAGGAACTCCGGGATCGCCACGCCGACGAACTGGATCACCGTGATGATGTAGTCCGGCACCGTGTAGCGATGGGTCGCGGAGTAGACGCCGACCGGGATGGCGATCGCCCAGGCGACGATGATCGCGCCCAGCGCCAGGCTGAACGACAACGCCAGCCGGCTCCAGATCAGATCACCCACCGGCTGCCGATACAGGAACGACTGGCCGAAGTCGCCGTGCAGCATGCCGCCGGCCCACTTGGCGTATTTGACGATCCACGGATCGTTGATGCCGTACTGCTCCTCCAGAGCGGCGACCTGCTCGGTGGACACGATGTTTCCTTGTGCCCGGAGCCGGGAGATCTCCTGGGTGAGTGCCGAGCCCGGCGCCAACTCGATGATGAAGAAGGCGACGAGCGACACGGCGACGATCGTGATGACGGCATACAGCAACCGCCGGGCGACGAAAACGAGCACGGGGTAGGCCCTCCCTCGTTACTGACCTTGTTGAGCGTACTGACGGAATCTTCTTGCTGGGAAGGGTTACTCGTGCTTGGTCGGATCCTCCCAGTACCAGGTCTCGGTGTCGTAGACCGCCGGGGTCGGGTGGATCCACGGGTTGACCATGCCGCCCTGGGCAAGGTTCTCCTTGCGCGGGAAGTTTCGCAGATCCTTCTTGATCACCTCGACCTGCGGGTAGTTGGCCACCGATCCCATGAAGAACGGACCGTCGGAGATGTGGATCTTGATCATGTCCCAGACCTGCTGGTACCGCTTCATCTCGTCCGGCTCGACCTTGGACTTGTCGTAGATGTCCCACAGCTTCCTGATCGGGCCATCCTGCTCCGGCTCCATCCGCGGTGGGTGCCGCTTCCAGGGATCGACATCTTCCTCGGTGCCGGCGGTCTTGGTGCCGAGCTGCTGGTACCACTGGCCTTCCAGCGGGCAGTAGCGGGTGTACTCGATCGGCACCAGCCACTGCGGGTAGACCAGGTGGTTGGGCCCGTCGCCGACCTCCCAGTTGCTGTGCGCCATCAGCTTGCCGGTCTTCCACTGATCGTCGTAGGTCTGTGGTGGGATCGGGTTCAATTCCATCGTCAGACCGACGGCCTTCAGGTCCGAAACCAGCTGGTTGTCCTTGGTCTTGTGCTCGTTGGACTCATCGGCCTGGTAATCCAGCCGCAGCTTGAGCGGTTTGCCGTTGGGCAGCTTCCGGACGCCGTCACTGCCTTCCTTCAGGCCGAGCTCGTCGAGCATCTTCTTGGCCTTGTCCGGGTTGTGCTCCACATAGGCGTCGCGCCAGCTCTTGTAGGCCTGCTTGCCGGTGTCGTTGACGGTGTACTCGATCGCCTTCGGGCTGAGGGTGCCGGTCGTCGGCTCGCCGGTGTTGAAGTAGACCGACTTGCGGACCGCCTCCCGGTTGAAGGCGTGTGAGATGGCCTGCCGGAACTTCGGCTCCCGGATCAGCTTGCGCAGGTCGTCGTCGGGGTAGTCGTAGTTGAAGAAGAAGATCGACCCGGTGCCCGATCCGCTGTCCCACAGGGTGACCTCGGTGTTGGCCTTGGCGGCGCTGTCCCGGATGCCCTGGACATCACCCAGGAACACCTGGTTGTAGTTGCCGTGGCAGACATCGACCGAGCCCTGCTGGACCTGCAGCTTGCCGGCCTCGGGGTCGGTGACGATGCTGATCTGGATCTCGTCGATGTAGGGCAGCTGGTCGCCGTTGGGCATCACGCACCAGTAGTACGGGTTGCGCTCCAGCACGACGCCCTTGTTGGAGTCGAAGGTCTTGCACTTGTAGCCGGTCAGCGTCGGGCAGTCCGGGTTGCGGTGCCAGTCGGCCTTCTGTTCCATCAGGCCACCGACGGTGTCCCAGTCGGCCTTGACCTTCTTGTTGTACTTCGGGTGGAACTGCTTCAGATAATGGCTCGGCATCACCCAGATCGGGCCATTCTTCCCGATGTTGCCGTTGACCCACATCGCCATCCGGTCCGCGGTCAGCGGTGCCGGGGCGTCGAAGGTCATCGTCAGGGTGTACTCGTCGACCGGTTTGAACTTGGCCAGCGTGCCCTTGCCGGAGCGTGCTTCGTCCGGCGGAGTCTGGGCCATCTTCTGGTCGATGATGAAGTTGTCCCACCAGAACATGATGTTGTCGGTGCTGAAGTCCTTGCCGTCCGACCATTTCAAGCCCTTGCGGAAGTGGAAGGTCCACTCCGAGGCGTCGTCGTTGGACTCCCACTTCTCGACGATGCCGGGACCGATGTCCTTGCCGTCGTTGAGCCACCGCAACGGGGAATGCCCGTAGAAGAAGTTGCGGTCCGAGTCGGCCTTGACCGCGCCCTGGGTGGAGAACGTGTTCATGTTCAGCTTGCCGCCGTACTTGCCGGCCTTGACCCAGCGGTGCGGAATGACGTACGGATTTTCCGGGAGTCGTTCCTCAACAGCCGGCAGACTCTTGTCCACCGTCGGCGCCTGTTGGAACTTGCCCGGCTTGGGAAGTGCCTTGGTCTCTGACCCCTTCGCCCCAGATGCGCCGCCGCCGTCGCCGCTGTTGCCCCCGGGTGAATTGTCGCCGGAACTGCAGGCAGCGAGTGCCGCAGTACCGGCTACCAGCGCGGAGCCGTACAAAAAGCTCCGACGTGTGATCTGGGAAGCGTCCATCGTTGGTCCTCCGTTGTGCCCGACTTCTTCGTCTCAGTGCTCGGAAGGGCAGCCCCCGCAACGGGAGCCGCCCTTCGAACGCTGCGTTGCTTGCGTGAAGGGATCGTATGCCGGAAGTCTGCCTGGGAAAGCAAACTCGCCCAAATCTTCAAGCCAAGTTCGGAATCGTTACCACGCCTCAAGGTTTCCTGTCCGCCATCAGCTCGATTCTCGGCGCGTCGCTGGGGCGCCGCGGGTCGTCCGGATGGTATCCGTCCCGGGCCGAAATGCCATCGGATGTCCTACAGGTTGAGTCATCGGGGCCCGGCGAAGGCGTCGTAGGGTGCTGTCGTGGACTTCGGCGAGCTGTTCGGCCGGGTCGGCCCGATCCTGGCGTTCCTGGTCTGCATCACCGTCATCGCCGAGTTGTCCGACCTGATCGGTGTGTTCCGGGCACTGGCCTACGGAGCCGCCCGGCTGGCCCGCGGGTCGGTGCTGGCGCTGTGGCTGCTGGTCGTCGTGGTGGCGACCGTTTCGGCCGCGGTCCTGTCGCTGGACACCACGGCGGTGCTGATCACACCGGTGGTGTTGGTGCTGGCTCGCCGGCTCGGGCTCAGTCTCGGCCTGTTCGCCTTCACCGCGGTCTGGCTGGCCAACACCGCGTCGCTGATCTTCCCGGTGTCCAATCTGACCAATCTGTTGGCGATGTCGTGGCTGGCCGGCGACACGGTCGGTCGTCCCGATCTGTCGACGATGGGCGGGTTCGCCGGGCTGATGTGGCCGCCGGCCGCCGCGGCCTGGTTGATCACCGTTGTCGCCCTGATGGTCATCTATCGCCGCCGGCTCCGCGGCCGCTATCAGCTGCCCGGCTGGCGCCCGGTGAGTGATCGCGTGTTGTTCGTGGTCGCCGCGGTGGTGTGCGCCGCGCTCGGCCCCGCCTTCGCGGTGGGAGTCGATGTGACCGTCGCCGCGGCGGTCGGGGCGGCGATCCTGGTGCTGGCCTATCTGCTCCGGCGGCCGCGTGCCCTGACCTGGAAGTTGCTGCCGTGGAAGATGGTGCTCGGCGTCGCGGCCCTGTTCGTGGTCGTCCAGTTCGCCCACGATCACGGTCTGGCGACGATGCTCGCGACGCTGGCCGGCCGCGGTGACTCCTGGCCGGCATTGCTGCGTTTCAGCGCCGTCGCGGCCGGCGGGTCGAACCTGATCGACAATCTGCCGGCGTATCTGGCGTTGGAGCCGCTGGCCGACTCCCCGGTGCGGATGGCGGCGTTGCTGGTCGGCGTGAACGCCGGGCCGTTGATCCTGCCCTGGGGGAGCCTGGCGACCCTGCTGTGGGCCGCTCGCTGCCGGTCGGCCGGGGTCCGGATCAGCTGGGCGAAGTTCGCCGTCCGCGGGCTGATTCTGGTACCCCTGTTGCTGCTCGGCAGCACTGCCGCCATCTCGCTCACCTGACTCACCGGCCAGCGGCGCGGGTGCCCCGGATCTGTGACGACACCCACAGGCGGTATGAATAGGGAGGACGACTGGCAACCGGTCGCCGAACGGCCGGGCCGGGGACCGAGACGAAGCTGTGACCGACGATGTCCGAGCTGGAGGAACAGGGATGTCCGAGCTGAAGGAACAGGCGACGAAGATCACCAGCCGGCCGGTGATCGCGCATCTGCTCCGGGCGAACACGCGATTCGGTGAACGCCTCGGCAACCAGTTCGGGGCCGCGATCACGTACTTCTCGGTGTTGGCGATCGTCCCGATCATCATGTTCGCGTTCTCGGTCCTGGGATTCATCCTGGTGGTCGCCATGCCGCAGCTGATGGACGAGACGTTGGGCAAGATCAACGAGGCGTTGGGCAGCATGGATGCCGGCACCCGGAAGAGCATCAGCGGGGTGATCGAGAACGCGTTGAAGAACTACGCGGCGATCGGCATCGTCGGCGCTCTGTCGGCGCTGTATTCCGGGGCGGGCTGGATGGGAAACCTGAAAGACGCCGTACGAGCCCAGTGGCGGCCCAGCTTCGACATGCAGGTCAAGAAACAGAACTTCTTGATCAAGACACTGAGCAACCTGGTCATCCTGCTCGGGCTGTTGATCATGATGGCGGTGACGTTCGGCATCGCATCGGTGTCGACCGCGCTGAGCGACAACATCATTGGCTGGATCGGACTGGACGACGTCGGCTGGCTCCGTCCGGTGCTGAAGCTGGTGCCGATCCTGGTCTCGGTCGGTGCCGGCTGGTTGATCTTCATGTACCTCTACATCGTGTTGCCCGAGACCCGCGAACCGTGGAAGTTCGTTCGTCGCGGGGCGTTGATCGGCGCCATCGGGTTGGGAGTGCTGCAGTATCTGACCAGCTTCTTGATCAGCAAGTTCGCCGGGAATCCTGCGGCGGCTCTGTTCGGGCCGGTGATCGCACTGATGCTGTTCTTCAACCTGTTCGCCCGCCTGATCCTGTTCGTCGCCGCCTGGATCGGCACCGCCGAGCACCCCGCCGAACCGGTGTTCGCCCAGGATCCGGATCAGATTTCGGCCGCCGACGCGCAGGTCATCGACGAGCTGCCTGCGGGTGCGGCCGCTGCACAGACGGATGCTGCTGCCGCAGAGAGCGGCACCTCGGGTACCGAAGCGGGGGATCGGGACACCGAGCAATCCACCGATCAAACAGGGGGCGGATCTCGACCTGAGGCAGGTCCTCCACAGCAGGCCCCCGAGGTCACGACCTCACCGGACGATCCACGCGGCCCGTGGTCGAAGACCCCCGGTCTGGTCCCGACGCCTGTCGCGGCCCGCTCGGTCAAGATCGGCACCCGCGCCGGCTACCTGGTCGGCGTCGCCACCGGAGTCGGAGCCGGATCGGTCATCGCCCAGCTGATCAGAAAGCTGCCGCGCCGTCGATGAACATTCGCAACTCGGACCTCGAACTGATCAAGCGACGCCGAAGCTGAAGACGGTCGTCGTCCGGTAGGTCTGGTCGGGACGCAGCACGGTCGACGGGTAGTCGGGCTGGTTGGGGGAGTCCGGATAGTGCTGGGTTTCCAGGGTGAAGGCATCGCCTTGGCGATAGATCGCCCCGGTCAGACCGGTGAAGGTCCCGTTCAGGAAGTTGCCGGAATAGATCTGCACGCCCGGCTGATCGGTCGCACAACGCAGCCAGCGTCCGGACCCGGGATGGTAGGCGGCCACCACGGGGCGCAGCTGCCCCGGCCGATAGTCGTTCAACGCCCAGTTGTGGTCATAGCCCTGGGTCAGCAGGAGTTGATCATCGTCCTGCCGCAGGTCTCGGCCGATCGGCTTGGGCCGACGGAAGTCGAACGGCGTGTCGCGCACCGGATCCAGCGGTCCGAGCGGGATCGACCCTTTGCCCACTGGCGTGTAGCGATCCGCGTTCACCTGCAGAAGTTGATCTTCGACCGTTCCTTCTCCCTCGCCGGCCAGATTGAAGTAGGCGTGGTTGGTCAGGTTGATGATCGTCGGCTTGTCGGTGGTCGCCCGGTAGTCGATCGTCAACCGAGCGAGTCGATCAAGTGTGTAGCGCACGGTGGTCCGCAACGTGCCGGGGAATCCCATGTCGCCGTCCGGACTGACCAGCGCGAACTCGACACCGACGCGATCGGCTTCCTGCACCGGCGTGGCTTTCCAGACCTGCTTGTCGAATCCGGTCGGACCGCCGTGCAGCGCGTTGTCGCCGTCGTTGGTCGGGATCTGGTAGTCGACCCCGTCGATGCTGAACTTGCCGGCCGCGATGCGATTGCCGTAGCGGCCGATCGTCGCACCGAAGTACGGGCTGTGGTCCTGGTAGTCGGCCAGGGTGGGCAGGCCGAGGATGATGCTGCGGCGGCGCCCGAACCGATCCGGCAGCTCGATCGACTGCAAGGTGGCGCCGTAGGTCAGCATCTTGATCAACACGCCGTGCGCGGATCCGAAGGTGTATCGCTCGACCGGATCGCCGTCGGTGGTGGTGCCGAACGGTTCGGAGCTGATCGTCAGCCGGCCGCGGTTCAACCCGGACCTGGTCGGGATACCGTCGCGGCCATCGGCGCGCGCGGGCGCGTGATCGGCTATCGCGGCGGCTGTCCCGAGCCCGACGGCACCGACGCCGGCCATCACCGAACGTCTGCTGATCCCGCGCCGGGTGTGCGCCGTCGGTCCGTCCGTCGGCGCCGGTTGATCATGATCATCCAGGTCATGATCAACAGGGAGGGCGTTGGCATCGGGCACGTGGTTCACGCTGGACATCGTTGTCTCCTCCGAACAGGTTCCCCGACACAGTGCGCCTCGACCGGCTTGCTACCCGGGTGACGCTGTGTCCGTCTGCTTCGTGACCGTACAACCGATGACGCCCGGCGGCAACGGTCCGGCTGCCGCGGCGTGAGCGCGGCACCCGGACCATCATCTGTCGATCAGGAGGCTGCCGGCTGCTGTCCGATCTCCTGCAGCAGGGTGCTGAACCAGTCGGTGCCGACGTCGAACGGCTTGCCACCGGCGATCCGCGGGAATTCGATCGCGCGCAACGTGTCGCCCTGCTCCTCGTCCTGCCCGATCACGCCGGACTCGCCCCGCAGTGCACTGTCCACGGCGAGGTCGGTCATCTGCCGGATCAGATGCAGATCCTGGTCGTTGGCCGGTGCGGAGCGGGAGAAGTAGCCCGACTTCTGCACCATCACCTTCTGCGCACCGAGACGTTCGGCGAACTGATCGCCGAACCAGGCGCCGGGGTTGATCTTGTCGAGTTTGACGTGGCCGAACGGATCGCGCGGGACCTCAGCGCCGGTGCGCTGCAATTCCTCCACGATCGCCTCGACGCCGGCGCCCTCGGAGATGAACAGGTTGACCGAGCCGAGCTCGTCCATCACGCCCCGCAGCCGGGTCGCCTCGGCGTCCAGATCGATCCCCGCCTCGGGCACGTAGACGCCGTGCACATCCCAGGCCCGCCCGTCCAGGCCGATCTCGGGCAGCCACTCCTGCTTGCCGACCCAGCGGTGGTATTCGGCGGCGGTGGCTGCGGTCAGCCAGCCGCAGTTGCGGCCCATCACCTCGTGGATGATCAGCATCCGGGACCCGGAATTGTGCTCGGCGATGATGTTCTGGGCGAAACGGGATCCCTGCTCGGCCGCCGTCCAGGCACCCAACGACTGCCGGATCGGGACGACGTCGTTGTCGATCGTCTTCGGCAGGCCGACGACGGTCAGGTCGTAGTCGTGCTCGGAGAGATAGGCGGCGAGGTCGGCGGCGGTGGTGTTGGTGTCGTCGCCGCCGATGGTGTGCAGCACGTCGACCTTGTCCGCGGTCAGTTGCTCGGCGGCGGCCTGCAGCGGATCGACGCCTTCGGCGACCAGGCCACGCTTGACCAGGTCGGCGGCGTTGGTCAGCTTGACCCGGGAATTGCCGATCGGCGAACCGCCGTAGCGATGCAGCAGATCGGCATGCTGGCGTACCGCGTCGGTGACGGTGATCGAGTCACCGCTCAGCAGACCTTGGTAGCCGTACTTGTAGGCGATGATCTCCGCATCCGGTGCCAGTTCGGTGTAGCGCTCGATCAGGCCGCCGATGGCCGATGACAGGCACGGCGCAAAACCGCCCGCCGTGAGCAACGCGATCCTGGAGACCTTCTTGGCAGCTGTGGGCACCACGCCATCCTTCGTCTGAGCTCGGGTCGATCCGTTCATCGACTGGTCGATTGGGTGCACAGACTAGTGAACTGTCAGCCCCCCGCCGCGACCGGTTCCAGATACCGTGCGCCGACACCGGTCGTCGCCGCCTCGTCGTCCGGATTCTGCAATGCGCATCGCTGCAGGCTCAGGCAGCCGCAGCCGATGCAGCCGTCGAGCTTGTCCCGCAGATTGACCAGCCGTTGGATCTGTTCGTCCAGCCGCGGACGCCAGTCCTTCGACAGCCGCGCCCAGTCGGCACGGGTCGGAGTCCGTCCCTCGGGCAGCGTCGACAGTGCCGCGCTGATCTCCTCCAGGCTGAGCCCGACCCGCTGTGCGGTCCTGATGAACGCCAGCCGGCGCAGCGTCGTACGGCGGAACCGGCGCTGATTGCCGGTGGTGCGTTCGGAGTGGATCAGCCCGTGCGTTTCGTAGAACCTGATCGCCGACGGCGCGACCCCCGAACGTGCCGAGAGGTCTCCGATGGCCAGGAGATCGGTCGTGTGCATGGCACGACCTTAGCTCGACCTCAACCGAGGTTGAGCTATCGACCGGATGACGGAACCCGGTCGGAAGTCGGCGCGAGCCGGGGAAAGGCGGGCTCTGCCGGTCCGAGCCGCAGCGTCTCGGTCGCCGCTACCGGGTCGCCGAGCACTCCGAGCAGGCGCGCGGCACCATCCGGGACGAACGCGGTCAACTCGACGGCGACCCGACGGCAGACCTGCAGCAGCGCCGCCAAGATCGTTCTGAGCTGTTCGCGGGCAACCGGGTCGCCGTCGACCGCCGGCCGGACATGCTGCCACGGTCGGGTCGCCTCGATCGCGGCGTTGGCTGCGGCGGCCACCTCGATGATGCGGGCCGTCGCCTGCCGATGGTTGAAGTCGTCCAGTGCGACGTCGATCCGCTCCGGCAGCGCCGCCGCGAGATCAGCGGCCCGCTGCAGCCCCGGCGGAACGGGGCGGGCCACGGCATCGGGCGGCCCGATCCGCACCTCGCCGCCGAGACCACGCTGCGCCAGCGCGACGGTCCGGTTGATCAGGTTGCCGACGGTGTTGGCCAGGTCCTCGGTGTAGCGGGACTTGAGCCGTTCCTCGCTGAAGTCGGTGTCGCCGACCGGCGTGACATCGCTGACCAACCACCAGCGGACGGCGTCCCGGCCGTACCGGGTGAGCAGGTCGTCCGGGTCGGACACGATGGCCGGGTCGGACGGTCTCGGCGAGCCGGATTTGGAGATCTTCCGGCCGCCGGTCTGCAGGTATTCGTGGATCGAGATCCGGGTCGGCAACGGTTCGCCGGCGGCCAGTAGCAGACCGAGCCAGTAGACGGCGTGGAATCGACTGATCCCCTTGCCGATGACGTGTAGGCGTTCGTCGGCCGCACACCACCGGCTGCGGTACCGGTCCTGATCAACTCCGTAGCCGGCGGCGCTGATGTAGTTGATCAACGCGTCGGCCCAGACGTAGACCGTCTGACTTTCGTCACCCGGTACCGGAACGCCCCAGCCGGCGGAGCGGCTGCTCGGCCGGGAGACACTGAAGTCGGCGAGCCCGGAGCGGACGAAGGACAGCACCTCGGCTCGTCGGTGAGCGGGCTGGACGGACACCGTGTTACTGGTGATCAACTCCTCGATCCGTTGCTGATAGCGGGAGAGTGCGAAGAACCAGTTCTGTTCGGTGACCTGATGCGGCGCGATCCGATGCTCGGGGCAGAGCCCGTCGACCAGGTCCTCGACCCGGTAGAACTGTTCGCATCCGGCACAGTAGCCACCGGTGTAGTCGCGGCGGTACAGGTCCGCGCTGATCGCCTGCCAGAGTTTGGTCACCGCCGGCCGGTGGCGTGGATCGGTGCCGGTCCTGATCACGTCGTCGTGGGAGCTGCCCAGTCTCTCGGCGAGCCGGATGAAGGCGTCCCCGTTGGTGGCGACGAAGTCGGCGACCTCGACACCAGCCGCGGCTGCGGCGGAGACGTTCTTGGCGGCATTGTCGTCGGTGCCGGTGAGGAAGCTGACCTGGTAGCCGCGCAGCCGACGGTGCCGGGCCAGCACGTCGGTCTGGACGAGCTCCAGGCCGTGGCCCAGATGGGGTCTGGCATTGACATAGGGGATAGCGGTGGTGATGTAGCTGATCATGATGACTCCTGGATGGATTCGCAGCCAGGAGTCACGACGGCGCTCCCTCCGACTGCGAGGGAACGAAAGACGTCGAACAGCGCCCGGGTTACCTCTGAGGTGGGCGCATCATCAGGCAGAACGGCGACATGAGCTCAATTGTGCGGCGCTGCTCCCGACGGTGTCGAATCCTTTACGCTGGCCGCATGCGATTCGATGATCAGGTCGTCTTCATCACCGGCGCTGCGCACGGTATCGGTGCGGCGACCGCTCGCCGGTTGCACCAGGAGGGAGCCCGGGTCGCGATCGCTGATCATGATCGCGACGCCGCCGAACGGACCGCCGCGGACCTGGCGGAGCGGGCGCTGGCGGTGACCTGCGACGTTCATGATCGGGACTCGGTGGACGCCGCGATCGCCGCCACCCTGGAGACGTTCGGGCGGTTGGACCAGTTGGTCGCGGTGGCCGGAGGCTCGGCCCCGATGCCGGACTTCGCCGAGCAGTCCGACGAACTGTGGAACGACCTGATCGACCTCAACCTGACCGGAGTGATGCGCTGCATCCGGGCGGCGCTGCCGGCCCTGCAGTGCAGCGATCGCCCGGCTGTCGTGATGGTCTCCTCGGTCAACGGGCTGGCCGCCTTCGGCGAGGAGTCCTACGGTGCGGCGAAGGCCGGATTGTCCAACCTGGCCAAGAATCTTGCGGTCCGGTACGGTCCGCGGAGAATCAGATTCAACGTCGTCGCACCGGGCACCATTCGGACCCGGGTCTGGGACCATCAGCCCGGATCACTGGAGCGGTTGAAGCGGTTCTATCCGCTGGGGCGGGTCGGCGAGCCGGAGGACATCGCTGCCGCGGTCGCGTTCCTGGGCTCCGCGGATGCGAGTTGGATCACCGGCATCACGCTGCCGGTCGAAGGCGGTGCGATGGCCGGGCCGTTGCATTTCTCCGGCCGGGCCTTCAACGATCCGGACCAGTGACCATCGACACCGGAACCGGCCGCTCAGCCGGTGGCATGATCGAGGTCCTGGTCGCGGGTCTCGGGCAGTCGGGTGACGCAGAGCAGTGAGATGACCGCGATCACCGAGATCATCACGCCGACGGCGAAGCTACCCGGCCCGGCCGCCAGCTTGACCGCGATCAGTGGCGGCAATGCACCGCCGAGGACACCACCGAGGCTGTAGGACAGCGCGGCACCGCTGTAGCGGTAGCGGGTGCCGAAGAGCTCGGGCAGGTAGGCGCCCATCGGGCCGAAGCTCAGTCCCATCAGCGCCAGACAGCCGGCCAGCGCGAGCCACATCAACGGGTAGCTCTTGGTGTCCAGCAACGGGAAGGTGACCAGACCCCAGACCACCGAGACCGAACAGGCGATGATCAACATCCGTTTCCGTCCGATTCGATCGGCCAGCGTCGCGCTGACCGCCGTACCGATGCCGAGCATGATCACCGCCAGCATCACCACGATCAGCATCGGCGTCTGGCCGATCCCGAGAACCGTGGTGGCGTAGCTGAGGCAGTAGGTGGTGGCGGTGTAGAACAGGGCGTACTGCACCATCATCACGCCGGCACCGAGCAACACCCGCTTCCACTGTTGGGTGATCAACTCCACGAACGGTGTCCGCGAGACCTGATCGTTCTCCATCACCCGGCGGAAGACCGGCGTCTCGGCAATGGTCAGCCGGACCCACAGACCGACCAACACCAGCAGGAAGCTGATCAGGAACGGAATCCGCCAGCCGAAGGTGGCGAAGGAGTCCGGTGCCGCGATCCGGGCCAGCAAGAAGGATCCGTTGGCCAGGATGAACCCGATCGCCGGGCCGAGCTGGGGGAACATCGCCCACCGGGCACGTTGCCCGGACGGCGCATGCTCGGTCGCCAGCAACGCCGCGCCACCCCACTCACCGCCGAGTCCGATGCCCTGCAGCACGCGGAGGATGACCAGCAGGATCGGGGCCAGCACACCGATCGTGCCGTAGCCGGGCAACACACCGACCAGGGCCGTACTGAGTCCCATCATCAGCAACGAGACGATCAAGATCGACTTCCGGCCGATCCGGTCGCCGAAGTGGCCGAAGATGGCCGCGCCGAGCGGGCGGGCCACGAACGCCACCGCGTACGTCGAGAACGCGGCCAGCGTGCCCGCGACCTGATCAAGCTCGGGAAAGAACGCCTTGTTCAGCACCAACGCCGCCGCCAGGCCGTAGGCGTAGAAGTCGAAGAACTCGATCGTCGTCCCGATAAAGCTCGCGGCGGCTACCTTCGGCATCGACTCTGTCTTGACCTGCTGGTGGTCGGCGCCTTCTTGCGATTGCATGATCAGCAACCTAGCGGTCGCGTCGTCAAATCTGTTGCAGGGTCTCGCGTTCTTCGGCTGCGTCGGTTGCGTCGGTGCGTCGGTTGCGCGGCATGAGTCTGGTTGTGGGCCGTTCGGTGTGGTTGAGGGCGCTCCCGCCCTCGAAGCCTCACCCGGTCTCGCAAGCTCGACCGGCTGAGTTTCAAACGCCCGCCCCACCCAGAGCGCCCTCAACCACACCGAACGGCAGGTTCGGCGGGCCGCTTGCCTTGGTTGGAGCTCGTCGCTCTCGATCAGCGATGCCTACCAACGGCGGACCTGAACTTGGCGAGGACTCGGTGAATCGAGGACCCTGAGCTTGTCGAAGGGTCTGGGCTCGACCAACGGCTCAGTCCATCAACAGGCTTTGGTCCCTGAGGTGGAGTCGATGCGCTCAGGTGCTTGGGGTGGTCTGAACCGCTCAATGGCTGGTGGGTCTAGCGGTAGTAGACCTCGAGTTCGGTGATGGAGGTGTAGTGGTCGGTGCCGCCGGGTTGGCCGATCAGGCGGATGCCGTCGCCGTGGGTGTCGTGGAAGGTGAAGCGGTATTCGGTGCCGTTCTCGATCGACGGGGCGTACGGGTAGTCGGGGGTCACGGTCAGGCCGGTGACGTCGTGCCAGATGAAGTCGCGGCGGACCTGGACGCGGAGGCCGCCGGCGTAGGCGGTGAACCAGCCACCGGCGGCGTCGGCCGGACCGGCGACGTAGATCAGTTCGTTCATCCGCTGTTGGGCGGGAAACAGGTAGCCCCAGAAATCGATGCCCTTGTTCATCTGGTCGTCGCTGGTCTCGTGCTGCTCCCGGTCGCCGTCATTGGCATAGTGCGGATGCGCGCTGCCGGCACAGATCTGGTAGCTGCGGACGCCGTCGACGGACCGCGCCAGATTGTCGTCACTGCGGGAGTTGCTCGGCCGACTCGGCCGGTACGGGGTCAACTCCACCCGGCGCAGATTGAAGTTGTAGTTGTCGTCCGGTTCCGGCACCGGTCCGACCCACCAGTTGCTCTGCAGCCACAGCTTGGTGCCGTCGGCGTTCACGTACTTCGACGGCATCGTGGTGCCGTAGCCGGCGTTCTTCGGAGTGTGTTCGGTGTCGGCCATCCGGCGCCACGGGCCGAGTCCGGTGTTGTGATATTTGAAGCGTCGCCACGGCCCCCACGGCTGCGGTGCCTCGAAGAATTCCAGGCCGCCGGCGGTCCAGGTGCTGTACAGGTAACGCCGCAGTGGCGCGTTGTAGAGCACGCCGCCCTGGGCGATGATCGTGTCCGAACCGTTCTTGCCCGGCCGCGGGTCGGGGTATCGGCGCATCGGCTCGTGCAGCACCGGCACCTTGTCGGTGATCCGGCTGCTCCAGCGCGGGCGATCCTGATCATCGAGGCCGACGAAGAACTCCCAGCGGGCTCGGTCCTGCACGGCGTCGTCGGGCACCCTGGCCAGATAGAGGTCGATCGGGTCGGGGACGATCCCGTTGAACGAGGCTCGCCAGTTCCAGTCCAGCCCGTAGGCGTACACGTAGCGTCCGTCGTCGGCACCGAGTGCCGGCACCGCATGCTCGGAGTCCTTGCCGAAGTCGGCGAACATGATCGTGGTGAAGCGGTAGTCGGTGAACATCGCCTGCTCGGTGATCTTCCAGGTCCGGCCGTGGTCGTCGGACCGGCTGATCGAGGCGTTCGGGACATCGTTGAAGGCGTCGTCGCCGTAGCGGAGGTCCTGGACGGCGAGGTACAGCACGCCGTTGACACAGACCATCCCGGTCGGCTTGCGGTTGAACAGCTTCGGGTCACCCCAGACCGCGGCCACCTGCGCCGACGCCGCCAGCCGCTCGCCGGTCAGACCGGTCTCGGGAGTGCCGGCGATCCGGTTGACGACCAGATCCTCGAACGTGTCGTCGGAGAATCCGCGGCCGTCGCCGTTGGCGGTGTAGACGTAGTCGTCCTCGGCCCAGCAGGTCGGCCACAGGTCTCCGTCGCTGCCCGGGGCGGCGTAACTGCCGGCCGGTTCGACCCAGGCCGATGCGAACGCGCTGCTGTTCTCCTGCGGCAACTGTGCTGGATCCACCGCATCCAGCAGGGTGTCGCTCGTGGCCTCCTGGGCGTGCGGTCCGCTGCGGTCGGGCACTCCATCTCCTTCGACGACGAAATCGATTTCACGCAATCTATCAAAGCCGCCGGACCGGCCGCGGTCGTGCGGCCGGTCCGGCGTTCCGACAACTCGGACGTCGGGGTCATTGGGTGTGGCTCGGGGGACCGTTAGGGTCTGAGAATGGCACGCTACTTCGACGTACACCCCCAGGATCCGCAGCGGCGCACGATCGGTCAGGCAGTCGAGTTGATCAAGGATGGCGGGCTGGTCGCCTATCCGACCGATTCCTGCTACGCCCTGGGCTGCCAGTTGGGCAACAAGGAAGGGTTGGAGCGGATCCGCGAGATCCGCAGCCTGGACGACAAGCATCACTTCACGTTGATCTGCCGGGACTTCTCCCAGCTCGGCCAGTTCGTCCAGATCGACAATGCGATCTTCCGCAGCATCAAGGCCGCCACACCGGGCAGCTACACCTTCATCCTGCCGGCCACCAAGGAAGTGCCGCGCCGGATGCTGCACCCGAAGAAGAAGACGGTCGGCGCACGGATCCCCGATCATCGGGTGGTGCAGGCGCTGCTCGCCGAGCTCGGTGAACCGCTGGTGTCCTCGACGCTGCTGTTGCCCGGTCAGGAGGATCCGATGACCCAGGGCTGGGAGATCAAGGAAGCGCTGGACAACCAGATCGACGCCGTCATCGACTCCGGCGACTGCGGACCGGACCCGACGACGGTGGTCGACTTCCGCTCACCGCAGCCCGAGATCGTACGGCGTGGTGCGGGGGACCCGTCGTTGTTCGAGTGAGCCCGGCAGCGGCAGTTCCGACCGGATCACACTCTGCCGCCGACCTCGATCGTGAATTGCTCGACCGGTTCCGGTGTCGACTGCCATCGCCGCTGCCTCCGTTCAGTAGTGTCCTGCCATGATCGGCAGCCCAGACACTCGCCTCGTCGTGCTGCGAGGCAATTCCGGGTCCGGCAAATCGACGGTGAGCCGGCGGCTGCGCCAACGCTTGGGCCGCGGCGTCGCCTGGGTCGAACAAGATCATCTGCGGCGGGTCGTGCTGGCCGAACATGATCGACCCGGGCTGCCCAACATCGGTCTGATCGACCAGACTGCGCGGTACGCCCTGGACGCCGGCTATCACGTCGTGTTGGACGGGATCCTGCTGGCCGACCGGTACGGCCCGATGATCAACGGGCTGATCTCCGACCACCGAGGGCGCAGCGGCCTGTTCTACTTCGACATCCCGGTCGAGGAGACGGTCCGCCGACATCGCAGCCGACCGCACGCGGCAGAGATCGGGGAGGGCCGGCTGCGGTCCTGGTACAACGCCGGCGACCAGCTCGGCCGGCCCGGCGAGTTGATCATCGGGCCCGGGTCGGCGGTGGACGCGACGGTGGAGTTGATCATCGGTCGGGTCGGTTTCCCGCCGGCTCCGATCTGCGATCGGACGCAGCCGGCCGACCATCTGGACGCCAACAGCTGAGCACGGCGACCGATGTCGTAGGTTGATTCCCGGCGTCCCGTCACCGACGCCGGGGGAGGAGCACGATGTCGGCCGAGATCATCGATGGCAGCGCCGTCGCCAAGCAACTGCTGGCCGAGACCGCCGCGCGGGCGAAGGCGTTCACCGAACGTGCCGGCCGTGCCCCGTGCCTGGCGACGGTGTTGGTCGGCCAGGATCCTGCGTCGATGAGCTACGTCAGGATGAAGCAGAACCGCTCGGCGAAGAACGGCATCGACTCCCGCAAGGTGGAACTGCCCGAGACCACGACCACCGACGAATTGATCGCGGCGATCACCGGGTTGTCCGACGATCCGCAGGTGGACGGGATCCTGCTGCAGCATCCTGTGCCGGAACAGATCGACGAACGCGCCGCCTTCGAGGCCATCGCGCCCCGCAAGGACGTCGACGGCGTCACCATGCACAGCCTGGCCGCGACCGCATTGGACCTGCCCAGCTTCCACTCCTGTACACCCGAAGGCATCGTCCGGCTGTTGGACAGCTATCGGGTCGAGCTGGCCGGCAAGCGCGCCGTCGTGATCGGACGAAGCCCGATCCTCGGAATGCCGGTCGGGCTGCTGCTGCTCGGCCGCAACGCCACCGTCACCTACTGCCACTCCGGGACGGTCGATCTCGCCGACCAGGTACGGCAGGCCGACGTGGTCGTGGCTGCGGTCGGACGACCGGAGTTGATCAAGGGCGAATGGATCAAGCCCGGCGCGGTGGTGGTCGACGCTGGCTACAACCCGGGCAACGTCGGCGATGTCGAACAGGCCGTCGCCGTGGAACGGGCGAGCATGATCACGCCCGTCCCCGGTGGCGTCGGTCCGATGACGATCGCCGTTCTGCTGGCCCAGACCGTGGCCGCTGCCGAGGCGTCCCTCGGCTGATTGCCCTTCGACAGGCTTAGGGCCCGTCGACAGGCTCAGGCCGGCGGGATGTTGTGGTTGACCCGCAATACGTTGGCCGGATCGTAGCGGCGCTTCAGCTCCCGCAGCCGGTAGTAGTCGGCGACCCGATAGGCCCGGGCCGTCTGTGACGTGTCGGACAGGAAGTTCAGGAACTTCGCGCCGGTCGCTGACCAGGCAAGGTGATCGAGGACCCCCGGTTCGGCGTCGATCTTGATCGAGAACGGGATCTGCCGATGACCGACCGGACCATGATCAGCTTCCGGTCGCGCCGTCGCGCCGCCCCAATGGTGGAACTGCAGCGCGTTCGCGGTCCCATCGACGATGGCACCGACGGAGACGTCGATCAGCTGGTCGGACAGCTCGTGGTACATCTCGAAGCCGAGCGGCCGGGTGCCCGGGATCGTGATCCTGCCGTACGGGATCAGCCGCCCCTCGGACCGTACGCCGTCGACTCCGGCGATCCCGGTACGACCGGCCCAGCGCATCGCGTTCAGGGTGACCACGGCCCGTTCGGGATCGCCGACCGCCACGAAGCCCACCGACAACACCGGTCCGGACTGTTCGCGACGCAGCACCGGCGCCAGCGTCACCTCGTCCGGAACCTCCTCGGCGTGATCGGCGAACCAGCGCAGCACCGCAGCAGCCCGGTCGATCGGCCAGACCATGCTGCCGGCCAGCACCCGACTCACCGGCACCAACCGGATCTCCAGCTCGGTGATCAGCCCGAAGTTGCCGCTGCCACCGCGGACAGCCCAGAACAGGTCGGGATGTTCATCGGCACTGGCGGTGACCGTGCGGCCGTCGGGAAGAACCATCGTCGCCGAGATCAGATTGTCCGCGGCGTAGCCGTACCGGCGGGCCAGCCAGCCGACACCTCCGCCGGTGGTGAAGCCGGCGACGCCGACCCCGGGGAAGTCGCCCGACGTGGGGCTCAACCCGTACGGTTCCGCGGCCGCTATCACCTCCGCCCACCGCAGGCCGGGCTGCAGTCGGGCCACCCGCCGGACGGGGTCGATGATGATCTTCTTCATGGCGGCGGTGCTGATCAACACCGCGCCGTCAGCGGCAACAACCGAGCCGTGCCCGGTGGCCCGGACCGCCAGCGGACGCTCGAGCTCAGCTGCCGCCCGAACACCGGCGCGGATGTCGTCGGCGGTGCGTGCCACGACGATCGCGGCGGGGTAGTGGTCCGGTGTGTTGTCGGCGCGGGCAGCCTGGTAGCGGTCGGTGCCGGGGAACAGGACGACCGGGTCGCCGATCCGATCGACGGTGCGGGACGGGGTGACGATCTGGGTGCTCATGACGCCTCCTGGGTCTGATGCGATGTCCTCGATCGTTCCGTCGAACCAGGGGTCCGGGCATCGGCAGCCGAGCGGCAATCGGGCTACGTCGTCGGTCGTATCGGGCTACGCGTCCCGACGCAGCGCTACGTTGGAGCCCGATGACGACAGCCGCAGCAGGTCCGCCCGTACGGCACACGCACGCGATCACTCGTGACGGGGAACTGATCACCAAGACGTTTCGATCCTGGAGTCGCGGCGAGCCGCTGCGGGAGTGGCGTGCACTGCGACACCTCGCCGAGACCGCGCCGGGGCTGGCACCCGAGCCGGTCGCCGCCGAGCCGCTCGCCGAACCACCCTGGCTGCGGATGCGGGTCGTACCGGGGCAGCCGGTCACCGGACCGTGGACCGATGATCACCTGGACGCACTGGCCGCATCGATGCGTCAGCTGTGGTCGGTGCCGGTGCCGACGGCACTCGATCCGATCGACTTCCACTCCACGGCTGCCTGGCGTGACCTGGTCGCCCGGACACCTGAGCTCGACCCCGGTCCGCAGCGCGCCGTCGACCTCGGCATCCGCCGGTGGATCGGCAGCGGTGAACTGGTCGACCTGCTGACCGCTGACCGGCCACCGATCCTCGGGCAGGGTGATCCGCAGGTCGGCAACATGCTGTACGACGCCGGCCGCTTCCGGCTGGTCGACTTCGAGGACGCCGGCCGCAGTGATCTGGCCTTCGAACTGGCCAACTTCGCCGAACATCTCGGTACCCGCGGCACCGGCCTGGACCGGCTCGCCGATCGCTTCGACGTCGACCCTGCCCGCTACTGGCTGTGCCGCCGGCTGATCGCCAGCTTCTGGTTCTTCACGCTGTCCACCCAGCGCGACCGACGCAACGACGAGTTCGTCGAGCAGAGCACGCGGCTGGAGGCACTGCTGGACCGGTGAGCGGCCCCTGCTGCGCACCGGCGCTGTTGATCATCCAGCACGCAGCCACCAGATGGCCGGCCGATCCGGCTGCGCCGTGATCGTCGCGGCCGGTAGCGTGCCGGGTCGTGCACAGCGCCCCGATCCCACCTCCCGTACCCCCGTTGGACGCCGAGCAGTTGCTGGCCGAGGTCAACCGTCACACCGACGCCGGACTACGGCTCACCGGACGCGCCGCAGCCGGTGAGGTCGGCGCCGGCTACGTCGCGTGGCCGGACGGCCGGCACGGTGTGCTGACCCGGTCCGGCGCACCGGTCTCAGAACTCCGGAAGACACAGGCGGTCCTGGAACGGGTCGCCGCCGTCGGCATTCCGTCTCCGCACTATCAGCAGATCGTCGACCTCGGCGAGCAGCGGGCGATCATCCAGCAACGGCTTCCCGGAAGCTCACCGGAGCGGGTCGACGCCGGCCTGGTGGTCCAACTCGTCGACCTCGTGGAGACGCTCCGCGGGCTGTCGGGGACCGGATCGGTGGCGCCGGAGGTCAACCTCCACCTGACGTCCAGTGGTCCCGGATTCTGTGTGCACGAGACGCTCTCCGGCTACGACGCCCGGAGCCGTCGGCTGTTGGGGCGGATCCGGGAGATCGGCCGGGACGCACCGCCGGAGCATGGGGACGATCTCGTCCATCTCGACTTCCACCCGGCCAACGTGCTGGTGGACGACGCCGGCCGGATCAGCGGGCTGGTCGACTGGGACGGCATCGGACGGGGCGACCGCCGGTTCGCCCTGGTGACCCTCACCTTCGACCTCAGCTTCGGGATCGCCCACCGCGACGGCTATCGCGCATTGGATCCGGCCGACCTTGCGCCGGTGCTCGACGGGCTCGCCGCGGCCCCGGTCGAACGGGTTCGCCGCTGGTGGGCGAGCATGAGCCTGCGGCAGGTCGACTGGACGATCCGACACTCTTATCCGATCGAGGTCATCGACTTCTATCTCGCCTTGGCCACCCGGGGCCTGGACCGGTTGACCGCCGACCGACCGCTGTCGTCGTCGGAACTGTTTCCCGCCTGAATGCGTGCTCATCGCCGCAACCGGCGGGCCCGTGAGCGGCGGTGAACCCAGGGGCGGCCGTTGAGATCGCGAATCGGCGGGGACCAGAACCCGTTGCAGGGTCGGCGAACCCCGGCCAGGATGATCAGACACGGCTGGACAGACATCGATGGCGGACGGCCCCGTCATCAGGACCAAGGGAGTTCCGATGGGTCTCATTCCGGTTTCCGAACAGGATCGGCAGGGCGAGTCGGCCACGTTCATCGGCAAGGGGTACGAGTCCGACGTCTCGTTCTTCCTGGAGTATCTGCAGCCGGGTCAGGGACCGGCACTGCATCGGCACCCGTACTCGGAGACCTTCATCATCATCGAGGGCACGGTGACCTTCACGCTCGGCCGAGATCAGGTCGACGCCCGGGTCGGCGACATCGCCGTCGCGCCGGCCCGCACCCCGCACAAGTTCACCGTCGCCGGCGACGGTCCGGCCCGGATGGTCAACATCCATGCGGCGGCCGAGATGGAGACCGAATGGTTGGACGAGGAGACCTGGGAAGTCCTCCGCACCTCGTCGGTTCGTGCCTGAACGAGCCGTCCGCCGGGTGCGACCGGACTCGAACCGGTAACGGTCGCCGCGGCACGGCCGAGCGGTTCCACGGTTCGGGCGCCGACGCCCTACGCTATGCCGAGATGACCGCAAGCCAGCGGCGACGCCGCTTACCCCTGCCCGCGCGGCCGTGTGCATCTGCCACGGCCGCGGATCGTGATATCTGCATCGGTGGTGGAGTCGCTCCCGTGACCGGCGTGAACGTCTCCACGAGCACGTTCGGGGAGATGGGGGGCACCGCTCGGTGATCGCCCTGATCGTCGCGGGAGCGTTCGCTCTCGCGTTCACACTGCTGACCATGCCCGCCTTCATCAGGTTGGTGCACCGGCTCGGGTGGGGCCAGCCGATCCGGGTCGACGGCCCGACGACCCACCAGATCAAGCGGGGTACGCCGACCATGGGCGGCCTGGTCTTCGTGATCGGCGCCGTCGGCGGCTACTTCATCGGCCACCTCGTCGTCGGATCGAGTACGCCGATCACCGCGAGTGGACTACTGGTCGTGCTGATGATGGTCGGGCTGGCCGCCGTCGGCTTCCTGGACGACTTCACCAAGACCCGACGCAAGCAGAGTCTCGGACTGACCGGCTGGCAGAAGGTCGGCGGCCAGCTGGTGGTGGCGACGGCGTTCGCCCTGCTCGCCCTCGCATTCCGCGACCCCGACAACGGGCTGACCCCGGCGACCGCCGCGATCTCGGTGATCCGGGACGTGCCGTGGCTCGATCTGATGGCCCTGGGGCCGGTGGTCGGAGTGGTCCTCTATCTGCTCTGGATCAACCTGCTGACCGTCTCGGTCTCCAACGCGGTCAACGTCACCGACGGCCTCGACGGGTTGGCCACCGGCGCCACCATCCTGGCGCTGTCGGCGTACATCTTCATCGGGTTCTTCCAGTTCAAGCAGGCCTGCCACAACGTCGGTGACACCGCCGAGGGCTGTTTCCAGGTCCGCGATCCGCTCGATCTGACGATCGTGGCGGTGGCGCTGGCCGGCAGCCTGGTCGGCTTCCTGTGGTGGAACGCCTCACCGGCCCAGGTCTTCATGGGCGACACCGGTTCGTTGGCCATCGGCGGCACCCTCGGAGCGCTGGCGATCCTGACCCACACCGAGCTGCTGCTGATCGTGATCGGTGGTCTCTACATCATCGAGACCGGTTCGGTGATCATCCAGCGGGCGTACTTCAAGGTCACCCACGGACGCCGGATCTTCCGGATGAGTCCGATCCATCACCACTTCGAGCTGAAGGGCTGGGACCAGGTCACGATCACGATCCGGTTCTGGATCCTGGCCGGATTGTTCATGGTGGTCGGTGTCGGGCTGTTCTACTTCGGCTGGCTCAGTAGCTGACGCCTTCGGCTCAGAGCAGCCGGGTGGCGTCGTTGATGTCGGTGATCGCCTGCCTGGTGTCGTGCCGCAACTGCCGGGCAGCGACCGCGTACTCGCGGGACGAATTGCTGGACAGCATCATCAACCCGGCGATCTGCAACCCGGCAGCGGCGATGTTGGTCCCGAGCGGGGCCGGCAGCACGCCGAAGTGATCGACCAACCCGACCGTGATGCTGAACAGCAGGAAGAACATCAAGATCAATCGGGGCACCTGCTTGCCCTGCAGGGTGAGCACGATCAAGATCAACTGGGCCAACAGCACCACCGCACCGGTGATCGTGGCCAGCCCGGAGAACTCGCTGTCCGGGACCAGGGACGGCTCGCCGGTCCGGATGAAGTCGGCCACCCCGATCGAGATCAGCACGGCCGCACCGGCCAGCACCAGCGCCGCACTGGCCAGCACCGACAACGGACGCCGCCGGGACGCCTTGGTCTCCTCCAGCGCGTTGGCCAGACCGCCGGGCCGCAACGCCCGTTCCTGCCGTCGCTCGCCCTCCAGCGGACTGTCGTCGGCGTCCGGTAATTCGATGATCGGCAGGTCGCCGTCGGTGTGGATCGAATCGCCGCCACCATTGCGGGAGTGATAGCCGGTGGTGAAGTCCTCCAGGACCGTCACCTCGGTGTCCGGGATGGTCGTGGTGATCGACTCGGTGACGTAGTCGCGTTCGATGTCGATGTCGGCGTCGATCTTGTGGGTGATCTGCAACGTGAACAGGCTGACCCCGACCGCGCGGTCGTAGGTCGCCGCGGCCAACCAGTCGACCCGATGCCCACCGGGCAACGGCCAGTCCTGCGGCGTTCGCCAGAACCGGACGTGATGCCGCTTGCCGGGACTGCCGTCGACCTCCTGTTGATAGGCGAAGTCCTGTTGCCGACCGAACAGCAGCAGCGGTGACACCGGCGCCTCGGAGTAGCTGCGCCGGGTCAGTGTGGCGCGGATGATCTGCCAGGCCGACTCCAGGGTGATCTCGTCGGCCAACGTCCAGCCCGCCTTGCGCATCGCCTGGTGCAACTGGTGCTCGTCGCCGCGGAAGGCGAGGTTGATCGGATCACCGAGCAGGCCGTCACTGGTCCGGGTCCGGCCGATGAAGTAATTCGGGACATAGATGTCGGACAGGATCCGATGCAGCCGCGGCAACGTCAGGTAGGCAGCCATCGCCCAGAACAGGATGAAGAACAGCCAGTTCGACCAGTTCCACCGGAACCCCTCCCGGAGCAGGAAGATCGTCAACCAGATCGCGGCGATGCCGGCGATGATGAAGAAGAACTGGTCGATCGGGCCTGCCTCGGGGATCCGCTGTCGCAGCCGGTAGGGCCGGCGACGCGTGGCCGAGCGCGCGTCCTGGCGTTGAGTCACCCGACGATGGTACGGGTCCGGTCGGAGCGCTTCCCTGGGCCATCGATGAACCCGGATCGGTCGGCGGCAGAAAATTCTTGCCGTCCGGTCCAACCAAACCGTGTTCTGCGGACTCTCTCCAAGTGACGGCACGCGGGGTGCCGATCACCGAGGAGTGAGGAACACAGCATGTCCACCAACACCACCCGTCCCGCCGCGCCGTCCGGCTCCGCCCAGGCTGCCGGCCGGAAGGGACTCGCCGCCCGCGCAGCCTTGGCGCTGGCCGTTGCGGCCGGCGCCGCCGTCGGGCTGAGCGGCTTCGGGCTGCATTCTGCCGACGCGGCGAGCACGGACCCGATCGACACCGTCAACCTGATCCAGGGACGCGACTTCAGCAGCTTCAAGGACAACGTCGGCGAGCTCAACCAGCAGACCACCGACCTGTACGGAGCGCACGGCATCAGCGCCTGCACCGGTGAGGACTCCCTCGACACCCTGACCGGAAACAAGGACCTGACCTCGATCGGATCGACCTGGTCCAACGCCGACGGTGAGGTCGACGGCCTGATCACCGAGGCGATCGTCGAGGCCAAGACACCGGCCGCGGCCAAGGCTGCCGCCGCCACGGTGGTCGCGGCGCTGAAGGAATGCCAGACCGAGCCGGAGGGCCACTGGCACTACGGCAAGCTCTACAACGGGCCACTGAAGGACGGCGACCACGTCTGGATGGACAGCATCGACGGCGACACCGGCAAGGCCACCGGTGGCGTCTCGGTAATGCTGCACGGCAACCGCTTCGGGATCGTCGAGGTCCAGCAGTCGGCCGGCTCGGTCGGCGACGGGGACGATGCGATCAAGAACGTCAGCTACGAGGCTGAGCTGCGGCTGGCCGACTGATCACCGTTCGCTCCGGCGAGTCCGTCGAGGGGGATAGGCTCGCCGGAGTGAATCACACCGATCCCAACACCGGCAGCGATCCGGTGGTCGATCGACTCCGAGCGGCCGGCTGCGTGTTCGCCGAGGACGAGGCGGCCCTGCTGCGTAACGAAGCGGTGGATGCCGCCGCGCTGCAGCAGATGATCGAGCGCCGGATCGCCGGCGTTCCGCTGGAGCAGATCGTCGGCTGGGCCGAATTCTGCGGGCAGCGGTTCGCGGTCGAGCCGGGGGTCTTCGTGCCCCGCCGGCGGACCGAGCTGCTGGTCCGTACGGCCGCCGACCGCTGCGGATCGGGTTCGGTGCTGGTCGACCTGTGCGGCGGTGTCGGAGCCGTCGCCTCGGCCGTGCTGACCTCGGTCGGCTCGTTGGAGCTGTACTGCACCGAGATCGACCCGGTCGCCGTCTCCTGCGCCCGACGCAACCTGGCGGCACGAGCCTCGGTGCTGCACGGAGATCTGTTCGATCCGCTGCCGCAAGCTCTGCGTGGGTCGGTGGCGATGATCACCGCGAATGCACCGTACGTGCCGACCGGCGAGATCGCCTTCATGCCGGCCGAGGCCCGTGATCATGAACTGCTCGCCGCGCTGGACGGAGGAGCCGACGGACTCGACATCCACCGTCGGATCATCGAACAGGCGCCGGAGTGGCTGACCGACGGAGGCTGGTTGATCATCGAGACCGGCCGGGGACAGGCCGACATCGATCGGGAATTGCTGGCCGCCGCGGGGTTCGATGCCTCGACGATCATCGACGACGAGATCGACGGCACCGTGGTCGCCGGCCAATTGAGTCGCCATCGCGGCGCCCATCGCTGATCATGGTGAGATGACCGACTTCGAGCCGTGGGCCGCGCACTTCGAGGTCCTGGCGTTGCGGCGGGAGGACGTCGATCTGGACTGGACCCGCGTCGACGCGGTGGAGCTCGTCGTCGGCGGCCGAGACTTCCGGGACTGGGTCGCGGAGGCGGAACGGCAGGAATCAGGGGGCCGCGAATTGGCCGGGCAGTATCTCGGTCTGAGTGCTACCGAGGTGGACTGGCCAGACCACCTTCTCGGCCGGACGCCGGAGACGGGGGAGGACGACTACCGATGGGACGGCCGGACCGTTCTGCTGGGCTGTAGCTGCGGCACGATCGGCTGCTGGCCGCTCTACGGCCGGATCACGGTCGATACCGGCTCGGTCTTCTGGTACGACTTCGCCAACCCGCACCGGGACTGGACCTACGCCGGGTTGCCGCCGTTCCGTTTCGACCGGGCCGGCTACGAGCGGGAGTTGGCCCGCTTCGCCTCGACGGTGGGATGACCGTAGGATCGCAGCCGTTGGTTTCGCCGCACTCGCGGCCGCAGACGTTGCTACGGAGGATTCAGTGATTCGCACCCATCAGGCCGGTACGTTGCGCGCAGCGGACGCCGGACAGACCGTCACCCTCGCCGGCTGGGTCGGCCGGCGCCGGGATCACGGTGGGGTCGCGTTCCTGGATCTCCGTGACGCCAGCGGTATCGCCCAGGTGGTGGTCCGCGACGAGTTGCTGGAGGCCTCCGGCGCGCACGATCTGCGCAACGAGTACTGCATCAAGGTCACCGGCGTCGTCGAGTCCCGGCCCGAGGGCAACGCCAATCCGGACCTGCCCACCGGCGAGATCGAGGTCGTCACCTCCGAGCTGGAGGTGCTCAACCCGTCGGCACCGCTGCCGTTCCAGATCGACGAGCGGACCGAGGTCGGCGAGGACACCCGGCTGAAGTACCGCTACCTCGACCTGCGCCGGCCTGCGCCGGGCCAGGCCATCCGGCTGCGCAGCGAGGTCAACCGGGTCGCCCGGAACACGCTGGCCGAGCATGACTTCGTCGAGATCGAGACCCCGACCCTGACCCGGTCCACTCCGGAGGGCGCCCGGGACTTCCTGGTCCCGGCCCGGCTGCGGCCCGGTTCCTGGTACGCCCTGCCGCAGAGCCCGCAGCTGTTCAAACAGCTGCTGATGGTCGGCGGCATGGAGCGCTACTACCAGATCGCCCGCTGCTACCGGGACGAGGACTTCCGCGCCGACCGGCAGCCGGAGTTCACCCAGCTCGACGTCGAGATGAGCTTCGTCGACCAGGACGACGTGATCGCGCTGGCCGAGGAGCTGCTGGCGGGGATCTGGAAGCTGGTCGGCCATGAGATCACGGCCCCGATCGCACGGATCAGCTACGCCGAGGCGTTCGACAAGTACGGCACCGACAAGCCGGATCTGCGGTTCGATCTGGAGATCACCGAGCTCACCGACTACTTCTCCGACACCCCGTTCCGGGTCTTCCAGGCGCCGTACGTGGGTGCGGTGGTGATGCCGGGCGGCGCGGACCAGCCGCGCCGGACCCTCGATGCCTGGCAGGAGTTCGCCAAGCAGCGTGGGCACAAGGGACTGGCCTACGTGCTGGTCGGCGAGGACGGCGAGCTCGGCGGCCCGGTCGCCAAGAACCTCAGCGAGACCGAACGCGCCGGACTGGTCGAGGCGGTCGGCGCCAAGCCGGGCGACTGCGTCTTCTTCGGCGCCGGCGAACGCACCAAGGCGCAGGCGCTGCTCGGCGCCACCCGGCTGGAGATCGGCCACCGGGTCGGCCTCATTGACGAGGACGCCTGGTCCTTCGTCTGGGTGGTCGACGCGCCGCTGTTCGAGCCGGCCGCCGACGCCGTCGCAGCCGGTGACGTGGCCGTCGGAACAGGCGCCTGGACCGCCGTGCACCACGCCTTCACCTCGCCGAAGCCGGAGTCGATCGACACCTTCGACACCGATCCCGGCTCGGCACTGGCCTACGCCTACGACATCGTCTGCAACGGCAACGAGATCGGCGGCGGCTCGATCCGTATCCATCAGCGCGACGTCCAGGAGCGGGTCTTCCAGGTGATGGGCCTGAGCGCGGAGGAAGCGCAGGAGAAGTTCGGCTTCCTGCTGGACGCCTTCGCCTTCGGAGCCCCGCCGCACGGCGGCATCGCCTTCGGCTGGGACCGGATCGTCGCGCTGCTGGCCGGGATGGACTCGATCCGCGAGGTGATCGCGTTCCCGAAGTCCGGTGGCGGCGTCGACCCGCTGACCGACGCCCCGGCCCCGATCACCCCGCAGCAGCGCAAGGAAGCCGGCATCGACTCCAAGCCGCCGGAACCCAAGCCCACCGAATCCTCCGACGCCTGATCCCGGACCTCACTCCATCGCCGCACCGTTTCCGTACCTTCGCACCACGTACACAGGGTGCGATCGTACGGAAGCGGTGCGGCTGGGTTGTGAGGCTGGGAGGTCAGCCCTTGACGGCGCCGGAGGTCATCCCGGCGACGATCTGCCGGTTGAAGAAGATGTACATGATCAACGGCGGGATCGTGATCAGCAGGATGTCGGCGAAGAGCAGGTTCCACTGGTTCAACGCCTGACTCTGGAAGTTGTACAGGGTCAGCTGGACGGTGACGTTCTCGTCGCCGGGCAGGAAATACAGCGGCCCGGTGAAGTCGTTGAAGACGTTCACGGCCTGGACGACGATGACGGTGATCATCACCGGCCGGAGCAGTGGCAGCACGACGGTGAAGAACAGTCGCAGCGGCCCGGCCCCATCGACGATCGCGGCCTCGTCGAGCTCACGCGGAATGGTGCTGACGAAGGCCCGGAAGAGCAGGATCGAGAAGCTCAATCCGAAGGTCACTTCGACCAAGATCATCCCGAACATGGTCTTGAAGATGCCCAACGACTGCAGCACCCAGATCGTCGGCACCACGGCCGGCGGGATGATCAGCCCGGCCATCACCATGAAGTTGATGAACGGGTTCCATCGCGAGGTCCGACGCTGCAGCACGTAGCCGGTCATCGCCGCGAACACCACCATCAGCGTCACACTGAATACGGTCAGCGTCGTGCTGTTGATGAAGGCCCGCAGCACGACGAAGTCCCGGGTCGTCAGGACGTCCAGGATGTTCTGCCACAGTTGCCATCGGGTGGGCAGGGCGAAGTCGAACTCGGCGGCTTCCTTCGTACTCTTCGATGCCGTCAGCAGGATGAACGCGAACGGCACGATGAAGACGACCAGCGCCACCAGCAGCGAGATCAGTCCACCGGTGAACTCCGACACGCGGCGCCGTCTCATCGATCCGGTTCGTCTCATCGATCGATCTCCCGCCGGTTGAAGTAGTGCGACATCGGGATCACGATGATCGACACCACGACGAACAACACCACGTTGCCGGCAGTCGACAGACCGTAAAATCCGGCCTGGTACTGCTTGTAGATCACTGAAGCGATCACATCACTGGTGAAGCCGGGCCCGCCCTTGGTCATCGCCCAGATCAGGTCGAAGGAGCGCAGCCCGCCGATCAGCGACAACAAGATCACCGTCGTGGTCGCCGGCCGGACCAGCGGCAACGTGATGCTCCAGAAGTTCTGCCACCAGCCGGCGCCGTCCACCTTCGCCGCTTCGTAGTACTCCAACGGAATCGCCACGATGCCGGCAATGTAGATCAGTGTGGCGATCCCCAACCCCTTCCAGATGTCGACGCCGGCGACGCTGAAGAGGGCCCACTTCGGATCGGTCAACCACCCCGGCCCGGTGATCCCGAACCAGCCGAGCACACCGTTCACCAGTCCATGATCGGGATTGAGCAGCACCTTGAAGGTCAGCCCGACACCGATGGTGGAGACCAGTACCGGGAAGAAGATCACCGACCGCAGGAAATTGCGGCCGAACAGCCGACCGGTCAGCGCCAGTCCGAGCAACAGCCCGATCACCACCTTCGCGCCGGAGGTGATGAACCCGTAGATGAAGGTGTTGACGAAGCCGCGGACCAGGGTCGGTTCGCTGAAGAACATCGCGTAGTTCTCCAGCCCGATGAACTCGGTCTCGAACAGCGTCCAGCGGGTCAGGCTGAAGTAGAACGAGGCAAAGGTCGGGATCGCGAACAGGACGACGAACAGCACCGCCGCTGGGATGAAGAACCAGGTCGGGTAGGCCCGGTCCCGGTGCCAGGCCCGCCGGCTGCGGCGACGCGGTCCGGGCGCCTCCGCAGCCGGTTGATCAACTTTGATACTGGGTGTGGAAGTCACCACGATTCGCTCCGATGATCACCAGCCGGGCAGGCCGAGTTGTTGGGCCTGCTTCTTGACGTCCTCGTCGTACAGCTTGGCGCCCGCCGCACCGGTCTTGATGCCGCGGCCGACCTCGACGGTCAGGTTGGGCAGCGCCGGCCCCTTGATCGGAGACAGGAACTCCGCGGCCGGCGAGGCCTTCTCCGCCTCGGTGTACTTCTCGATGTCGGTCAGCACCGGCGCGACGTCGTCGGGCAACTCGCAGGAGTTCAGCGCGTACGGCCCGGCCGGCACGCCCTTGTCGTTCTGGATCGCGCAGCCTTCGTCCGACATCGCGAAGGCGATGAACTTCTTGGCCGCGTCCAGCTTGGCACCCTCGGCGGTCTTCGGGATGTAGAACGCGTTCGGCAGCCAGATCGTCAGCCGGGTGTCGGCGCCGTCCTGGGCCGGCAGCGCGAACATGCCGATGTCGTCGAGGTTGTCAGGATGGTTCTGCTCGATCAGCGACAACGCGCTGGACAGCATCGGCCAGTGCACGCCGTCACCGCTGGCCAGCAGCGTCGCGCCCTGGTCGTACTCGGCCGACGCCGCATCCTTGTTGTAGTAGCCGGCCTTGGCCGTCTGCTGCTGGTTCAGCCAGCCCTGGACGGCGGGCTGCGCGGCGTACTTGCGTTGCCCCTTGGTGTAGGCATCGGCCCAATCGGGATCCTGGGCCTGGACGTTGGCGAAGTCGGCCAGCACGAAGAGCTGTGCAGTCCAGTCGGTGCCGAAGGTCTGGATCACCGGCACCTTGCCGGCTGCCTTGATCTTCTTGTTGTTGGCATCGAACTCGGCCCAACTGGTCGGCACCTTCAACCCCAACTCGGTGTAGACCTTCTTGTTGTACAGCACTCCGCCGGCCGAGGTGGTCCCCAGCGGAGCGCCGTACATCCCCTTGGAGGTGCTGACGGTGGAGACGAAGTTCTTGTCCAGGTCCTTGGCCCACGGTTGGTCGGACAGGTTGACCAGCTGGGTGTCCGGACTGAGCGCCTGCATCAAAGACCCGCTGTTGTAGTTGAAGACCTCCGGCATCTCGCCGGTGCTCAACTTCGTCTTGGTCAGGTTGTCGCCCTCGGTGCCGCCGGGCTGCGTCTCGAGATTGATCTTGATCTTGGGGTTCTTGGCGGTGAACGCCTTGATCATCGCTTCCTGCACCTCGGTCTGGCCGTCGGCCGAGACCGGAACCAGCATCCGGATGGTCGTGGTGTCACCGCCGGCGTCATCACTGGAGCCGATCGACCCGACCGAACAGCCGGCCGCCGCCAGGACCACCGACATCGTGATGGCGAGCGGCGCGAATCGCGTACGTCTGAGATGGAACACTCTTACCTCCCTGTAAAAGTGATCAGGGATCTGGACACCCCCGAGGCCACCGGTTGAAACGGTTCAGCTGCGAGCCAGCGTAAAGCGCCCGACGTTGTACGGTCAACAGTTCACTCGTTCGTGACCAGATCGATGCCGGACGCCCGATGCGACTCGTCGGCTGTCGGCTCGGCGGCATAGGGTTCGTCTGCGACGAATCGAGGAGAGGCAATGAGCGAGGACCTGTTCGGCGAACCGATCGGCGGTCCGGGTGCGGCGCAGACGTCGGGGCCGGGGAGCCTCGGTGCGGGCGATCACGCCGGTACGCCGTTGGCCGTCCGGATGCGCCCGCGGAGCCTGGATGAGATCGTCGGACAGCAGCATCTGCTGGCGCCCGGGTCGCCGTTGCGCAGGCTGGCTGCGGGCGAGCCGATGTCGGTCTTCCTGTGGGGTCCACCCGGTGTCGGTAAGACCACCATCGCCTCGGTGGTCTCCCAGCAGACCGAGCGTCGGTTCGTCGAGGTGTCGGCGGTGACCGCCGGAGTCAAGGAGGTCCGCGCCGTCCTCGATCAGGCCAAACGGGATCTGCGGACCGGCAAACAGACCGTGCTGTTCGTCGACGAGGTGCACCGCTTCTCCAAGGCGCAGCAGGACGTGCTGCTGCCGGCGGTGGAGAACCGACTGGTCACGTTGATCGCCGCGACCACGGAGAATCCGAGCTTCTCGGTGATCTCGCCGTTGCTGTCCCGATCACTGCTGCTGACCCTGAAGCCGCTGACCGACGACGACATCTCCGGGCTGCTCGATCGGGCGCTGGCCGACGACCGCGGACTCAAGCGTGACGACGGCGTCTTCGAACTGACCGATGATGCCCGCGCCGCACTGCTCCGGATGGCCGGTGGTGACGCTCGCCGCGCGCTGACCTATCTGGAGGAGTCGGCCGCCGGCGCCGCTGCCACCGATTCCATGATCATCGACCCGTCGGTGGTCGAACGGGCCGTCGACCGGGCAGCGGTGCAGTACGACAAGGACGGTGACCAGCACTACGACGTGATCAGTGCGTTCATCAAGTCGATGCGCGGCTCGGATGTCCAAGCCTCGTTGCATTATCTGGCCAGGATGATCGAAGCAGGGGAGGATCCACGGTTCATCGCCCGGCGGATCATGATCTTGGCCAGCGAAGACATCGGGATGGCCGATCCGACCGCGATCCAGGTCGCCGTCGCCGCTGCCCAGACGGTTCAGCTGATCGGCTTCCCCGAGGGTGCCATCACGTTGGCCCATGCGGTGATCCATTGCGCACTGGCACCGAAGTCCAATGCGGTGGTGACCGCGATCGGTGAAGCACAGGCCGATGTCCGAGCGGGCAAGATCGGCACCGTGCCGCCGCATCTGCGGGACGCGCATTATGCGACGGCGCAGAAATATGGACATGGGGTTGGATATCTCTACGCCCACGACGAACCGCATGGCATCGCCGCCCAGCAGTACCTGCCCGATGATCTTGTCGGCGCCGACTACTACCGACCCACCACCCACGGCAACGAGGCCTCGGTCACCGAGCGGCTGAAGCGCATCCAGGAGATGCTCGGACGTTCCGAGTAGTGCCGGTGAATCCTGGATGAACATCGCGACGGTGATCGATCGGGGGAACCGTAGCTGCCGCCTGGGCGTCGGAGATCTGACGTGCTGCGCACCCGAACACGCCCCCTGCGCTGTGTAACCTCGCCTGGGTCCACGCTCGTCCTGACCGCCTGTTCGACCTTGATGGAGGTAGATGTCCCGTGGGTAGCGATCCGAGTACCTGGGGTGGATTGCCGGATGTGAAGATCAATTCGACTGCCGCCTCCTCGTTGGTGAGTGGCTGCCGGGAAGCAGCTCGGGTGATTCGGGAGCAGGTGTCGGAACGTCGCCGGCTGACGACCAAGGCCCTGGTCGATTTCGACGGCGCCTTCTCCGACCTCTTCAAGGACAACCAGGCGACGGCCAACGAGGACGGCGAGCAGATCGCCACCGCGCTGACCGACATCGCTACCCAGGTTCAGTACATCATCGACATCGTGCCGGACGAGAACCGTCGGCGGAAGGAAGCGCGGGAGTGGAAGAAGCGCTACGACGAGGACAAGGCGCACATCACGTTCAGCGACCTCGGCGGTGACGAGGATCCGCCGGAGGGCCCGAAGTCGCCGCCGGCCCCGAAGGTGGTCTCGGCCAACGCCAAGGACCGCGACACCCCGTCGCCGGGCACCGGAGGCAAGGGCGGCTCGGGGACGTCGTCGGCCCGCCCGTCGAACCTGCGCGACTTCGCCAAGGGTGTGACCGGCAAGATCGGGGAGCTGTCCGGCAAGGACACCACCCTGAAGAACCTGAACACCGATTTCACCACCGGGTTCGACTGGGGCACCGGCGAGACGACCGGTGTCGACGGCAGCAGTGTCTACTCCGCGTTCACCCTGTATCAGAAGCTGAACAACGAGGACAAGACCTGGGTCAACACGATTGCCGGAGCGTTCGAGAAGGCCGGCGGTGCGGGTGGGATCTCGACGGTGTCGAACGCTGCGTTGGCTGCGAGTCTGCGGGCCAAGGGTGTGGCGGCCTCACGTCAGGACATTCCGGCGACCTCGCCGGCGGTGATGGGGGTGTCGCCGACCACCGGCTATTCCGACGACCCGGTGAACACCGCGACCGGGAACTTCGTCGAGCCCGAGACCGATCTGGAGTTCGTCGGCGGCTGCGCCGGGCTCAGCCTGGACCGGATGTACAACTCGTTCAATCCCGTCGCCGGTGCGTTCGGCGTCGGCTGGTCGAGCGCTGCCGAGGCCCGGCTGGACCTGGACTCCGAGGGTGCCCGGTTCACCCGTCCCGACGGACGCGCCGTGGACTTCCCGCGACAGGGGACCGGCTGGGATCGGGCAATCGGGGAATCGCTGTGGCTCTACCGCGACCCCGCCGAGGATGACGGCAACAACACCGACAACCACACCGGGGTCGGCTTCCGGATGGTCGACGGCGAGCGGAACACCTGGCGATTCGATGCCGCCGGTCGGCCGACGTCGCAGGACAGCGGCCCCGGGACGAGGGTGTCCTTCATCCGCGAGCTGCGCGACGGTGGCTCCCGGCTGGTCCGGCTGGAGCACGAGCGTGGCCGGCACATCGAGCTGATCTGGGAGGGCGACCGGGTGGTCGCCGCGCACAGCTCGGACGGCCGGACGATCTGCTACGGCTACGACTCCGACAGCAAGCTGACCTCGGTGTCCGGACCGCTGGGCACCCGCAGCTACCGGTGGAACGACGACGGGCTGATCGACCAGGTGATCGACGCCGACGGCGTGGTCGAGGTCACCAACACCTACGACTCCGAAGGCCGGGTCGCCACCCAGCTGTCGCCGCACGGCCGGACCTCGCGCTACACCTACCTGCCGGGTCGGGTGACCGAGGTCGCAGACCCCGACGGATCCCGGTCCAACACCTGGATCGCCGACGGTCGCGGCAGGCTGGTCGGGATCATCGATTCCGACGGCAATCGGCAGTCCACCAGCTACGACCAGCACGGCAATCCGGTTCTGGTCACCGACCGGGAGGGTGGGGTGACGATCCGCGAATACGACGATCGCGGCCATCTGACCCGGTACGTCACCCCGACCGGGGCGGACCTGCAGTTCGGCTACGACCAGCACGATCGGGTGACCACGGTGGTGACCGAGGAAGGTGCCGTCACCACCTACTCCTACGACGGCAGCGAAGGCGACGGCAGCCAGGGTCATGGCAGCGGGCGGAACCCGAGCCTGATCGTCGACCCTGAGGGCGGCCGTACCGAGTTGGAGTGGGCCGACGGATTGCTGACCAGGATCACTGGACCGACCGGAGGCACGGCGACCTTCGACTACAACGCCTACGGCGATCTGATCGCCACCACCGACGCCGAGGGCAACAGCGCCCGATTGGAACGCGACGTGGCCGGTCGGGTGATCGCCGCGATCACGCCGTCGGGGCACCGCACCAGCTACGACTACGACCCCGCCACCGGTCTGCTCGCCACCCGGACCGATCCCGATGGTGCGGTCTGGTCGTTCGCGCACACCGCCGCCGGCCGGCTGGCGACAATCACCGACCCGCTGGGCGCGGTGACGACGATGGAGTACGACGAAGCCGGCGACGAGACCGTCACCACCGACCCGTTGGGTCGCCGGATGACCCGGACGTTGGACGATCTCGGCAACCTGGCCGTCGTCGAACTCCCGGACGGAGCGACCTGGGGGTTCACTCACGACGCGCTGTCCCGGCTCACCGAGACGATCACCCCGGACGGCCAGTCCTGGAAACGGTCCTACAGTCCCGATGGTGAGCTGACCGCGTTGACCGACCCGATGGGTGTCCGGATCGAGGTGACCGCCGATGCGGACCGGCAGGTCACCGCATCCGACCCGACGTCGTCGGTGACGCAGGGCTTCGACCCGCTCGGCCGGCCGACCGCGGTCGGCCAGCCGGACGGTTCGGTCGCGGTGGCGACCTACGACCTGTGCGGCCGGGTGGTCGAACAACTCGACGCCGACGGCGGCCTGACCCGGATCGGGCGGGACCTGGCCGGCCGCCCGGTGACGGTGACCGATCCACTCGGCGCCAGCACCCGTTACGGCTACGACAGCCGTGGCCACCTCGCGACGATCACCGATCCCAACGGCGCGGTGACCACGATCGACTATGACCGCGACGGGCTGCCGATCCGGACCGTGTTGCCGACCGGCGAGATCGGCTGGACCAGCTACGACAGCTGCGCGCGAGTGACCGCAAGCTTCGCACCCGGGGTCGGGACCCGCCGCTACCGCTACGACCGGGCCGGCCGGGTGATCGAGGCGATCGATCCAGAGACCGGGCGGCGGTCGTTCGGCTACGACGCGGCCGGTCAGTTGGTCAAGGTGGTCAACGGCAACGGCGGGGTCACTCGCTACGGCTACGACGCGGGCGGTCGGGCGACCACGATCACCGATCCGCTCGGCAACGTCACCCGCCGCGAGTTCGACGCGATGGACCGCTGTGTCGCCGAGACCGATCCGCTGGGCCGGACCACACGCGCCGGCTACGATCCGGCCGGTCGGCTGGCCTGGCAGCAGGACCCGCGCGGTCGCCGGATGGAATGGACCTACGACGCGAGCGGTCGGGAAACGTCGATGTCCATCGACGGCCGCGTCATCACCACGATCGAACGCGACCTGCGCAACCGTACGGTGACGATCCGCGATCATTCCGATCCCGACCGGCCGCGGCTGCACGAACTGGAGTGGAACCGCCGCGGCCAGTTGGTGTCCCGTCGTCGGGACAGCGACGAGGTCCGGTGGGAGTACGACGCCGGCGGCCGCAGGGTCTCGATGACCACACCGGACGGACACGCCACGACGTACAGCCACGACCCGACCGGGAACCTGACGGCGGTGGACCATCCGCTGTTCGGACGGGTGACCTTCGATCACGATGCGTCGGGCCGGCTGATCGCCGCGACCGCCGGCGACCTGATCCAGTCCTGGAAGTACGGCGACGGTTTCGCCACCGGCCACACCCTCACCACGCCCGACGGATCGACGCGGACCCGGGTCATCCGCGACGAAGATGGCCGGATCACCGGGATCGACCGGGACGGTGAAACCACCAGCTACTCCTACGACGAGGCCTGTCAGCTGGTCGCAGCCCGGCTCGGTGACGAGATCCACCGCTGGACCTACGATCAGGCGGGCCGGCTGCTCGCCGAGACCCGGGGCGGCGAGACCGTCGAATACGGCTACGACGACGGCAGCCAGCTGCTGAGTGTCACCGGACCCGGCGGCACCACCCGGCACTCCTACGATCGGACCGGGCGACGGACCCGAACCGACCATGCCGACGGTCGTGCCCGCGAATACGCCTGGTCCACGATCGGATTCCTGTCCGCGATCACCGACCACGCAGCCGGCACCGATGGCAGAGACGCCCGCGGTACGCGCACCCGGTTGCAGGTCGACGGCACCGGCGAACTTGCTGCCGTCGACGACACTGCGATGTTCTGGGACACCGCAGCGCCGTACGCGGCCAGCCTGGTGCAGGTCGGCCGGACCGCGGTGCTGCCGGCCGGACCGGTCACCGGCATCGGCGAGTCCTGGACCACTCCGGGCTGGCGGACCAGTCGTGCCGATGGTGCCGACCCGTGGACAGCAGCCGGGGCGGGTGCCGACGTTCGCCGGCCGGGATTGCCGTCCGGCATCGGCATCGGCGGTGCCGGCGAACTCGCCATCGCCGGGCTGGAGTGGCTCGGTGTTCGCACCTACGACCCGGCTTCCCGCGGGTTCTTGTCGACCGATCCACTCGACCCGGTCGTCGGTGCCGGCTGGGCCGGCAACCCGTACTCCTATGCCGGCAACGATCCGCTGCACGCGCTGGATCCGACCGGTCTCAAACCGGTCTCCGAGGCCGATCTCGCCAACGCTCGCAAACCCTGGTACGAAAAGGCCTGGGATGCGACCACGTCGTTTGTCGCCAAGAACAAGGACTGGATCATCGGCATCGGCCTGACTGCCGGCGGCATCGCATTGCTCGCCACCGGCATCGGCGGACCGCTCGGCATGGCGGCCCTCTCGGCCGGCGCCGACACGCTGATCCAGAAGGCGACCACAGGCGAGGTCAACTACAAACAAGTCGCGGTGTCTGCTGCCATCGGCGGTGCCGGCGCAGGCGTGGCCGCGGGATTCCGGGGCATCCAGGCAGCCAAATGCGCCAAGTACGGCGTTGAAAGCTTTAAGCAGTTGGACAGAGGAGTGAAGACTTCCTTGATCGCCCAACGAGCCGGAGCCGAAACCGGAGTCGGTTTCGTCGGCGGCGGTGCTACAGAGCTCAGCAAGGGCGCCAAGTTCGGCTCCCGGGACATGTGGGCCGGAGCGTTCGGAGGCGGCGTGACCGGCGGCATCACCGGCGCCGGCAGCGACCTCGGAACGACATTCGGAAACGGCGTGCGCGGCCGGCTGCTGAACGGAGTCGAGTCGAAACCGTTCGTCCCCAGGGTCGCAACGAGAGTCGGGGCCTGGTCTGCCGACCACGCAACGAACATCGGCACCAGGATGACATCGGACTTCACCGGCGCGGCTTCCGGCGAGACCGTCGACCAGATGATCAGACCCGGAGATCAGAATGGGAACAAGATCTGGAACAAGGGTGTCCAGAAGGTGATCACCGGACGTGCTAGTGCCGGGGTGAAGCAGATCGACGGGGGAATCGCTCCGGACCGTACCGGCGTACGAGTCTCCGACGGAATCGGCAAACCGATCGGCATCGGCATCGATGGGGCCATGGGGATCAGGTAGCAGCCTGGATCAGCACATGGCCTCGTTAGGGTGACCGACATGACTGACCTAGCGGCGGGAGTGACCCGATATCCGGCCGGAGCAGCGGCGGGGCGGATGCCGCGCGTCCTCTGGCTGGTCGGCGGCCTGTGTTTTGTGGTCGGGGTGGTGGCAGCGTTCGTCACCGGCGGCGACCCGCGCTGGATCGCGGGGATCGCAGCGGTCGGCATCCTGCTGCCGCTGGTATCGCTGCTGCTGCCGTGGTGGCTGAGGCCGGTCCTCCTGATCGGTGTCACCGTGGCGGCCGGCCTGTCAGTCGACCGGATCGGCATCGAGAGCACGGGCTGGGACTGGGGCCGCGACCGGGATCTGGCGTACGCGGCCTGCTACTTCGGCTCGTTGATCCTGGGACTTGCCTTGCTCTGGAAGGCCAGCGACCGCCGCGCCTGGCGACGCCGGCTCGCCAGTGCCGAGGGTGCGCCGCCATCGGGACAGGACCCGACCGGCGGGCGCAAGATCGGGCGGCTGTTGATCTGGAGCGACCGGAAGTACGAATACGAAGTCGCCGACCCGAGCGTCGAGGCCGCTCTGCAGGCGGTGCGTGCGCTGGACGGCGAAAACCACACGCTGGTCTCGATCCACATCGGTCGCGGCGAACTGGACGTCGGCGGCGACGCCGCCGGCACCATGATCATCCAGCAGTCCGACAACCGCCGTAGTTGGCGCAACGGCTATCAGGTCGCCGACCCAGCGGTGATCGACCGCAAGACCGACCCGTGGGCGGATGGCCGACCCAAGATCAACATCACCTACGCTGGCGCTGACAAGGTCTATCCCGACCAACTGCTGACGACGCTGCCGGCCGCCGAAGCAGCGGTGCGCAGCTGGGTGGAGCGAGCCGAGCGGGATCGTTCGCTGAACTGGTGGCGGATGCCTGGCTGGGACGGTCTGCAACGTCCGCCGGCTTTGCAGGAGCGGGACACTCCGGGCGGATCGAGCGGCTCGGGCGACACCGACGCCTCGCACGGACTCTGATGGCCGGCCGACGTGCGGCAGGCGGCTCCGCGTCGGGGCGACGGGCCTTCTGGCGGCCGATTCCCTGGTGGCTCGCGATCCCGTTCGCGATCGTGTTCGGCGTGCTCGCCGTCGTCGTCGCCGAGGTGGCCGATGATCGGCCGATGCGGCCGGATGTCGGCTACGTGGTCAGCCAGCCCGACTTCTGCCACATCGGCGTCGCCGCGGATCCGGACGCCGACCGTCCCGACGTGACGATCAGTTCCAAGTCGGGCGACTCCTGCACCCGGTGGGACAAGGGCACCCGTCTCTATTACAACGCAGCTGCGCCGCGTGTGCCGCCCGGCCAGACGCCGGGCACCGGCAACCGGGCCTGGGGGATCGCGATCCTCGTGATTCTGGCGGCGATCGGTGTGGCGTCGGCGGTGCACGACCTGGTCCTCCGTCGCCGTCGGCGCGCAGCCCGGGACAGCCAGGCCGCCGAGCTCGCGGTGCGGCCACTGTCACCCGGCAAGACGTACGACCGGATCTCCACTGCCGAGGATCTGGTCAGCATTGCCCTCGATCCCGGCGCCGGTCGGGTGGCGCTGGGCGGGTCCGATCGCGTGCTCGGCGGTGCATTGCTGGTCGACCTCGCCCGAGCCGGTGCCGTCACGGTCACCGGCACGTCGGCCGGCACCCGAGTCGAGGTCCTGTCGTCGGTCGAACTGGAAGATCCGATGCTGCGTGCCGCGCAGTGGCGCTTGCGTAGTCAGGGCCTGGAGGGTGAGCAGCCGGAGAACTGGCGGGAGCGGCTGCTCCTCAGCTGGTTCGAACGCCGTAACACCAAACCGCTCAAGATCGGTGAGGCCTGCTCCCGGCTCACCGGCGAACACCTCGACCTACCCGCAGGCGAGGTCCGACGCCAGGTGCTCGACCGCGTGACGTCGTCCGGCGCCGTGGAATCCGGCACCCACCAGATCGACAGCTACACAACCTCGCAGCCGGCGCCCCTCGACGAACTCCGTGCCGACCTGCAGGCCGTGCTCCGCGGCGAACGAGCTCCGGATCAGCGCACCGGATCACTGATCGCACTGTTGGACGCCACCGGGAGGCTCGACCTACTCGGCACCCGGACCGAGATCGATCCGCGCGGCGTCGCCGACGGCGAGTGGGCCGATGACAGCGTACGCGCGATCATCTCCGGTGTCCGAGCACCGCAGGGGTCCTGAGCCTGTCGACCGACCTACTCCTGTCGGAGGACCAGGCCAGCAGCGAGTCAGGACCCAGCCACCGAGGCCTCCGCGACGATCCTCTACAGCAGGTTCAGCGCATTTCCGAAGCGTCCTGAGCCCGTAGCAGGTCCGGAGTTCGGCGCTGGTGGTTGTTGATCATGAGTGGTCGTCCAGCGCATGGCGTCGGCGTTTGACCACGGTGATTGCTGTCTGTCATGGCAATATTCCGTCTTGATCGTGCTGCTGCGGTGCGCGCGCTGCCGCTGTTGATCATGGCGTGCGGACGTTGTTGATCATGGGGTGCGGCTTTTGATGATCATGGATCGGGGGACAGGTGGTCGAGTGGCGGCCCGCGCCGTTCACCAGGTCAAGGGAAGCACAATCGGGCGCACATCTGCACGCAACCCGCACCGGGGTGTGTCATCCTCGGCAAGGGAACTGTCGGCATGGTCGTCGGCTCAATCTGCGTCCCTGGAATCCGCATCCGCAGGGATTCGTTTGTCGACAGCCCCGCGTCGCTGGCGATGAAGAATGTCAGTGCCGGTCCGTAGGGTGGTTTCATGAGTACGGTCATGGTGGTCGGTGGGCAATGTTTGGAGCCTCTTGCCCGTGTGTCCGGGCTGTTCGATACCTCGCGGCCAGCGTGGGCCGGATCGGGCGCCGGCGGCTGTGTTCGTGGCCGCGGGTCCAGGAGGTTTTTCTTGTGTCCACAGGGATCCCGGCTGTCGGGCAAGACTGTCCGCGCCGGTCCGTAGGGTGGTTTCATGAGTGCGAGCGGCGTGGTCGGTGGACGACGGGTGAAGCTTCTCACTCGTGCGTCCCGGCTGCTCCGAGCACGGCGCCCGGCGCATCTCGGTCCGGTCGGTAGTAATGGTGATCATGGCCGCGGCTCCGGCGATCTTCTCTTTATCCACAGGGATTCTGGCTGTTGGGCAAGACTGTCGGTGGGTGTCCGTAGGGTGGTTTCATGAGCGCGGGCAGGGTGGTCGGTGGGCGACGGGTGGAGCTTCTCACTCGTGCGTCGGAGCTGGCTCGTGCCGAGTGGGCGGCTGGTTGTGGGTTGTTGGAAGTGGTGGCGGAGTGGGTGGTGGCGAACCCTGGTGATGGGTTGGTGCCGCAGCGGACTCGGTTGGAGATGGCCTCGGAGCGGGCGATGGTGTTGGCCGGTGACGGTACGCCGTCGGTGGCCGAGACGGCGCCGGCGACGTTGGGGTTGGAGATCGGGCTGAGTCAGTGGCAGGCCTGTCGGCTGGTGGCCGATGTGTTGGATCTGCGGTATCGGTTGCCGCGGATCTGGACGCTGGTGCAGGGCCATGGGGTGCGTCCCGGTCATGCCCGCCTGGTTGCTGCCAAGACCCGGTTGTTGTCGGTGGAGCAGGCTGCGGTGGTGGATGCCGAGGTGGTCGGGATGATCAGCGCGGTGACCTATGGCGGGTTGTTGACCGCGATCGATGCCGCCGTGGTGCGGGCTGATCCGGAGGGTGCCCGGGTGCGGGCGGAGACGGCTGCCCGGTGGCGTGGTGTCCGGGTGGGTCGGGAGTCCGAGGACGGCACGATCGATGTTCATGCCCGGCTGGATGCCCCGGACGGGATCGCGTTGGGTGAGATGGTGAAGCGGTACGGGCGGTTGTTGCGGGACAACCGGGATCGGTTGCCGGAGTGTGTGCCGGATCGTGATCCGCAGTCGGTGGATGAGTGGGAAGCGTTGGCGCTCGGGTTGTTGCGGTTGCCGTTCGTGACCTGCCGGGTGTTGCTGGAACTCGGCTGCCCGGACCTGTTCGACGCCGCGATCGATCTGTTCACCGCCACCGACAACGACTGCACACCCGACACCGGATCGGATGATCACTTGCCTGGTGATGGTCTGGGCGCCGATGCTGATCAGAGCCGCCGTGATGCGCAGGGAACCGGTGATGATCATGACTCCGGTGATGGTGCTGCCCCGCCGGTTAGTGTTCAATCCGATCGTGATCAGTCTGACAGTGAGCTGGGCGAGGGTGCTGCCCATCAGGCTGACCTTGACCGAGCCGCGGCCGACCCGGCCGCCGGCGACCAACCAAGATGTGGCCGGACCGATGGTGAGCAGAGCAACGGTGGTCACCACACCGACGATCACGTCGAGACCGATCGCGCCGAGACGGATCTGACGGACGCAGCCCCGACGGATACCGCGTCTCCTGGCGCCGGCCCGACCTCTGACCATCCGACCCACGACCAGCCGGACGGTGATCATCCCGATGACGACTCGCACGATGACGATCTGACAGGCGACGCCCAATCTGACAGTGATCGGGATGCTGCCCGGGAGCGGGCGCTGCGAGCGTTGATCCGCGGGATCGACCCCCACAAACTGTTGCCCCTGTCGGTCCTGCACGTCCACATCGACGAATCCGCGGTCCGCGGCGACCACGCCGTCGCCCGCGTCGAAGACCTCGGCCCACAACTGGCCGACACCGTCCGCAACTGGCTACGCACCGGCACCCGACTGCACATCACACCCGTCATCGACCCCGCATCGGTCACCGCGGTCGACCGCTACGAAACCCCGACCTGGATGCGCGAAGCCCTCCTCGCGCGCAACCCACGCAGCGTGTTCCCGTTCTCCAACCGGATCAGCCGACTGATGGAGATGGACCACACCATCGCCTACCTGCCACCACCGATCGGACCACCGGGCCAGACCGGCCCCCACAACCTGGGACCGATGGCCACCGGCGAACATCGGGTCAAAACATTCGGCACCGTCCGCGTGCGCCAAGTCGAGCCCGGAACCTTCATCTGGCACACCGAAACCGGCCGGGTGATCATCACCAACCCCGCCGGCACCCACGACCTCGGCACCGGACCCTGGACCCAACAACTCTGGCATGCCGCAACCAGACCCCAACACCACAAAACAGCCGACCGACCCAACTGATCGACCTCGGTGCTGTTGTCGCGCCGCCGTCGATCATGCTGTCTGTCTCCCAGGGCGGATAGCTCGTCGGGCTGCCATCGATGCTGCCGGCGTATCTCCGGGGCTGACGGACTGCAGGACAACTGGGCCAACAGGGGAGGTCGGATCGCGTTCGACGCCCGACCGGACCTTCAGAGTGGGTGCGCGTGCGAGTCAGCTGGTCGGAGAACGTCCTGCCGTGCGGGTTGGTGGGAGCGTCCGTCGCGCTGACGTGGTCCCGGTCGTGCCGTTCGCATCGACCCACCCTGAAGTTCCGTACTCGACCCGCGGACCTGATGTGTTGGGCGGCATCGACCGAGCCGCGCGAGCGCCGCCCGGACTGCCGCGTGTTCGGTCTTCTGCGGTTCGGTCATTCGGGCCGTGGAGTCTGGGAGATCAGACCATAGACGTCCATGTAGTCGCGGACCAGGTCGAGCTCGCCGTTCCGAGCCGACAGCACGATCACTCCGTTGAGCTCGAAGCCCTCGGTGGTATTGCGGTGTCGGCCGGTGCCGTGCCACTCGTTGATGATCACGGTGTCCGACACCTGGTGGCTGGCGCGGTCCTCGATCCGGTCCAGCCGGACCGGAGGTTCGGCCCAGAGCCGCCGGTAGTAGCTGCGGATCTTGTCCCGTCCGACCAGTCGCTGGGTGCCGTCCGGCGTACGGAACGGGAATTCGTGGACGCCGTCGGCAGCGTACAGATCGGCGAACGCATCGGCGTCGAAGGTGATCATGGCGCGGTGGTAGCGGTCCAGCAGGGCCCGGATCTCAGAAGTCATTCAACGAATGTAGAACCAATCTGATGGACATTCAACGGCCGTAGAATGAGTGCATGGCGACCAGTCGAACAGTGCAACGGGAACGGACGCGCAGCCGGATCGCCGAGCAGGCGAGTCGGCTCTTCGGGGAGCGCGGCTACGACCGGACCACGGTCCGCGACATCGCTTCGGCCGCCGCGGTCGACCCGGCGCTGGTGCTGCACTACTTCGGCAGCAAGCGGGCCTTGTTCCGCCTCGTGATCGGTGGTCCCGGCGCCGACCCGGTGCAGGTCGGCGATCCGACCGAGTTCGTGCTGTCCAACCTGCGCGGCAAACTCGACGACCGGACCGGGGCAGTGCTGTCCCAGCTGCGATCGATCCTGACCAATCCGGACGCGGCCGATCATGCCCGCGGTCAACTGACCCGGGTCGCCGAGGCGCTGGCCGCCGAACTGCCCGACCGCTCCGATGATGGATCCGGATACCCTGACGCTTCCGGGCCGCGCGGGGAGCCCAGCCGGTCGGCGGTCCAGCGGGCGCACCTGCTGTTGGCCAGCACGCTCGGCGTGACGATTGCCCGTCAGTTGCTGGCCGTCGACGAACTGGCGTCGCTGTCGCCCGACGACATCACCGCCCTGCTCCGACCAGCGGTCGATGCGCTGACCCGGGTGTGATTCCGGTTGCGCACCGGGTGGGACGACGCCGTAGCCTTGAGGTGGCTGTTGTGAGTGGTCGCAGCGTGCGTCGGGCACGATAGGGTTCGCAAGGCGCACCGGATCCGCAGGGCTGCTGGCCGCAGCGGCAACGGGCGCCAGGCAACGTCGACCAGCACGGTCGAACAGCAGGGTCGAACAGCAGGAGAGGATCCGATGTCCATAGGAGAGATTGCCGGTCTGATCGCGGCGATCGCGTTTGCGATCCTGGTGATCCTCTTTGCGGTGCCGCTGCTCAAACTGGGCCGGGTGCTGGAGGAGGTCCGGCTGGCTGTCCGTGACATCGGACACGAGAGTGTGCCGGTGCTGACCGAGGTGCAGGGCACCGTCCGGGCGACCAACGAGGAGCTGGCCAAGCTGTCGGTGGTCACCGAGGATCTGGCGCGCGTCAGCCAGCACGCGACCGTGGTCAGCGAGAACGCCGCCAACATGGCGACGCTGTTCTCCGCCACCCTCGGCGGCCCGATGGTGAAGACCGCTGCATTCACCTACGGCATCCGGAAGGCGATCCGCGGCGAGGGCAAGAGCACCGGGCGGCGGAAGAAATGATCAAGCGTCTGCTGTGGTTCGCGATCGGTGCGGCGGTTGGGATCTTCGCCATCAAGAAGGTTCGCGACTACCTGGCCAAGGCTCGGCCCGATGCGGTCGGCCAACGGGTCCGTAGCGGCCTGGCCGACCGGGCCGAGGATCTGAGTGGGACCGCGTCGTCATTCGTCGATCGAGCACGAGCTGCCATGGCCGAGCGGGAAGCGGAACTCCGCGACGCGCTCGGCCAGCCCCAGACTCCGGCTGCTCAGCCGACCGATGACAGCACTGAGCACTGACCCAGTCGTCGACCGGTCCAGCACGACCGATCCGCTGCGGTGCTCGTACGAAACGATAAGGAACCAAGAACATGAAAACCGCCGAGATCCGGCGCCGCTTCCTGGACTTCTTCACGTCCCGCGGCCACCACGAGGTGCCCAGCTCGCCACTGATCTACAACGACCCGACCCTGCTCTTCGTCAACGCCGGGATGGTCCCGTTCAAGCCGTACTTCACCGGTGCCGAACCGAATCCGTGGTCGCGGGCGACCAGCGTGCAGAAATGTATCCGGACCGGGGACATCGAAGAGGTCGGCAAGACCACCCGGCACGGCACGTTCTTCCAGATGAACGGCAACTTCTCCTTCGGCGACTACTTCAAGGACGGCGCGATCCGCTACGCCTGGGAGTTGCTGACCAAACCGCAGGAGGCCGGCGGCCTGGGCTTCGACCCGGCCACCATCTGGGTGTCGGTGCTGAAGGGTGACGACGAGACCCGTGGTCTGTGGCGGGCCATCGCGGGCCTGCCCGACGAGCACATCCAGGACCGCGGGCTGAAGGACAACTACTGGAGCATGGGCGTCCCCGGACCGGGCGGCCCGACCAGCGAGATCTTCATCGACCGCGGACCCGAGTACGGTCCCGACGGCGGCCCGGAGGTCGACGAGGACCGGTTCCTGGAGATCTGGAACCTGGTCTTCATGCAGGAAGAGCTGTCCGCGGTCCGCGCCAAGGACGACTTCGACGTGCTCCGTCCGCTGCCGCGCAAGAACATCGACACCGGGATGGGCATCGAGCGGGTCGCGTTGCTGCTGCAGGGCGTCGACAACTTCTACGAGATCGACGAGGTCTACCCGGTCCTGGACCGGGCGGCCGAGCTCGCCGGCAAGCGGTACGGCGCCAACCACGACGACGACGTACGGCTCCGGGTGGTCGCCGACCACGTCCGGTCCGGGCTGATGCTGATCAGCGACGGCGTCACCCCGGGCAACGAGGCGCGTGGTTACGTGCTGCGTCGGCTGTTGCGCCGAGTGGTCCGGTCGATGCGCCTGCTCGGCGTGAACGGCCCGACCTTCGGTGAGCTGTTCCCGATCAGCCGTGATGCGATGAAGGGTTCGTACCCGGAGTTGGAGACCGACTGGCAACGGATCAGCGAGGTCGCCTACGGCGAGGAGGAGGCGTTCGGCCGCACGCTCACCTCCGGTACCCAGATCTTCGATCAGGCGGTGACCGATGCCAGGAAGAGCCAGCAGACCTCGTTGAGCGGCGAGCGGGCCTTCCAGCTGCACGACACCTACGGCTTCCCGATCGATCTCACCCTGGAGATGGCGGGCGAGCAGGGGCTCAATGTCGACGAGGCCGGTTTCCGTCGGTTGATGGACGAGCAGCGGCAACGGGCGAAGGCCGACGCGAAGGCCAAGAAGGGCGATGCGCAGGCGGTCCAGGCCTACGCGCAGCTGCGTGATCGCGGCGAGACGCCGTTCACCGGATTCCGAACCCTGGCAGGGGAATCGGCGGTCCGCGGCATCGTCTCCGGCGGCGAGCTGACCGAGGTCGCCCAGGCCGGCGACCGGGTCGAGCTGGTGCTGGAGGAGACCCCGTTCTATCCCGAGTCCGGTGGCCAGTCCGGTGATCACGGACGGATCACCACCCCGGACGGCACGGTGTTGGAGATCACCGACGTGCAGCGCCCGATCAAGGGGCTGCTGGTGCACCATGCGACGGTCGTCGAGGGTGAGCTGCGGTCGGGGCAGAACGTCCGCACCGAGGTCGATCCGCAATGGCGGCTCGGCGCCTGCCAAGCCCATTCGGCGACCCACGTGATCCACGAGGCGCTGCACGAGATCCTCGGCCCGACGGCGCTGCAGCGGGGCTCGTTCAACCGGCCCGGCTACATGCGGCTGGACTTCGCCTGGGGCAACTCGGTCAGCGAGTCCGAACGGGAGAAGATCGAGCACATCGCCAACACCGCGATCCGGGACGATCTTGGTGTGACGGCGACCGAGATGGCGCTGGCCGAGGCCCGTGAGTCCGGTGCGATCGGCCTGTTCGGCGAGGTGTACGGCGACGTCGTCCGGGTGGTCGACATGGGTGAGGGCTGGTCCCGGGAGATGTGCGCCGGCACCCACGTCCAGCAGTCGGCGCAGGTCGGCCTGATCGCGGTGAACAGCGAGTCCTCGGTCGGTTCCGGGATCCGCCGGGTGGAGGCGTTCGTCGGGATGGAGGCCTTCCAGCAGTTGGCCCAGGAACGCGCGTTGGTGCACGGGCTGACCGAGACGCTGAACGTGCAGCCGGATCAGCTGATGGACCGGATCAACCGGATGGTCGGTCAACTGAAGGATGCCGAACGGCAGATCGCCGAGCTCAAGTCGGCCAACCTCGGCACCCAGATCGAGCCGATCCTGGCCGCCGGCAAGGACATGTGGGGCGTCACGTTCATCGCCCGGCAGGTCGACGGCGTCTCCGGCGGCGATCTGCGCAACCTGGTCACTCAGGTCCGTGACCGGGTGCAGGACAAGCCGGCCGTGGTCTGCCTGATCGGCGGCACCGCCGACAAACCGAGCGTGGTGATCGCGACCACCGAGGGTGCCCGCTACCGCAAGCTGCGGGCCGGCGACCTGGTCAACACCGCGACCCAGGCGCTCGGCGGCCGCGGCGGTGGCCGGGACGACATCGCCCAGGGCGGCGGCTCGGACGGTGCCAAAGCTGCCGACGCGCTGCGCGACGTCGAGTACGCCGTCGGTCACGTCCTGCAGACACCGTGAGGAGGGGGCGCCGGCTCGGCATCGACTGGGGTGACGCCCGGATCGGTGTCGCGGTCAGCGACCCGGACGGTCTGCTCGCCTCCCCGCTGGACTTCGTACCGGCCGGGGACGGCGAGCTGGACCGGATCCTCGAGCTGGTCGGCGAGTACGAACCGCTGGAGCTGGTGGTCGGACTGCCGCGTTCGCTGAACGGGACCGAGGGTCCGGCGGCGGTCAAGGTCCGCGGCAAGGCCGCCGACCTGGCGGCCGCCCTGCACCGATCCGCCGATTCGGACACGGCCGGCCGCGACACGCCGGGGATCCGCCTGGTCGACGAGCGACTGTCGACCGTGACGGCGAGCCGACGGCTCCGGGCAGGCGGAAAATCGGCCAAAGCACAGCGTCGGTTGATCGACTCCGAGGCTGCCCGGGAGATCCTGGATCGAGCACTGGACGCCGAGCGTGCGAGCGGCACGCCGCCAGGCCAGTTACTATCAGGCAGCGAGCCAGCTAGCGAATCGGACGTCGATTCGTAACCTGAGATCAACCCGTCGCCCCTCGACGGGCCGGCAACAGTCCACCCGGCAACAGACCCTGCGGACAGGAACTCAGCGGACGTGACTTCTCTCCTCGACCAGGAGCCCGAGCAGCGCAGCAAGACCGCCCTGAAGAGCGGCCGCGGCTGCCTGGCGGCTCTGGTGGCGTTGGCCGTGCTGGTGGTCGGCGGCTTCTTCGCCTGGCAGAAGGCCTCGGCGTACGTGCAGAACGCGTTGGCCACGCCGGACTACACCAACGCCAAGGGAGTCAAGGACATCACCGTCCGGGTGCCGGACGGCGCCACCCTGACCTCGATCGGGGTGCAACTGGAGAAGGCCGACGTGATCAAGTCCACCAAGGCGTTCAGCAAGGCGATCGGCGAGTTCGACGGGCAGCCGACGGTCCAGGCGGGCAACTACAAGCTGCGCACCCAGCTGCCGGCCGCGACGGCGCTGGATCGGCTGACCACACCGGAGAAGTACCGGATCCGTAAGCAGGTCCAGGTGCTGGAGGGGATGCGGCTCAGCCAGCAGATCGCGACGCTGGCCAAGCAGACCAAGATCCCGACCAAGAATTACCGTGCCGCGCTGGCCAAGCCGCAGAGCCTGGGACTGCCGAGTTATGCCAAGAACAAGCCGGAGGGCTTCCTGTTCCCCGACACCTACGAACTGACCGACACCTCGTCGGCCACCGCGGTGTTGAAGCAGATGACCGCCCGCTACGGTCAGGTCGCCGACGACATCAACATCGAGGGCCGGGCGAAGGCGATGAACAAGTCGCCGTACGAGGTCGTCATCGTGGCCAGCATCATCGAGGCCGAGGTCAACCGGGACGCCGATCGACCCAAGGTCGCCCGGGTGCTCTACAACCGGCTCGGCAAGGGCATGAAGCTGCAACTGGACTCCACCGTGCTGTACGCGGTGCACAAGTCCGGCAAGCTGACCACCACCGACGCCGACCGGGCCAACAAATCGGCCTACAACACCTACGTCCACGCCGGTCTGCCGCCGGGCCCGATCGCCGCGCCCGGCAAGCGGGCGCTGCAGGCCGCGGCCAACCCGACCGCGGGCGGTTGGTACTACTGGGTCGCGGTCAACCCGGACACCGGTGAGACCAAGTTCGCCAAGACCAAGGCCGAACACGACCGGTACGTCCGCGAGTTCCAGGCCTGGTGTCACGCCCACCGGGGCAAGTGCTGATCGGCCACCGGCCGGCGGGGGAGTGCCGGCGATGACCGTACGCTGTGCGGTGCTCGGTTCCCCGATCGAGCATTCGCTGTCGCCGGCCCTGCACCGGGCTGCTTACGCCGAGCTCGGGCTGACCGACTGGGAATACCAACGCCATCGGGTCGAGGCGGCCGAGCTGGCCGGTTTCGTCAGCGGACTGGATTCCAGCTGGCGGGGGCTCAGCCTGACGATGCCACTGAAGGCGGTCGCGTTGGAGCTGGGTGAGCCGGACGAGCTGGCCGTGCTCGCCGGTGCAGCCAACACGATGATCTTCGCCGGTTCCCGGCGGACGGTGCACAACACCGACGTCGGCGGTCTGGTGTCGGCCTTCGGCGCCGCCGGTGTGACCTCGATCGATGCCGCGACCGTCCTGGGGTCCGGGGCGACCGCGCGGTCGTCGATCATCTCCGCAGCGCGGATGGGCGCCACCCGGGTCGGTCTGATGGCTCGCCGACCCGATCATGCTCGCCAGACCCTGTCCGGGCTCGCCGACCGGCTGGGGGTGCGGCTGGAGGTCGTCGCCTGGAGCTCGGAGGTGCCGGCCGCCGACGTGCTGATCTCGACCGTCGTCGGTGGTGCGGCCGATCCGATCGCCGACGCTGCGGTGGCCGCCGCCCCGGTGATCTTCGACGTGATCTACGACCCGTGGCCGACCGCCCTGGCCGACGCCGCCGAACAGCACGGCCGGACGGTGCTGAACGGACTTGATCTTCTGGTCCACCAGGCCGTCGGCCAGATCGAACTGATGACCGGCCGCACCGTCGCGGTGGAGGTGCTGCACCGCGCCGCTGTGGCAGGGTGACGTTCGTGGCGAGCGAAGGAGCAGCTGTGGGCGGACGGGTGATCGTGCTGGGGTCGCTGAGTCAGGATCTGCACCTGCAGATGCAGCGGCACCCGACGACCGGGGAGACCGTGATGTCGGGCGACATCGAGTACCGGTACGGCGGCAAGGGAGCCAATCAGGCGGTGGCGGCGGCGCGGGCCGGGGCGGTCAGCTTCTTCGTCGGACGGGTCGGGGCCGATCAGGTCGGTGCCGACTACCGGAAGCGGCTGGCCACGTACGGGGTGGACACCTCCCGGCTGGCGGTCAGCGACGACGCACCGACCGGCACCGCGATCATCTATCTGAACGCCGATCACGACAACATGATCGTCGTCGCGCCGGGAGCCAACTTCCGGGTCGGCACCGCCGATCTGGACGCTCTGGATGATCTTGGTCCGGAGGATGTGTTGCTGATGCCGTTGGAGCTGAAGCCCGACGTGGTGATCGCCGCCGTGGACCGGGCGCGCGCCGCCGGCGCCCGGATCATCCTGAACCTGGCGCCCTACATCGACCTGCCCGCCGAGACCCTCGCTGCCTGCGATCCGGTGATCGTCAACGAACTCGAGCACGATCTGCTGCAACGATCCGGCCTGAGCTGTCCGAGCCTGTTGATCACCCGCGGCACCGAAGGCTCGCAGTGGGGCGGACTGACCGTGCCGGCGCAGCAGGTCGAGGCGGTCGACACCACCGGCGCCGGCGACGCCTACTGCGGCACGTTGGCCGCGCGACTGGTCCGCGGCGACGACCCGGCGGTCGCGATGGCCGCGGCCTCGGCAGCGGCCGCCGCCAACGTCCAGCATCCCGGCGCTCAACCACCGACCGATCAGCTGTAGAGCATCTTCTTGATCTTGGGATCGTCGATGTTGGACTTGTCGTACCAGTAGGAGCCGGTGTCGATCGTCTTCTTCAGCTGCTCGCCCTTGGCAGCCTTCACCGCCGACTCCAACACCGAACGCCCGATGCCGCGCGGATCCTGGGTCATCGCACCGGTCATCGCACCCGACTTGATCGCGTCGATCTGTGCCTTGCCGGAGTCGAACCCGACCACCGTCAGCTTGCCGTCGGCCAGGTTGAGTTCCTTGACCGCATTCACGATGCCGATCGCCGAACCCTCGTTGGTCCCGTACAGGCCCTTCAGTTGCGGGTGACCGGCGATCATCGCCTTGGCGATGTCGGCGGACTTGAGATGATCACCGTCGCCGTACTGGATGTCGACGATCTTGATCCCGGGATAGTCCGACTTGATCTTCTCCACGAAGCCGTCCCGGCGTTCGACCCCGGTGGAATTGACCTGGCTGTGGCCGACGATGCCGACCTCGCCCTTGCCCTTCAGCTCCTTGGCCATGTGCTCGGCCGCGGTCGCGCCGGCCACCTTGGAGTCGGTCTTGGAGATGTTCACCGGGATGTCGGAATCGCAGCCGGCGTCGAACTCGACCACCGGGATGTCGGCGGTCTTGGCCGCCTCCATCTGCGGGATGCAGGCCTCCGGATCGAGGGCGGCGAAACCGATCGCGTCGGGATGCCGGTCGATCGCGGTCTGGAACATCTGCAACTGGGCGTCCACCTCGGTCTCCGAGGCCGGGCCGTCGAAGGTCATCTCGACCCCGAGCTCCTTGGCGCGCTCTTCCGCTCCGGCCTTCACCGCCTGCCAGAACTGATGCTGGAAGCCCTTGGAGATCAGTGCGACGGTGAGCTTGTCGTCACCACCTCCGGCGCCACGTTGGCAGCCGGTCATGATCAATGCCAGGGCGGCGATGATCGCCACTACGGCGAACGGTCTGCTGTGCCTTCTCATCTGGTCTCCCTCGACTCATCGATTAGCAGGGTGTTGCCTCTGAGGACCTCACGCGCTGTCGCCCATCCGGCGGCGACGCAGGTTGTCGGTGAACACGGCGATCGCGATCACGATGCCGACCACCACGTTCTGCCATTCGGACTGGATCGCCAGGATCCGCAATCCGTTGATCAGCACGCTCATGATCAGCGCACCGATCAACGTCCCGACGATCGATCCGCGACCACCCAACAGCGAGGTGCCGCCGATGATCACCGCGGCGATCGCCTGCAACTCGTAGCCGACACCGAGCTGCGGCTGCGCCGAATTGAGCCGGGCGGCGATCAGGATGCCGGCCGCACCGGTGAACAGCCCACCCAGGATGTAGACCGCGAGCAGCCAGCCGGCGGTGTTGATCCCGGACAGCCGCGCCGCCTCCGCATTCGACCCGATCGCGTACGTCATCCGGCCGAGCAGCGTCTTGCTCAACACGATCCAGGCGACCAGCGCGAGGGCGAACAGGATCAGCACCGCGCTCGGGATGCCCGGGATGATCGCCCCGAGGGCAAGCTGGCGGAAGCCTGGCGACTTGGTGAAATAGATCGGCTTCACCCCGGAGAGCACCAGTGCCAGACCTTGGGCGACCATCATCATCGCCAGCGTGGCGATGAACGGCGGCAGTCGGAGGACGGTGACGTTCAGCCCGTTGACCAGCCCGATCAGCGCGCCCATCGCCAACCCGCCGAGCAGCCCGATCGGCAGCGGCAGTCCCCAGTCCACCATCACGATCCCGGTGAACACCGCACACAGGGTCATCCCGGTACCGAGCGACAGGTCGATGCCGCCGGTGATGATCACGAACGTGGTGCCCAGGGCCAGCACACCGATCACCGCGGTGGACAGCAGCACCGAGGTCAGATTGCTGAAGGTGGCGAAGTCGGGGTTGGCAATCGAAAAGATGATCACGAGCAGGATCAGGGTGCCGAAGGCGAGTGCCTGTTGCAGCCAGCGGCGGAGGAATCCGGGCAGGGTGTCGACCCATCGGGCGGCCGGAGTCATGGTCGTCATGCGACACTGCCTTCCTCGAAGCTGGAGACGTTGCGGGTCGCCAGTTCCATGATCGTTTCGGAATCGGCCTCGGAGCGGTCGAGCAGTCCGGTGATGCGGCCCTGGGACATCACGACGATCCGGTCGGAGAGTCTGAGCACTTCCGGCAGTTCGGAGGAGATCACGATCACCGACTTGCCCTGACCGACCAGGTCGGTCAACAGCTGGTAGATCTCCTGCTTGGCGCCGACGTCGATGCCGCGGGTCGGCTCATCGAAGATCAACACGTCACACTGTCGGGCCAGCCATTTGGCGATCACCACCTTCTGCTGGTTGCCGCCGGACAGATTCCGGACCGGGGCGTCGATGCTGGGTGTCTTCACCCGCAGTGCGGAGACGGCATCGCGGACCACCCTGCGGGTCCGGGCGTTCTCGGTGAAGCCGAACCGGGTGAACTGTGGCAGCGACGCCAGCACGGTGTTGAACTGCACACTCTGGTCCAGCATCAGGCCGTGGCGTTTGCGGTCCTCGGGCAGATAGCTGATGCCGTGCCGGACGGCCTGAGCCGGGGTGCGGACCGACACCGGTCGCCCGTTGATCATGATCGATCCGGTGCTGCGCCGATCTGCTCCGATGATCGCCCGGGCCACCTCGGTGCGTCCGGCGCCGATCAGTCCGGCGAAGCCGAGGATCTCGCCCGGATACAGCTCGAAGCTGACGTCGCGGATCAGATCCGGAGTGGACAGCCCGCGGACCTCCAGGACCGGATCGCGGTCCGGCGCCGTCCGCGGGGTAGGTTCCTGACCCGGAGCCGGTGCCTGATCGGTCGGGCTGTCGGCTGTCGCGGGGTCGGGGAGATCGCGACCGACCATGGCGCGGATGATCTCGCTGTCGGAGACCTCGTCCAGCCGATGGGTGCCGACCTGCCGTCCGTCCCGTAGCACGGTCGCCCGGTCGGCGATCTGCCGGAGTTCGGCCATCCGGTGCGAGATGTAGACGACGCCGACACCGGTCCGTTGCAGTCCGCGGATCAGGGTGAACAGTCCCTGGGTGTCGGCTTCGCTGATCGCCGAGGTCGGCTCGTCCATGATCAGAATCCGGGTGTTCGGATAGGAGAGTGCTTTGGCGATCTCGACCAGTTGCTGGGCGGCCACCGGCAGCCGATCGACCGTGGCGTTCGGGTCCAGGGTCAGCCCGAGCCGGTCCAGCAGGTCCCTGGTCCTGGCGACCAGTCGGCCCTCGGCCAGGAACGGCCCGTAACGCGGCTCGCGGCCGATGAAGATGTTCTGGGCGACGGTCAGATGCGGCATCAGGTTGAGCTCCTGATGGATGATGCTGATCCCGAGTTCCTGGGCCTGCCGCGGATGAGTGATCTGCACCGGGGCGCCGTCGATCACGATGGAGCCGCTGTCGGCGGTGTAGGTGCCGGCCAGGATCTTCATCAGCGTCGACTTGCCGGCGCCGTTCTCGCCGATCAACGCCAACACCTCGCCGGCACCGAGATCGAAGCCGACATCGGCCAACGCCTGAACGCCGGGGAACGCCTTGCTGACGCCCTCGACGGTGAGTAGCTGTGTCATGTCCGCCTTCACATCGCTGTGTTCGGATCAGCCGGGAAAGCCGCCGATCGGGACACAGCGGCTTCTCAGGCAACGGGTCTACCGCACCCGACCGCGACCGGCCGGGACGACACGCTGGCCCGGTAGCCGATCGGAATGTTGTATCAATCCTCCGTCCGCCCACCTGGAGGTCGGTTATCCACAACTCGTACAACATGTCGATCGACCGTCGAGCAGCGCTGTCCACAGCGGCGGCCAGTTTCGCCGCGGAGGCCCATATGTGTAGGTATGAGAGATGACATAGCAGCACTGATGGACGGCGGGGTGATTCTTCGCCGTGACCACCCCGAGCTCGGGCAACGGTTGAATCGGCTCCGCAGGAAGGGGGAGCTGGTGGCCGTCCTGCCCGGAGTGTTGGTCGCGCCGGATCTGGCGACCGATTGGCGGACGAAGGTGATTGCCGGTCTGCGCTGGCTCGGTCCCGATGCCGTGCTGACCGGGCATGCCGCGGCACGCCTGACCTTCTGGCCGGGTTGCAGTCGGGAAGACGCGATGTTTCTGACACCTCGGCAACAGCGATCCCGTCGCGGGTGGCAGGTGATGACGGCCGTGGTGCCGCCGGAGATGATCCGGCGGCACCACGGAATCGCGCTGACCTGCCCGGCCTACACAGCGATGATGCTGGCGGGCGGGCCGGACGGCGGGAACGTCATCGACGAGGCATTGCGATCCGGCTCGGCGACTCTGCAGGAGATGCGGGCCGCCCTGGCAGCGATGCCCGATCGCACGGGGAACCAGCAGCGCCGGTGGCTGCTGCACGACTCCCGCGACAAACCCTGGTCGGAACTGGAACGCGAAGGTCATCGGCTGCTCCGTCGGCAGCGTCTGAGCCGATGGCAGACCAATGCCAGGGTGCAGACGGCCGTGGGCGACTACGCCGTCGACGTGCTGTTCGATGAGAGTCGGGTGGTCGTGGAGTTCGACGGATACGAGTATCACAGCAAGCCCACTGCGTTCGAGAACGACCGCCGACGGCGCAACGCCCTCGTGCTGGCCGGCTACACGGTCCTGAACTTCACCTGGACCCAAGTGTTCCGCGATCCCGAATGGGTGATCGGCTGTATTCGGGCGGCGATCGGAATGTCGTATCAGTTCGACTCCCGGGCCGCCTGAAGCGCCGAGAACCGAACTCATACGACAACGCGATCGCCAGACGTGGACGCGGTGCGGAGGATCGGCGGGGGAATGAAAGACTTGCCTCCATGCTCCGCTGGTTGACTGCTGGTGAATCCCATGGCCAAGGCCTGGTCGCCATCCTCGAGGGACTGCCGTCCGGTGTCCGGGTGACCTCCGACGACATCGCTGCTGCTCTTGCCCGACGCCGGCTCGGCTTCGGCCGCGGCGCCCGGATGAAGTTCGAGGCAGACAAGGTGACGATGATCGGCGGCCTGCGGCACGGGGTGACGATGGGATCGCCGGTGGCCATCGAGGTCGCCAACACCGAGTGGCCGAAGTGGCAGACGGTGATGTCGCCGGACCCGGTGGACGCCGAGGTGCTGGCCGGGCAGGCCCGCAACGCTGCCCTGACCCGGCCGCGACCCGGACATGCCGACCTGGTCGGGATGCAGAAGTATCGGGTCGACGAGGCCCGGCCGATCCTGGAACGCGCCAGCGCTCGGGAGACCGCCTCCCGGGTCGCGCTCGGCCGGGTGGCGATGGCCTACCTGGAACAGACCTACGGGATCACCATCGTCAGCCATGTGGTGGAACTCGGCACGGTGAAGGCCCGCTACGGACTGCTGCCGACTGCCGCGGATCTGCCGGCGATCGACGCCGACGAGCTGCGCTGCTTCGACACCGCAGTCAGCGGACGGATGGTCGAGGAGGTCAAGACCGCGCAGAAGGACGGCGACACCCTCGGCGGCGTGGTCGAGGTGTTGGCCTGGGGACTGCCGCCGGGACTGGGATCGCACATCCAGGGCGACAAGCGGTTGGACGCCCGGTTGGCCGGCGCCCTGATGGGCATTCAGGCGATCAAGGGCGTCGAGGTCGGCGACGGCTTCGAACTGGCCCGGACCCGCGGCAGCAAGGCACACGATGAGATCGTGCTCGGCGACGGTGGCATCGCCCGTGCATCGCATCGGGCGGGCGGCACCGAAGGCGGGATGAGCACCGGTGAGGTGCTGCGGGTCAAGGCGGCGATGAAGCCGATCGCCACCGTGCCGCGCGCGCTGCGTACCGTCGACACCAGCACCGGCGAGGCCGCGGTGGCGCACCATCAGCGGTCCGATGTCTGCGCAGTGCCGGCGGCCGGCGTCGTCGCCGAGGCGATGGTGGCGCTGGTGCTGGCCGACGCCTGCGTGGAGAAGTTCGGCGGCGACTCGGTCGTGGAAGCGACCCGCAACCACCGGGCCTACCTCGACGACGTCGCCGAACGCGGCCTGCAGATCCATGATTGAACCCGGGACACTCGAGGGATCAGGGCCGATCGTGCTGGTCGGTCCGCCGAGCTCGGGCAAGTCGACGGTCGGGCGGCTGCTCGCCGACCGGCTCGGCGCCGAGTTCGTCGACGTCGACGACGTGATCGAGCAGCGGGCCGGCAAGTCGATCTCCGACATCTTCACCGGTGACGGCGAACCGGCTTTCCGCCGGCTCGAGGTCGACACCACGATCGAGATGATCGGCCGGCAGGACGCCGGACAGCTTGTCGTCTCGCTCGGCGGCGGGGCCGTCACCTCCGAGCAGATCCGGGCCGCGCTGTCGCCGCATCGGGTGGTCTGGCTGCAGGTCGGGATCGCCGCAGCGGCCGATCGGATCGGGCTGAACACGGCCCGCCCGCTGCTGCTGGGTAACGTACGGGGCCAGCTGATCAAGCTGATGCGGGAACGTGAGCCGCTGTACGCCGAAGTGGCCACGATCAGCGTGGCGACGGACAAGCGGGAGCCGCCGGAGCTGGTCGAATCGATCATCAGCCGGCTGTGACCGTTCAGCCCGCGACCGCCAACGACGAGATGGGTGTGTGAACTTGCAGCAGTCGACCACCACGATCACCGTCAGGACCGACCACTCCTACCAGGTGCGGGTCGGTCATGGTCTGGCCGAGGAGGTGCCGCCACTGCTGGCCGGCAGCCAACGGGTCGCCATCGTCCACCAGCAGAGTTGCCGCGATCTGGTGTCGGCGCTGGAACTGCGGCTGGTCGCCGACGGGCTGGACGTGTTGCGGATCCCGGTGCCGGACGCCGAGGCGGCCAAGACGACCCAGGTGCTGGCCTACTGCTGGACCTCGCTCGGCAAGGCCGGGTTCACCCGCTCCGACACCGTGATCGGGGTCGGCGGCGGAGCCGCGACCGACCTGGCCGGCTTCGTCGCCGCGACCTGGCTGCGCGGGGTCCGGTTGATCACGATTCCGACCACCCTGCTGGGAATGGTCGATGCGGCGGTCGGCGGCAAGACCGGCATCAACACCGCCGAGGGCAAGAACCTGGTCGGTGCCTTCTACGAGCCGGCCGGGGTGTTCTGTGATCTGGACGCGTTGCAGACCCTGGTACCGGAGGAGCTGACCCCGGGTCTGGCCGAGGTGATCAAGTGCGGCTTCATCGCCGACCCGGCGATCCTCGATCTGGTCGGCGATGATCCGGGCGCTGCACAGGACCCGGGCTCGGACCTGATCGCCGAGCTGGTCCGCCGATCGGTGCAGGTGAAGGCCGATGTGGTCGCCGCCGATCTGCGGGAGGCGACCTCGGTCGGCGACCGGGTGGGCCGCGAGCTGCTCAACTACGGCCACACCCTGGGACACGCCATCGAGCGCCGCGAGCACTATCGCTGGCGGCACGGCAACGCCGTCAGCGTCGGGATGTGCTTCGCCGCCGAGCTCGCCCGGCGGGCCGGCCGGCTGGCCGACGAGGTGGCTGCCCGGCACGCCGAACTGCTGTCCGCGGTCGGGCTGCCGACAGCGTACGATCCGCAAGCCTTCGACGAACTGGTGGAGGCGATGGCACTGGACAAGAAGACCCGCGGTTCGACATTGCGATTCGTCATCCTGACCGACCTGGCACGGGCGACGATCCTGGTCGGTCCGGAGCCGGAACTTCTGCGCCGAAGCTACGCCGCGATCTCCGAACCGGAACCGTCGTGACACCCTGGCCACGGTGCGGCAGGAGGAGTTGCTGAGACGGGTGTATCGGCCAGATAAAGATTCGGCCCGTGGGTTGGTCGGGGGACTGGTGATGTGGTTTTCTCGATCGGGGCTTCGCCAACGGCCTCCGCTGGGTCACGCGAACGGGTTCGTCCGGCCCCGAGACCCGTAGCCCCACACCAACAGCGAGGAGCCGCATCGGATGAGAACACGACGAGCATGGCGACGGTTCAGCACCGTCGGCGTCGCCGTCGTGTTGGCGCTGCTCAGCGCGATCGTCGGACCGCTGCAGCAGGCTGACGCGAGCACCAAGAACGTTCCGGGACAGTTCGTTTCCAAGCTCTACACCGAGGCACTCGGCAGGGTCCCGACCAGCACGGAGTGGAACGCAGCCGTCCAGCAGTTCGCCGACGGCGGCTGCACCGCGCAGACCCTGGCCGATCTCGGACAGAGCGTCTACACCTCGGCCGACTTCGCCCGGCTCGGATACGACAACCCGGCCAAGCTGACCACCCTGTTCCGTGGCGCCTGGAATGCCGAGGCCGATCCCGGTCTGCTGGCCCAGTGGCAGAGCGGTCTGTCCCAGGGCGAATCCTGGTCGGCGGTGGTCGCGCAGTTCTTCGTCGCGCCGCAGTTCACCGAACTTGTTCCGAAGATCTGCCGCGGCGGCTCGGACTCCAGCGCGACCTCCTACGGGATGTCGGGTGAGGCGGCCGACGGACTGCCGCGAGCGACCGGCGGCTTCGCCGGCACCGAGGAGGACCTGCAGCGCACCCTGGACCAGACGCCAGCCGGCGGCACCGTACAGCTCGCCGGGCGGGCGGTCGTCCGGGTGACCAAACCGCTGCGGGTGCCGTCCGGGGTAACGCTGACCACCTCCGGCGAACCGGCGACCGAGCAGTACGCCGAGATGGGCCGGCTGGTCCGAGCCGGTGACTTCGACGCAGCGATGGTCGACGTCGCCGACGGAGCCAGACTGAGCGGGGTGTGGATCGACGGTGCCCGGAACAATCCGGACAACTCCGCACCCGAACGGACCAACGTCAGAGTGCTCGGCGGAACCGGAACCGCCGTCGTGGGCAACAAGATCTCCAACACCGCTGGCTCGGCCAGCGTCCAGGTCCTCGGCGAGTCCGCCGGGCACAGCTGCAGCCGGGTCGTCGTCAGCAAGAACCTGATCACCGCCTACTCCAACGATCACTACCTGACCAAGGAGCTGTCCCGGGACCGCACCACCGGGACCTGGAGCGACGGCATCGACGTCGGCTGTTCCGACAGCACGGTCACCGACAACCAGATCGTCGACACCGGCGGCGTCGGCATCATGCTCTACCGCGGCGCCGACGACACCTCCCGCCCTCAGCGGTCGACCATCTCCGGCAACACCATCGCCTCGGCCGGGGTGCCGATGTACGCCGCCATTGCGGTCAACCCGCTCTACTACGTGCTGAGCAAGGGCGAGGCCAAGGACTACGACTTCGGTGGCAGTACGATCAGCGAGAACCATCTGTGGACCGCGCCCAACACCCACTTCGTGATCGGGATCAGCATCGGCAGCAGGCCCTGGTACGGCGGGATGGCGATGGTCGGAGCCAACAGCGGCCACGGTGTCAGCGTCGCGGGCAACGGAACCTCCGGGATCGGCGCGCGGGTGCGCACCGGTATCGCGGTCAGCGGGATGGACGACGTGCGGATCACATCGGATCCGGCGGTCTGGCAGCACGGTGTTCCCGGCAAGTCCGGCGACGCCTGCCCCTCCACCGACGTCGCCGCCTCCAAGACTGCCGGCACCGCAGACGGGCTGGACACCGAGGTCAGCTTCGAAAACACCGATCTCGACGGCTGCATGGGCGAGCCCTGAGCCGACCGAGGTCGTCGTTCAGCGCCCCGGCTCGAACAGTTCCACCGGATTGCCTGCCGGATCCTGCACCAGGATCTGCTGGCCGCCGACCCCGGCGACGATGTCATTGCGGAACTCCGCGCCGGCATCGCGCAGTCGCTCGACCTCGGCCTGCAGATCGGTGACCTCGAGGCTGAACCTGTTCCAGCCGCCCGGCATCGGCACCGTTCCGTCCGGCATCGCCTGACCGCCACCGCCGGAACCACCGGGAGCCGACAATGCGAGTCGGAGGGCGCCGCGGGTGACGATCGCGAACCCCGGCGCCGGATGCATCTGGACCGCAAAACCGAGCAGTCCGGTGTAGAAGTCGATAGCGGCATCGACGTCGTCGACGATGTAGCGCACCAGAACCGATTCGACCGTGGAGTCGCCCATGATTCCACCTCCTGGCAGTATCCGACCAGGATCGCCCATCTGCGGCGTCAATGCACCCCTTCGGCTCCCGGATCGGTTGTCGCAGCCGGGTCGGTTGTCGTCGGCGGATCGTCGTCCAGCGCACCGGGGGCGAGCTTGGCCATCAGGATCTGGTCGTACCACTGGCCGTCCCAGTGCAGCGCATGCCGCAGCACGCCCTCGGTCTCGAAGCCGAGCTTGGTGTAGGACCTGATCGCCCGTTCGTTGAAGGCGTAGACGCCGAGACTGATCCGGTGCAGGCCGACCAGTCCGAGGCCGAAGTTGATCACTGCTTCACCGGCCTCGGTGCCATAGCCCTGGCCGGCGACGTCGAGTCCGCGCAGGCTGATCCGGTAGTTCATGCTCTCGTTATCGGCATCAAGATCATTGAGCACGACCTCGCCCAGATAGCTGCTGTCGTCGTTGCGGATGATCGCCCAGTCGGCGCGGTCGGAGCGGCCAGGCAGATTCTCCAGATGTTTGCGGACCTGGTCCTCGGTGAAGGTGCCATGGGTGCCGGTCAGCTTGTCGGTGTCGTGATTCTGCAGCGATCGCCACAGCTGCGGTCCGAACCGTGGACCCATCGGCACCAGTTGGGTGCGCGCGGTCTTCAGGGTCGGCTGTTTGGCCAGGAACTCGGTGCGGATCACCTGCCGAACGCTACCGGCTCAGCCCCGTCCGTGATCGCCCGCCATGCTCCATCGCGGTGAGGGCCGACCGGGTGCGTTCGGCGGTAAGGTCGGGCCCATGGATTGGGTGCTCGTCGCAGTGACGGCAGGTGCAGTGCTGGTGGCGATCGCGGTCGCCGGCCGGCAGCGTCGGGCGGTCCGCGTTCAGCAGGAGCGGCTGCGGCAGTTGGAATCCAGGCTGGACTCCGCCCTGGCGCAGCAGCAACCCGCTCCGGGAACACCCCCGGCGGTGCAGAACCCGAGCGCGCAGAATCCGGACGACATCTCCTTCGTCGGTTACCCCCAATACGCGAACCGGCGACAGCCTCGGTTCGGCCCCGATCCGCGTCTGGACGAGGTGCTCCGGTTGGTCCGGGAGGGTAAGAAGATCCGCGCGATCAAGGTGTACCGGGAGCTGACGGGCGTCGGTCTTGCCGAGGCGAAGGCCGCCGTCGAGGGGCTCACCCGGTAGCCCGATCCGGGCGCGGCAGCCGCCGGCAGCCGTCGGCTTCGGGTTGGAAGCGGTCTTCCGGTTAAACTGGGGCCGCCCGACCGACCGGGCTCGCACATTCGACAAGTGCAGAACACACGGCTTCCACCGGCCGACGACCCGAGGCAGCTGCCCGGGGGCTCCGTGGAGCGAAGACACGAAGGGTAACGCGGGTGATCTCGACCAACGATCTGAAGAACGGCACCGTGCTCGACCTCGACGGCCAGCTCTGGACCGTGATCTGGTTCCAGCATCACAAGCCCGGCAAGGGCAACACCGTGGTCCGGACCAAGCTGAAGGCCGTGCTGTCCGGCAAGGTCGTGGACAAGACCTTCAACTCCGACACCAAGGTCGCCGACGCCCAGGTCGACCGGCGGGAGATGCAGTACCTCTACTTCGACGGCTCCAGCTGGGTGTTCATGGACACCCAGACCTATGACCAGTTGAGCCTGGAGGAGAACGTCGTCGGCGATGCGAAGAACTACCTGCTCGAGGAGCAGTTGGTCACCGTCGCCCTGCACGAGGAAAATCCGCTCTACATCGATCTGCCGGCCTCGGTCGAGCTCGAGGTCACCTACACCGAGCCGGGGCTGCAGGGCGACCGGAGCTCCGGCGGCACCAAGCCGGCCACCGTCCAGACCGGGCTGCAGATCCAGGTGCCGCTGTTCCTGACCACCGGCGAGAAGGTCAAGGTCGACACCCGGACCGGCGAGTACCTCGGCCGGATCGGCAGCTGACGCAACGTGTCGGCGCAACCCTCGCGCGGCCCGGACACGTCGGGTCGCACCCGGTCCACTCGGACCAAGGCGCGTAAGCGTGCGTTGGACATCCTGTTCGAGGCGGAGCTGCGGGGCCGGACGGCGATCGAAACCCTGGCCGAGCGGACCGCCGACGCCGATCCACCGGTCCGTGACTACACGGCCCAGCTGGTCCGCGGGGTCGAGGAACACCGCCCCGAGCTGGACGGCCGGATCACCGCCCATCTGGCCGCCGGGTGGTCGCTGCCCCGGATGCCGCGGGTGGACCGGGCCGCCATCCGGATCGCGGTGTACGAGATCGATCACGTCGCCGACGTGCCCGACGCCGTCGCGGTCTCGGAGGCCGTCGAACTGGTCGGGGAGTTGTCCACCGACGAATCGCCGAGCTATGTCAACGGGCTGCTCGGCGCCATCCTCACCGACAAGCTGCGACCCACGGACTGACCAAGCACCGACCTGGAACGCGAAGAGCTCAGCCGCACCGGATAGCCGGTGCGGCTGAGCTCTTCGCTCCTCCCGGACTCGGCTGACTCGGTCAGCCGGCCGCCGTGGGATCAGCCGTCGGTGCTGCGTTCGTCGGTGGCCGCCAGTTGGCCGCTGACCCGAGCCGACAGCTCGCGTTCGACCTCCCGGAGCTGCTCGATCCGCCGCTCCAGATCGGCCCGCTGCTTCTCGGCATCGGAGATGATCCGATCGGCATCTCCGCGGGCACTCGCCGTCACCCGTTCGGCGGTCTGCTGGCTGTCCAACAGCAGGTTGTACTCGTACTGTCGAAGTTCACTGCCACCGGCACCGTCGGGTTGCGGCTCGGCCGACCCCGGCTTGGCCTGCATCAGGTCCTCCCGGATCGCCTGCAGCTCACGGTGGAAGCCACCCATCGCGGCATCCACCTCATGCGACACCGTGTCCAACCGGACCGCGACCTGATTGAGGCTGTCGCGGAAGCCGGCGTCGTACTGCCGGACCCGTTCCTGGGCCGCGGTGAGGACGTCCAGTGCGGCCACCGAACGGCGGCCAGCCGGATCGTCCAGCAGCGCATCGTCGAAGGCGTCCGCGGACTGGGCCCCGTTGGTCTGGTCCGGCGACCGGCCGTTGGTTGTCAGGCTCGCGGCGTTGACAACCGGCTCACCGGATGCCGACCCGTTGGTCGTGGCCGGGGTCGGCCTGCTGACCAGATCGACGGCCTGTTCGGCGGCGGCGACCGCCGCCGGGGCGGTCGCGGCCTGCGGATCGACAGCGGCCGCATCACCGGAGTCAGCGGGCGACTGCATCGACACGGTGGTCCGCAGCGGGACCTCGCGGACCAGCAGCACCGCGATGAACGCCGCGATCGCGATGATGCCGGCGATCAGGAACAGTGTCCCGAAGGTGTCGCCGTAGGCGTGCCGGACCACGTTCTCGATCGGATCGGGCAGGGCGGACAGGTCGAGATCGCCGCCGCCGCTGCCACCGAGCAGCTTGGCCGCCACGCCCTGCAGCGCCGCCGGCAGGGAGCGGATCCCGTCCAGTGTCTTGGTCTCGACATTGTCGGCCAGCACCGCACCCAGCACCGAGACACCGACCGCGCCGCCGAGGGAGCGGAAGAACGAGATCGTCGCCGAGGAGGCACCGATGTCCTTGACGTCGACGGTGTTCTGAACGGCGAGCACGATGTTCTGTACCAGCGCGCCGATGCCGATACCGGCGACGGCCATCCAGATGGCGACCTGCCAGTAGGGCGTGTCACTGTCCAGGGTCAGGCCGAGGGTGCCCATGCCGCCCATCACCAGGACGGTGCCGATCACCATGATCGGCTTCCACCGTCCGGTCCGGCTGACCAGCTGTCCACCGATCACCGAGCTGAGCAGCTGGGCCAAGATCATCGGGATCGTCATCAGGCCGGCCTTGGTCGGGGAGTGTCCACCGGCCAGCTGGAAGTACTGGGTCAGGAAGGTGCCGCTGCCGAACATCGCGACACCGACCGCCATCCCGGCGATGATCATCAACGCGGTGGTGCTGTTGCGCAGCACCTTGATCGGCACGATCGGCTCGGAGTGGTTGAGCTCGATCGCCACCGCGATCCCTGCCGCGGCAAGGAAGGCGAGCAGGAAGACACCGGACTGCCAGGAGATCCAGTCGTAGTCCTTGCCGGCGAAGGTGACCCAGAGCATCGGCGCGGCAGCGGCGATCGCCAGGAACAGTGCGCCGAAGTAGTCGATCTTGACCTTGCGCTTGGTCAACGCCGGCAGGTGCAGGGTGACCTGCAGCAGGATCAACGCGATCACGGCCAGCGGGACACAGACGAAGAAGCACCAGCGCCAGTCGAGATTGTCGGTGATCACGCCACCGAGCAGCGGGCCGGAGACAGTGGCGACGGCCATCACCGCACCCATGTAGCCGCTGTAGCGACCCCGTTGCCGCGGCGCGATGATCGTGCCCATGATCGACTGGGTGAGAGCGGTCAGCCCGCCCATGGCGATGCCCTGGGCCGCGCGACCGACCATCATCTGCCAGATCTCGGTGGAGAACCCGGCGAAGACCGAGCCGGCGACGAACAGCACGATGGAGAACTGGATCAACAACTTCTTGTTGAACAGGTCCGACAGCTTGCCCATGATCGGGGTGGAGATGGTCATCGCCAACAGCGATGCGGTGATCACCCAGGTGTATTGACGCTGCGTGCCGTGCAGGTCGCTCATGATCGTCGGCAGCGCTGTCGACACGATGGTGGACGAGATCAGAGCGGTGAACAACGCGGCCAGTAGGCCGGTCATCACCTCCAGGATCTCCTTGTGCGACAGTTCTTCGCCCGCCTGGTGCCCGTTTGAGGGCGTGGGATCGGGGGAAGGACTGCGTTCCGCGACAGCGGTGCTCATGCTGTTGTCTTCTCCAATGCAGTGCGTGAGGTGGAGGCGGGGATCTCAGAATCGTCGGGAGGTACGCCGTCGGCGGGCGGCGTTGTCGGGCGGATGTCCGGGGCGGCGAGCGGATCGATTCCCTTGTCGTCCGCGAGTCGCATCTGGTTGACCCAGGTGACCACCGATTCCTCCAGGCGTTGGAGCAACCGGACCGACTGTGCCGCGTCCTCGGTCGACCAGTCGGCGAACGCCTGGCTGACCAGGTCGAGGGCGCGGTCCTGGCGTCGCTGCAGGTGTGCTCGGCCGGTGTCGGTCAGATGCACCCGGCAGGCCCGTGCGTCATCGGGGTCGGGGACTCGGACCACGAGCCCGTCGGACTCCAGAGCGGCCACCGCGCGGGATGCGACCGACGGCTTGACCTGCAGCTTCTCCGCCAGGTCGCCGAGTCGGGGATCGGCGTCGCGGACGAAGTGCAGCAGGGCGATCGGCGTACCCGAAACGCTCTTCTCCGCATCGCGATGCGCGATGATGCGGGTCGTACGTGACAGCGACACCAGCGACTCCAGCAGGGTCGCTGCCTGGTCGCGATCGAGTCCCATGATCCGTGCTCCTTTGGTTGCTGAAAGCAACTATATTCCTCATGTCGTTGCTTAGCGAAACTAAATCGGGTGGCGTAGATCACGGTCTCAGCTTGGGCTCAGTCCCACCCCTGCATCCGAGAAGACCGCAGGACGTCGGCGTCGGAGAGATCTCGGCATCCCGCGTCAGCCGGCCAAATGGTCGCTCGTGTTGCGATATCGCCCCCGGCAATTCGGATCGGCTGGGGCGATATCGCAACACCTGCTGCCATCTGGCGCCGGGCCGCCGGCGGGGTTGTCGGTTCGCGTTCGGGGCCCGGAGCGGCGGGTGACTCAGTCGTCGGCGGAGAGGGAAGCGCTGAGTCGGCCGAGCAGGGCTGCCAGTTGGGACAGATCCTCGGCGTCCCAGGAATCAAGCCGGCGGAGCATCTCTTGGCGACGCGCTTCCCTGGAATCCTCTACTGCGGTCCGGCCGCGTTCGGTCAGCGTCACCAGCCGTGCTCGGGCGTCCAGCGGATCACGGACCCGGGCGACCAGGCCGAGGCGTTCGAGATCGCCCAGGCTGCGGCTCAGGGTCGACTTGTGCAGCCGGGTCCGGCCGGCCAGTTCGACCGCCCGTACGCCGCCGGCCTCCTCGGAGCCGTGCTGGCTGGGCTGGGCCTCGAGGATCGCCACCAGGAGCCCGTAGCCGGGGGCATCGAGCTCGGGATGGATCCGGGCCGCCATCCGCGCCGAGACATGTCGGGCGCTGCGGAACAGCAGGCTGAGTTCGCGTTCCAACTCCGTCGTCGCAGCGGCTCGGGCAGCAGCCGGCGCCGGGTCCTCGGTCCCCACGGCGCTCAGCTTAGACAGTGACCCGCCGGTCACCGGAGAACGCGCTCGCTCCGCGGGCATGCTGGTGCGGGGGAGGGCAGGAACACTGATACGCTCGGGCCGTACATGCCAACCTTTAAGACCTGTCCTGTGAGGCAGGAAAGGACGGTAGATGTCGCACTCTGCGCCCTCGCCACACTCTGCCCGTTTCCGGGATCCCTCCTCTGATTCGGCCGAAACGTCCCGCCAAGCCATCCTCGTCCTGGAGGACGGTCGCAGCTTCACCGGTGTCGGCTTCGGCGCCACCGGAGAGACCTTCGGCGAAGCGGTCTTCCAGACCGGCATGACCGGATACCAGGAGACGCTCACCGATCCCAGCTATCACCGTCAGGTCGTCGTCGCCACCGCGCCACACATCGGCAACACCGGTTGGAACGACGAGGACGACGAGTCGGGCCGGATCTGGGTCGCCGGCTACGTCATCCGCGACGCCGCCCGGATCCCCAGCAACTGGCGGTCCCGCCGCAGCCTGTCCGCAGCGCTCGAGGATCAGGGCATCGTCGGCATCGCCGGGATCGACACCCGGGCGCTGACCCGGCACCTGCGGGAGCGGGGCGCGATGCGGGTCGGCATCTCCAGCACCGAACTCGATCCGGCCAGACTGCTGGAGAAGGTCAAGCAGCAGCCGCAGATGAGTGGCGCCCACCTGGCCGACGATGTCACCATCGCCGAGCCGCAGGTGATCCCGGCGATCGGCACGAAGCGGTTCACGGTGGCGGCGGTCGACCTGGGCATCAAGTCGATGACCCCGCACCGGATGGCCGAACGAGGCATCGAGACCCACGTGCTCCCGTCGACCGCCACGGCGGCCGATCTGCAGGCCATCGGTGCCGACGGCATCTTCTTCTCCAACGGCCCCGGCGATCCATCGGCGGCCGAGGAGCAGATCGCGCTGCTGCAGCAGGCGCTGGAGTCCGGGCTGCCGTACTTCGGGATCTGCTTCGGCAACCAGCTGTTCGGTCGGGCCCTGGGGCTCGGCACCTACAAGCTGACCTACGGCCACCACGGCATCAATCAGCCGGTGATGGACCTCGGCACCCGCAAGGTCGAGGTCACCGCACACAATCACGGCTTCGCCGTCGACGCACCGATCGGCCAGGACACCCAGACCCGGTACGGCACGGTGCGGGTCAGCCACGTCTGCCTGAACGACAACGTGGTCGAGGGGCTGGAGCTCACAGATGATCAAGGAAGGTTGAAGGCGTTCTCGGTGCAGTACCACCCGGAGGCTGCGGCCGGACCGCATGACGCGTCCTACCTGTTCGACCGGTTCGTCGAGCTGATGACCGATCGGAAGGACGCCTGATGCCGCGCCGCGATGACCTGCAGTCGATCCTGGTGGTCGGCTCCGGCCCGATCGTGATCGGTCAGGCCTGCGAGTTCGACTACTCCGGCACCCAGGCCTGCCGGGTGCTGAAGGCCGAGGGCTACCGGGTGATCCTGGTCAACTCCAACCCGGCGACGATCATGACCGACCCGGAGTTGGCCGACGCCACCTACGTCGAGCCGATCACCCCCGAGTTCGTCACCAAGGTGATCGAGAAGGAACGGCCCGACGCGCTGCTGGCGACCCTGGGCGGTCAGACCGCGCTGAACACTGCCGTCGCCCTGTGGGACCAGGGAGTCCTGGCCAAGTACGGGGTCGAGCTGATCGGTGCCTCGGTGGACGCGATCCAGCGCGGCGAGGACCGGGAATCGTTCAAGACGATCGTGAAGGACCTGCCCGCCGGGCTCGACGGCGAGGCCCAGGCCGAGGTGGCCCGGAGCCGGATCTGTCACACCCTCGACGATGTGCTGGCCGCCGCCGATGATCTTGGTTACCCACTGGTTGTCCGGCCCAGTTTCACCATGGGCGGCGTCGGTTCCGGCTTCGCCCACCACGAGGCCGACCTGCGCCGGATCGCCGGTGCCGGCCTGGAGGCCAGCCCGACCACCGAGGTACTGATCGAGGAATCGATCCTCGGCTGGAAGGAGTACGAGCTGGAGGTGATGCGTGACCGGGCCGACAACGTCGTGATCGTCTGCTCCATCGAGAACTTCGACCCGATGGGTGTGCACACCGGCGACTCGATCACCGTCGCCCCGGCGATGACCCTGACCGACCGCGAGTATCAGCGGATGCGCGACGTCGCGATCGGCATCATCCGCTCGGTCGGCGTGGAGACCGGCGGCTGCAACATCCAGTTCGCGATCAACCCGGCCGACGGGCGGATGATCGTGATCGAGATGAACCCGCGGGTGTCCCGGTCCAGTGCGCTGGCCTCCAAGGCGACCGGCTTCCCGATCGCCAAGATCGCCGCCAAGTTGGCTGTCGGCTACACCCTGGACGAGGTGCCCAACGACATCACTCGCCAGACTCCGGCCAGTTTCGAGCCGACGCTGGACTACGTCGTGGTGAAGGTGCCGCGGTTCGCGTTCGAGAAGTTCCCGGCAGCAGACAGCACGCTGACCACGCACATGAAGAGTGTCGGCGAAGCGATGGCGATCGGTCGCAACTTCACCGAGGCGCTGGGCAAGGCGATGCGCAGCCTGGAGGACAGCAAGGCTCCGTTCGACGTCGCCGGCGAGCTCACCGAGACCACCGAGGAACTGCTGGACCAAGCAGCGCGACCGCACGACGGCCGGATCGGTCTTGTCTACAAGGCGATCCGGTCCGGTGCCACGGTCGAGCAGGTCCATCGGGCGACCGGCATCGACCCGTGGTTCGTCGATCAACTCTGCTTGATCAACGAGGTCGCCGAAGAGATCAGGACGGCGCCCGAGCTGACCCCGGAAATGATCTTGTACGGCAAGCGGCACGGTCTGTCCGACGCCCAGCTGGGACAGCTGCGCCATCTGGACGAACAGGTCGTCCGCGGGGTGCGCTGGGCGCTCGGCGTCCGGCCGGTCTACAAGACCGTCGACACCTGCGCCGCGGAGTTCGCCGCGAAGACGCCGTACCACTACAGCTCCTACGATGCCGAGACCGAGGTGGAACCGCGGACCAAGCCCGCGGTGATCATCCTGGGTAGCGGGCCGAACCGGATCGGGCAGGGCATCGAGTTCGACTACTCGTGCGTGCACGCAGCCTTCGAGCTGAGCGACGCGGGCTACGAGACGATCATGATCAACTGCAACCCGGAAACGGTGTCCACCGACTACGACACCTCCGATCGGCTGTACTTCGAGCCACTCACCCTGGAAGACGTGCTGGAGGTCGTGCACGCCGAGCAGCAGGCCGGCCCGGTGGCCGGTGTGATCGTGCAACTCGGTGGTCAGACACCGCTGCGGCTGGCACAGGGGCTGAAGGATGCCGGGGTTCCGATCGTCGGCACCAGCCCGGAGGCGATCAACCTGGCCGAGGAACGCGGCGCGTTCGGCGAGGTGCTGGACAACGCCGGTCTGCCGTCGCCCAAACACGGGATGGCGCGGTCCTTCGACGAGGCCAAGGCGATCGCCGACGAGATCGGCTACCCGGTGCTGGTCCGGCCGAGCTACGTGCTGGGCGGTCGCGGGATGGAGATCGTCTACGACGAGGGCTCGCTGTCGGCCTACATCCGGCGGGCGACCGAGGTGTCACCGGAACATCCGGTGCTGGTCGACCGGTTCCTGGACGACGCGGTCGAGATCGACGTCGATGCCCTCTTCGACGGCACCGATCTCTACCTCGGCGGCGTGATGGAACACATCGAGGAGGCCGGGGTGCATTCCGGCGACTCGGCCTGTGCACTGCCGCCGATCACTCTGGGTGCCGAGGTGATCGACCGGATCAGGGTGTCCACCGAGGCGATCGCCGCCGGTGTCGGTGTCCGCGGTCTGCTGAACATCCAGTACGCCCTGGCCGGCGACGTGCTCTACGTGCTGGAAGCCAACCCACGGGCGTCGCGGACCGTGCCGTTCGTGTCCAAGGCGACCTGGACCCCGCTGGCCAAGGCGGCCGCCCGGATCATGCTCGGCGACACCATCGCCGACCTTCGTTCGGAGGGTCTGCTGAAGACCGAGGGCGACGGGGCCGACGAACCGCTCGGCACCCCGGTCGCGGTCAAGGAGGCGGTGATGCCGTTCAACCGGTTCCGCACCCTGGACGGATCCAGTGTGGACACCATCCTCGGCCCGGAGATGAAGTCCACCGGTGAGGTGATGGGCCTCGACCTGTCCTTCGGGACCGCCTTCGCCAAGAGCCAGGAGGGCGCGTCCGGGCCGTTGCCGGCCGAGGGCCGGATCTTCGTCTCGGCGGCCAACCGGGACAAGCGGCACGTGATCCTGCCGATCAAGCTGCTCAGCGAACTGGGCTTCGAGATCCTGGCCACCGCCGGCACCGCCTCGGTGCTGGAACGCAACGGCATCCCGGTCACCCGGACCCGCAAGCACAGCCAGGGCCCGGGGCCCCATGGGGAGAAGACGATCGTCCAAGCGATCACCGACGGTGAGGTCGATCTGATCTTCAATACCCCGCAGGGACAGAGCACCGACGGCCGGCCTCGTTTCGACGGCTACGAGATCCGGACCGCGGCCGTCGCCCGCAACGTGCCGTGCATGACGACGGTGCAGGGCCTCACCGCGGCAGTGCAGGGGATCGAGGCGATCCGATCGGCGGCGGTCGGCGTGAAATCCTTGCAGGACTGGGAAAAGTCCGTCACCGCGGCGCTGTGAGCCGGGCCATGACCGACGGGCTCGAACGCCGCGCACGCCAGGCCCGTCCGCTGCCGACGGCCACGGTCACCGATCTGGCCTACCAGCGGGTGATCCGCCCGGCGGTGTTCCGGATCGGCGACGGCGACGCCGAGCGGGCACACGAGACGACGCTGCGGATGCTGGCGACGGTGGGCAAGCTGCCACCGGCTCTGGCCGCGATGTCGGCTCTGCTGGCCCGCCACCGCCGACCGCTGACGGTCGCCGGGATCGACTTCGACGGCGTCGTCGGACTGGCCGCCGGAATGGACAAGTTCGGCATCGCTGCCCGCAGTTGGGGACCGTTGGGCTTCGGTTTCGCCGAACTCGGCACCGTCACCGCCCAGGCCCAGCCCGGCAACCCGAAGCCGCGGTTGTTCCGGCTTCCGGCCAGTGCCGCGGTGATCAACCGGATGGGCTTCAACAACGGCGGCGCCGAGGCCCTGGCCGACACCCTGGCCCGGTTCGGTGTCCGCCGCGGCAACCGCGCCGTAGGCATTCCGCTCGGCATCTCGATCGGCAAGACCAAGATCACGCCGCTGCACAAGGCGGTCGCCGACTATCTGACCTCGTTCCGGGTGCTGGCGCCGTACGCCGACTACATCGCGGTCAACGTCTCCAGCCCGAACACGCCCGGGCTGCGGTCGTTGCAGGACCGTGGCGCATTGACCGAACTGCTCAGCACGCTGTCCGACGAAGCCGCGATCGCCGGCCGCCCCGTGCCGATCCTGGTCAAGATCGCCCCGGATCTCACCGAACCGGCCCTGGACGAAGTGCTCGAGGTCGCCGATGACGTGGGTATCCAGGGCCTGATCGCGACCAATACGACGCTGTCCCGCGAGGGACTTGATCATCACGACCTTGATCTTGCTCCCGAGGTCGGCGGGCTGTCCGGCGCGCCATTGGCCCGCCGGGCCCGGCAGGTCGTCGGTTACCTTGCCGAACGGACCGAACTGCCGATCATCGGTGTCGGTGGGATCGACTCCGTCGACGATGCCCAGGCACTGCTCGACGCCGGCGCGCAGCTGCTCCAGATCCTCACCGGTTTCATCTATCGTGGACCCGGGCTCATCGACCGGATCAACCATCAGGTCCGGTTCAACCAGGAGGTCTCCCGATGACCCAGCAGGACAGCGCCGGTTACGGCGAGCGGCTGCGTACCGCGGTCGACAAGTACGGCCAACTCTGTGTCGGGATCGACCCGCACCCCGGAGTGTTGGACACCTGGGACCTGCCGCACGACGCCTCCGGTCTGGAGCGCTGCGCCCGCGGCATGATCGAGGCCGTCGCCGGCCGGGTCGCGATCGTCAAACCGCAGTCGGCCTTCTTCGAAGCCTACGGATCGGCCGGCGTCGCGGTGCTGGAGTTGCTGCTGGCCGATGCCAGGGACGCCGGACTGTTGACCCTGCTGGACATCAAACGCGGCGACATCGGCTCCACCATGGACGCCTATGCCCAGGCCTACCTGGCCGACGGGTCCTCGCTGGCTGCCGATGCCGTCACCCTCAGCCCGTACCTGGGGGCCGGTTCATTGGACGGATCGATCACCCTGGCAGAACAGACCGGCCGCGGGGTCTACATCCTGGCGGCGACCAGCAATCCCGAAGGTGCCTCGGTGCAGCGGGCCCGTACCGCGGACGGCGTGACGATCAGCCAGTCCATGATCGACTTCGCCGGCCGCTGCAATGCCGATGCGGTCGCCGCCGGACAGTGGGGCAACGTCGGTGTCGTGTTCGGCGCGACCGTGCCCGCCGACCACGGACTCGACCTCGACAACCTCGGTGGCAGCATCCTGGCACCCGGCTTCGGCGCCCAGGGCGGCACCTCCGATGGCATTCGCGACGTCTTCGGCTCCGCCTATCCGCACGTCCTGCCGTCCAGCAGTCGCGGCATCCTGGCCGCCGGTCCGGATCCCGACGCCATCCGCGCCGCCGTCGACGCGACCCAGGAATCGCTTCGGGGCTGAGGTCCACCTCGCGTGGTTGCGTTGCCTACGGGATCGGTTCGTCGTTCGCCGTCCGCGGCCGTTCGCAGCCTCGTACTCTTTCGGTGCCCACCGGAAGCAGGAGGATGCGAACCGCGTGAACGCGTCCGTCGGTCGCCCTCTCGCGAGCGTCGGAGCCGGGCGGGGCATCGGACACCGGGCAGGAATCCGCTAGTGGGCTGGCTCCGGTGCGCCGGTGTGACTCGTCGGGGTGAGTCGAACCGTCCCGATGCTGGGGAGAGCTTTGCGAATGGCGTGGTCGGCTTGGTGTTCGAGCACGTGGAACTGATCGATCGACATCTCTGGTTGGGTCGCGACTGTTGCTTCGACAGTCAGTCGGTGGCCGTTCCACCGCATCCGCACGTCGGGGACCGCGATCGCGCCCGGGAGTTGCGCCAGGGTGGTTTCTGCCTTCGTCACCAGGTTCGGATCGACGCCGTCGAGTAGGCGGCGGCCAATATCGCGGGCGGTGCCGATCAACAGCACGAAGATCGCGATGCTGATCAGGAGACCGATGATCGGGTCTGCCAGCGGGAAGCCGAGCCAGACGCCGATGACGCCGAGGACGACTGCCAATGAGGTGAAGCCGTCGGTACGGGCATGGACACCGTCGGCGACGAGGGCGGCGGATCCGATCCGGCGGCCGATGCGGATCCGGTAGACCGCGACGAGCTCGTTGCCGGCGAAGCCGATCAACCCGGCGGCCAGCACCCAGCCCAGGTTCTCCAGGGATTGCGGGTGGGCGATCCGGCGGATCGATTCGTAGCCGGCCAAGATCGCCGACAGGGTGATCATGGCGACGATGAACAGCCCGGCGAGATCTTCGATCCTGCCGTAGCCGTAGGTGTAGCGGCGGGTCGGCTTGCGGCGACCGAACACGAACGCAACCCACAGCGGGACCGCGGTCAGCGCATCGGAGAAGTTGTGGATGGTGTCGGCAAGAAGGGCCACCGACCCACTGATCAGCACGACGACGATCTGCAGGGCGGCGGTGATGCCGAGGCCGACCAGGCTGATCTTCACCGCCCAGACACCGGCCTGGCTGGCCTCCAGGGCGTCGTCAACGGAATCGGCGGCATCGTGGCTGTGCGGCACGAACAGACCGTAGAAGAAGCCCTTGATCCCCGTCGGATGCTCATGCCCGTGGTCGTGGTCATGCCCGTGCTGATCGGCAGGGTCGTGCTGATGGGTGGGTCGGTTGCTCACTACTCGGCCTCGTCTTGGGGGTGATGGTGGCGCGGTGTGCCGCCGAGGGAGTGCTCGGCCTGGAAGATCGCGGCCGTCACGAGCTGGCCGGCGTGCTCATCGGCCAGCTGATAGAACACGCGGGTTCCGTCCTGGCGTGTCGTGACGATCCGTGCCAGCCGGAGCTTGGCCAGATGCTGCGAGACCGCCGGCGGAGCCTTATCCACCAGATCGGCCAGCAGGTTGACCGACAACTCGCCGTGCTCGCGCAGCGCGAGGATGATCCGAACGCGGGTGGCGTCGGCCAGCATGCCGAATACCTCGACCGCCAGCTCGACGTACTGGCTGTCAGGCAGCCGACCACATGCCTCGCTATCTGCATTCATGCGCAGATTATGAGCAGATCACCACTGCCATCGCAAGCCTGGTCGCGATCGCCCGCGAGGTGTCCGGGAAGCGACGTCGGCGACATGGCGGCCCGCCGCTCACTCGACTGCTGGGTGGGCCGGACGAGCCTGCCCGGACAGGCAGCCCGGCCACGGACCGCTTGCCGGCGGCGGGCAACGAACGGCAAGTTGACAGTCGTCCACCAGTGGGCAGCTCAAGGGCGAGAGTTGGGATGGGAGCGGTCCCTCGTCGGTGCGGAGGACCTGTGCCGACCAAGTAGAGCCGGACCGGAGCCGATCGCTCTCGCACTCCAGATCGTCACGGGTTCGCGACGCCGGACCTCTCCCGGGTGCGGGGCCGGCCGTCGACCGTCCCGTGCAAACCGATCTCACCTGACACGCCGACCGACGTCCGAGCGCTCGGCTGTCCGAGGTTCCGCGCTGGCGCGGAGGCTGGGAACTTCGGACACTCGGCCACTTTTCGCGCTGTGTGTGGCCGAGGTGGTGACCTGCTGGACTGGGCCGCTGCCGGCGACCGGGCCCCCGACAATCGACCGGTCCGCGATCCAGCGCCGTTACGACCCAGCGTTGGTGATCTTGGGTGTTGAGGTCGATCCGGGAATCCTCAGATCGTCGGGTCCGCCTCGATGAGGTGAGCGGTTGCGGCAACCGTCCCGAGGTGCCGACTCGGGGAGGCCCCGACCGAGTTCCACGATCGCCGCGGATCACTGAGCGGGGTCGAAGGACGTCGACCGCGCGTCTTAAGCTGCGGTCATGGCGATCATCTACAACGCGACCATCACGCCGTCCAAGCCCGAGGTGGTTGACGCCTGGTTGGATCGTCAGTCCTGGGCTGGTGCCGGGCCGTCGGAGATGCTGGGCAGCTACCGGTTCGACGATCCCGAGGGCGAGGTCGGCGTCGAGGCGATGGTGCTGCGCCGCGGTGATCGGGTCCTGCAGGCGGTGTTGACCTACCGGCCCGGTCCGCTGGACGGCGCCGATGATCAGCTGATCGCGACCGTCGAGCATTCGGTGCTGGGACGACGGTGGGTGTACGACGCCGCCGGCGATCCGGTGGCTGCCGGTTGCTTCAGCCGCGCCCTGGCCGGCGACCAGGAGCAGGCCGTGATGGAGATCTGGGAGGGCGACCGGATCGTCGACCGGCGGGAGCCGACCGTACGGATCAGCCGGGTGACCGGCAATGGGTCCGCAGCCGAGGCCGACCGATCCGACGGGGTTGTCGAGGTCGCCGATCCGGACGGTCGACCGGTGCTGATCGCGCGCGTCGCGTCGGCGCAGATCGGTGGTTCGGAACGACTGATCGCCCGCTGGGCCGACGGTGAAGCCGTCGTCGCGGCCCGACCGTAGGGTCCGCCGCACGGGTGGCCACCGGTCAGGGTAGGTTTTCCAGCACAGCAGTCAGTGACCGGGGACCAGCGTCGGCGCCCGTCGGCTGACGCGTGTCGGGCCGCCGGTGAGCTGAAGGAGACGTAGGCGTTGTCGATGGAGTTGTTGTGCCGATCCCACGGCTGAGCGAAGAGCAGCGGCAGCAGGCCCGCGATGCCGCGACCCAAGCGAGACGGCGCCGCGCGGAGGTGAAGCAGTCGCTGCGGTCCGGCGAACTCTCGATCGCGGCCGTCCTGGAGTTGGCCGATTCCGACGAGATCGTCGCCCACACCAAGGTGATCGACGTGCTGAAGTCCCAGCCCCGGGTCGGCGAGGTCCGGGCGACCAAGGTGATGGAGCGGCTGAAGATCGCCCCGAACCGCCGACTCCGCGGTCTCGGACGGCACCAGGTCGACGGTCTGATCGCCGAGTTCGGCGGCTGAGGCGTGCCAGCCAGCCAGCCGACCGCCCACCGTCGACTGACCGTGCTGAGCGGACCGACCGCGGTCGGCAAGGGGACGGTGGTCAATCGGCTCCGGACCGACCACCCGCAGGTCTGGGTGTCGGTGTCGGCCACCACCCGGGCCCCCAGACCGGGGGAGCAGCATGGCGTGCACTACCTGTTCCTCAGTGACGCCGAATTCGACGAGCTGATCGCCACCGACGCGCTGCTGGAGTGGGCCGTCGTCCACGGCAAGCATCGTTACGGCACCCCGCGGCAACCCGTTCTCGACGCCTTGGCCGCCGATCGGCCGGCGATCCTGGAGATCGAGTTGCAGGGCGCCCGCCAGGTCCGACAGACCTGGCCGGATGCACACTTCGTCTTCCTGGCGCCGCCGACCTGGGAAGAGCTGCTGCGCCGCCAGGCCGTCCGCGGCACCGAGGATCCGGCCGAACGGGAACGCCGATTGCAGACCGCGCGGGACGAAATGGCGGCCCAGGACGAATTCGACGCCACCATCGTCAACCGCGATGTCGAGCAAGCGGTGCAAGACTTGGTAGACTTGCTCGGTCTGTGACCTGTGCCCGCCACGGAACAGCTGAGTTCAGCTCGCCTGAGTCCGGCGCAGCGCACGACGTACGAGCATCGCACCACTACCGCCCACCATCCGTTCGAAGGGGCATCTTGACCGAGAACCAGACCGCTTTCCAGGGCATCAACAATCCGCCGATCGACGAGCTGCTGACCCAGGCCGACTCCAAGTACCGGCTGGTGCTGTTCGCCGCCAAGCGGGCCCGGCAGATCAACGCCTACTACTCCCAGCTCGGCGAAGGCCTGCTGGAGCATGTCGGCCCGCTGGTGGAGACCGGCGTGCAGGAGAAGCCGTTGTCGATCGCGCTGCGTGAGGTCAACGCCGGCGTGCTGCAGTGCGTCGAAGGTGCCGAGGGCGAGAGCACCGGCATCGACGGGCAGCCCGGCATCGCACCGGTGCAGGACGTGCCGACGCCGTCCTTCGACGACACCGAACCGAGCGCCTGAACCCGAACCGAGCGCTGACACCGAACCAGTCCCAGCACTGCCGCCGCGTCGTCGAGGAGAGTCGTCCATGAGTCGCATCCTGCTCGGCGTCGCCGGCGGCATCGCCGCCTACAAGGCGGCCGAACTGCTCCGCCGGCTCAAGGAGCCGCAGGCCGACGCCGACCAGCCGTACGGGGCGGGACACGACCTGACCGTCGTCCCGACCGCGGCCGCACTCGAATTCGTCGGCGCACCCACCTGGGCGGCGCTGTCCGGCCACCCGGTGCAGACCGACGTCTTCACCGACGTGGAGTCGGTGCCGCACGTCGCACTCGGCCGGCAGGCCGACCTGATCGTGGTCGCACCGGCCACTGCCGATCTGTTGTCCCGGGCCGCCACCGGCCGGGCCGACGACCTGCTGACCAGCTGCCTGCTGACCGCCACCTGCCCGGTGATCTTCGCCCCGGCGATGCATACCGAGATGTGGCTGCACCCGGCGACCCAGGCCAACGTCGCCACCCTGCGTGCCCGCGGCGCCGTCGTGATCGACCCCGACTCCGGTCGCCTGACCGGCGCCGACACCGGCCCGGGCCGGCTGCCCGATCCGGCCGAGTTGGCCCGGATCGTGCGGACCGTGCTGCAGCGTCCCGAGCTGGCGGTCGCTGCCGCCGCCCGCGACTTGGCCGGGCTGCAGCTGGTGGTCAGCGCCGGCGGCACCCGGGAACAGATCGATCCGGTCCGCTTCGTCGGTAACGCCTCCTCCGGCCTGATGGGTCAGGCGATCGCCCGGGCAGCCGTGCTGCGCGGAGCCGGCGTCGACCTGATCGCAGCCAACGTCGACCTGCCGTCTCCCGCAGGGGTGCGGACCATCCCGGTCGGCAGCACCCTGGAGCTGCAGGCTGCGGTGACAGCGGCCGGCAAGGCCGCCGACGTCGTCGTGATGGCCGCCGCACCCGCCGACTTCCGGCCCGCACAGGCCCAATCCGGCAAGATCAAGAAGTCCGATCCGAACCAACGGCTCGAACTCAGCCTGGTGCAGAACCCCGACATCCTGGCCGGCCTGGTCGCCGACCGGACCGACCGGTCCCAGGTGCTGGTCGGATTCGCCGCCGAGACCGCCGACACGCCCGAACAGTTGGTCGACCTCGGTCGGGCCAAGCTGGCCCGTAAGGGCTGCGACCTGTTGGTGCTGAACGCTGTCGGTCGGGGCCGAGTCTTCGGTCAGGCCGATTCGGAGATCCGGTTGCTCCGGACACCGTCGGAGGATGCGCCGGCTCCGGACGCCCTCGCCGGTTCCAAGGACACGCTGGCCCACCACATCCTGGATGAGGTACTGCAGATCCGCTCCGGACGGTAAGGTCTGCCCATCCGGCGTTGCGAGACGCCGGCGAAGACGACGCAACAGCACGAGAGGCATATCTGCGATGGCCAAGCGCCTGTTCACCTCGGAGTCGGTCACCGAAGGCCACCCGGACAAGATTTGCGATCAGATCAGTGACTCGATCCTGGACGCGCTGCTGACCGACGATCCGGACAGCCGGGTGGCGGTGGAGACGCTGGTCACCACCGGTCTGGTGGTGGTCGCCGGTGAGGTCACCACCAAGGCGTACGTGGAGATCCCCAAGATCGTCCGCAGCCGGATCCTGAACATCGGCTACGACTCCTCGACCAAGGGCTTCGACGGCGCATCCTGTGGCGTGCAAGTCGCGATCGGCGCCCAGTCGCCGGACATCGCCCAGGGCGTGGACAAGGCGTTCGAGACCCGTTCCGGGGAGTCCAAGGACGAGTTCGACTTCCAGGGCGCGGGCGACCAGGGCCTGATGTTCGGCTACGCCTGCTCGGAGACCCCGTCGCTGATGCCGCTGCCGATCGACCTGGCGCACCGGCTGGCCGAACAGCTCAGCTTCGCCCGCAAGGAGGGCGAGATGGCCTACCTGCGGCCGGACGGCAAGACCCAGGTGACCATCGAGTACGACGGTGACAAGCCGGTCCGGCTGGACACCGTGGTGGTCTCCAGCCAGCACGCCGCCGACGTCGACCTGGACGCGCTGCTCGCACCCGACGTCCGCAAGCACGTGGTCGCCCCGATCGTGGAGAAGTACGACATCGACTCCTCCGACTACCGGCTGCTGGTCAACCCGACCGGCCGCTTCGAGATCGGCGGCCCGATGGGCGACGCCGGCCTGACCGGTCGCAAGATCATCGTCGACACCTACGGCGGCATGGCCCGTCACGGTGGCGGCGCCTTCTCCGGCAAGGATCCGTCGAAGGTCGACCGGTCCGCCGCGTACGCGATGCGTTGGGTCGCCAAGAACGTGGTCAAGGCCGGGCTGGCCGATCGCTGCGAATGCCAGGTCGCCTACGCCATCGGCAAGGCACACCCGGTCGGCTTCTACGTCGACACCTTCGGCACCGAGAAGGTCCCGACCGAGCAGATCCAGAAGGCTGTCCTGGAGGTCTTCGACCTCCGCCCGGGTGCCCTGGTCCAAGACCTCAAGCTGAAGCGGCCGATCTTCGCCACCACGGCGGCGTACGGACACTTCGGCCGTGAGCTGCCCGACCTGAGCTGGGAGACCACCGATCGCGCCGACGCCCTGGCCCAGGCCGTCAAGGGCTGACCTCTCGCACTCGCCGGTCCTGCTGCCGCGCCCTTCGACAAGCCCCTGAGCCTGTCGGAGGGCGCGGTGCATTGCGGGCCGGATCGAACAGCAGGACCGTGCATGATCAGGAACGGTCCGGTATGAGAATGTTTGCTGGTGCCTTCCGAACCCGAACAGCCGGAGCTGCCGGTAGCGCGGGTCGTGGTTGACGTCTCGCTGGCCCATCTTGACCGGCCCTTCGACTACGCGGTGACACCGGCACAGGACGCCGAGGCGGTGCCCGGTGCGCGGGTCCGGGTCCGGTTCGCCGGCAAACTGCGGGACGGGTTCGTCCTCGAACGGGCCGCCGACACCGACCATCCCGGCACGCTGGCGCCGCTGTACAAGGTGGTGTCGGCCGAACCGGTGCTGACCCCCGAAGTCGACCGGCTGGTCCGGCAGGTCGCCGACCACTACGCCGGCAGTTACGCCGACGTGTTGCGGCTGGCGGTCCCGCCCCGGCACGCGGCGACCGAGAAGGCCACCCGGGTCGAACGCAACCCGCCGCCACCGGAGCAGGTCGACGGACCTTTCGCCCGCTATCCCACCGGCAGCGACTTCCTGGCCGCGCTGCGCCGCGGAGACAGCCCGCGTGCCGCCTGGCAGCTGATCCCGTCGGCCGATCCGGCGGGGGACTGGGCCCACGGGATGGCACTCGCTGCTGCAGCAACCGTGTCCGGTGGTCGAGGCAGCCTGCTGATCGTGCCCGACGTCCGCGATCTGCAACTCCTGCGGTCGGCCTGCGAACGGGTGCTGGGTGAGCAGGGTTTCGTCGCCCTGACCGCCGACCTCGGTCCGGCGGCCCGCTATCGCGCCTTCCTGGCCGCGTTGCGCGGCGACGTGTCGGTGGTGATCGGGACCCGGGCAGCGGCGTTCGCACCGGTCCGTGACCTCGGCCTCGTTGCGTTGTACGACGACGGCGACGATCTGCTCGCCGAACAGCGAGCGCCATATCCGCAGGCCCGCGAGGTGCTCGCGATCAGGGCCGCCGACGCCGGCTGCGCGGTCCTGTTCGCCGCCTACAGCCGCAGCTGCGAGGTGCAGCGGATGATCGACCGCGGCTGGCTGAAGACGTTGTCTGCCGAACGGGTCGCCGTGCGCCGGACCGCGCCGCGGATCAGGATCGCCGCCGACACCGACCGGGCCCTGGACCGCGACCCGGCCGCCTTCGCCGCTCGGCTGCCGCACGATGTGTTCGACGTGATCCGGGCCGGTCTCGCCGCCGGCCCGGTGCTGGTCCAGGTGCCGCGGTCCGGCTATCTGGTCAGCCTGACCTGCCAGGAATGTCGCGAACCCGTCCGCTGCACACACTGCCACGGACCGACCCGGGCCACCCGACGCTCGGAGCGAGGCCGGCGACCCGCCCCGGAGTCGCGCTCGACCGATGCCGCGGAACAAGATCAACTCCAGCTGCCGACCATGATCACCGATGTACCCGACGACGATGATCAACTGGCCGGCCTCGGTGATCATCGGGATCTTCCGGACATCCTGCTGTCCTGCCGATGGTGCGGCAGGTTCCTGCCCGACTGGGCATGCCCGAACTGCGGCTCACGCCGGTGGCGATCACCGGTGGTCGGTGCCGGCAGGACCGCCGAGGAGCTCGGGCGGGCATTCCCGTCGACGACCGTCCGGCAGTCGATGGGCGGACGGGTGCTGGACCAGGTCCCGGAGACGCCGGCGTTGGTGGTCGCGACCCCCGGCGCCGAGCCGGCCGCCGACCACGGGTACGCCGCCGCCGTCCTGCTGGATGCGCAACTTCCGTTGCTGCGTGCGGATCTGCGAGCCGGTGAGGAGGCTCTCCGGCGTTGGTTGAACGCCGTCGCGCTGGTTCGGCCGGGCGAGCAGGGTGGCTCGGTGATCGCGGTCGGGGACAGTGGTGGACACACGCTGCAGGCGCTGGTGCGGCTGGACCCGGCCGGCTACGCGTCCCGCGAGCTGGCCGATCGTGCCGAGGCCCATTTTCCTCCCGCCGTGAAGTTGATCACCGTGGACGGCCGGTCCGCGGCGCTCACCGAATTCGGCCAACTGCTGAAGGCGCCCGACCCGACCGAGATCCTCGGACCGGTCGAACTCGGCCCCAGTGCGGCCGGTGACGTGATCGTCAGCCGGCTCACGCTCCGGGCGCCGCTGGCGATCGGCAACGACCTGGTCGCCGCCGTCAAGGCGGTCACGGCGACCCGGTCGGCCAAGAAGGCTGAGGGGGCGTTGCGCGTTCAGGTCGATCCGGTGTCGATCGGCTGATCCCCGAGTCGTTCCTCGGGAGTACTCCTGTTCGCGACCTGCTGCAGCAGCGTCTGTTCGGCGAGCTCGGCGAATCGGCGGGTGGCGGGGGACAGTTGCACCGACTTGCGCTGGACCAGGGCGATGGTGTCGTAGAAGGGTTCGGCGAAAGAGACCGTACGGATGCCGGACGGGAAGTTCGGTCCCTCGGCGATCGTCCGACTGACCATCGTGTCCGCGGCGCCGGCGGCGACCAGGTTCAATGCGGTCTCGACGTGTTCGACCTCGATCACCGGATCGATCGCCAATCCCTTGACCCGGGAGCGTTCCAGGAGCTGGCGCCGGGTCGGGTCCTTCCAGCCGGCGTAGGCGTCGTAGAGCGTGATCCGGTTGTCCGCCATCTCCTCCAGCGTGATCGGCCCGGCTGCCGGATCGCGGACCGCGGAGGCGTAGAGCACCTCGTCCCGGAACAGCGGCTTGACCAGCAGCTGCACCTCGGGCACCGGCAGCACGATCAGCCCGGCCTCGATCTCACCGGCTGCAATGGATTCGGCGACCAGTGCGGAGTTGAGACCGACCAATCGGATCTTCACCTTCGGATGCTGTTGGTGGAACTGCTGCGCCAGGTCGGACAGGTCGTAGTAGGCGGCATTGCGCAGCACGCCGAAGGTGCAGACACCTCCCTGCAGCGCCGACATCGCGTGCAGCGATTCGATCCCGGACTCGATCGCCGACACCGAGGCCTGGGCATGTCCGCGCAGCTCGTCTGCCGCGGCGGTCGGCATCAGCCGGCGACCGCCCCGGACGAACAGTCTCATGCCGATCTCGCGTTCGAGCCGGGCGATCAGCTCCGAGATCGCGGTCTGCGTCGTCTCCAGGCGGCGGGCAGCGGCCGTGAAGGAGCCCAGCTCGTAGGCGGCCAGGAATGCCCGCAGCTGGGCCAGGGTCATCGCTGTTCCTTTCGACGTCAGGCATCGCAGACATCGTATGACACGATGCTTCGCTCAGGTTTGTGACGGCTTGTGCGATTGATTCGATCCCTCTAGCGTTCCGTGGGTCACCCAGGGTGCCGCCGGACAGTGCCCGGCACCGGTCAAGAAGAAGGATCGTCATGCGTTTCACGCCCGCCGTTCTGGAGTCGCTCGCCGGCTCGTTCCACCACCTCAAGCCGGGCTCCAGCACGCCCGCGGCGCAACGCGACCCCCGGGTGATCGAGACAGTGAGCAGGATGCTCGGCGATATCCAGTCCCGCGGCCGCGCCGCCGTGCTGGACTACGCCAAGGATCTCGACGGCTGGACCGGCGACGACGTCGAACTGTCGGCGCAACAGGTCGCCGACAGCGGCTCCCAGCTCTCCGCCGACCTTCGGCAGGCCATCGAGCTCGGCGCCGAACGCACCCAGGCGTTCGCCACCCAGACCCGGTCCCGGTTGTCCGACTTCGAGGTCGAGCTCGAACCCGGCCTGGTCACCGGTGTCCGCTACGTGCCGGTCGGCGGAGTGGGCGCCTATCTGCCGGCCGGCCGGTTCCCACTGACCGCCAGCGCGTTCATGACGGTCGGCGTTGCCAAGGTGGCCGGTGTGCCGAACGTGATCTGCTGTACGCCGCCGCAGCCGGACGGCAAGGCCAACCCGGCCGTCGTCTACGCCGCTCACGTCTCCGGGGCCGATCGGGTCTTCGTGCTCGGCGGGGTTCAGGCGCTGGCGGCGATGGCGTTCGGCCTGATCGATGCGCGACCGGTCGACATGCTGGTCGGCGCCGGCAACGCCTACGTCGCCGAGGCCAAACGCCAGCTGTTCGGCACCGCGGCGATCGACCTGTTGGCCGGCCCGTCGGAGGTCGCGATCATCGCCGACGACTCCGCCGACCCGGAGATCGTCGCCGCGGACCTGCTCGGGCAGGCCGAGCACGGCGTCAACTCGCCGGCCGCTCTGGTCACCACCTCGGAGACGCTGGGCAAGGCGGTCCTGGAGGCGATCGATGAGCAACGCAAGATCCTGTCCACCGCCGACATCTGCGGACCGGCCTGGGACGACTTCGGTAGCGTCACGGTCGCCGACGACAACGAGACCGCGGTCGCGCTGATGGATGATCTTGCGCCGGAACATCTGGAGCTGATGACCCGGGACGACGACTACTTCCATGATCATCTGACGAACTACGGGTCGCTGTTCATCGGACCGTGGAGCACCGTCGCCTACTCCGACAAGGGGATGGCCGGCACCAACCACGTGCTGCCGACGGCGGGTGGCGCCAAGCACAGTGCCGGACTGTCGGTCGGTCGTTTTCTCAAACCGCTGACCTGGCAGCGGATCGCCCGCGACACCACACCGCAGCTGGCTCGGGCGGTGCAGGTGATCTCCGATTCCGAAGCGATGGCCGCGCACAGTGCGACCGCGACCAGACGCCTCGCGCTCTACCAGCATTGATGCGTCCGTCCGTCGACCTCACGGGAGTTATTGATCTTGTCAGCAGCAACCATCGGACGTCCGCAGCGTCGAGCGTTGGCCGCCGGAGCCGTCGGGAATTTCGTCGAGTGGTTCGACTACGGGGTGTACGGCTTCCTGGCCGTGGTGATCTCCGAAGTGCTGTTCGACGACGCGGACCCGACGGCGGCCCTGTTGGCGACGTTCGGAGTGTTCGCGTTGCCGGTGATCACCCGACCGATCGGCGGCGTCGTGTTCGCCCGGTTCGGCGATCGGATCGGACGCAAGCGGGTGCTGGCCGTCGTGCTGCTGCTGATGTCGGTGTCGACGGGCTGCATCGGGCTGATCCCCAGCTACGCCACGATCGGGGTCCTCGCGCCGCTGCTGTTGATCATCGCCCGAATCGTCCAGGGCTTCTCGGCCGGAGGTGAGTACGCCGGCGGCGCCGCGCTGATCGCGGAGTCCGCGCCGGCGCGTCGACGCGGCTTCCTGGTCAGCTTCATGCCGGCCAGCACCGGCCTGGGCCTGTTGGCCGGTTCGCTGCTGGCATTCCTGCTGACCTCGATCCTGACCGACGCCCAGCTGCACTCCTGGGGATGGCGGGTGGCCTTCCTGCTGGCGTTCCCGCTCGGTGTGATCGGGCTCTACATCAGACTCCGGCTGGAGGAGACCGTCGCCTTTCAGAGCATTGTTGCCAACGACGACGTCTCCCGATCGCCGTTGCGCGAGACGGTGTCCAGCTACGGCGGCCGGGTGCTGAAGGTCGCGGGGATCGCCCTCGGTCAGACCGTCTGCTATTACGTCGTTCTGGTCTACACGCCGACCTTCCTGCGCACCGAACTCGATGTGCCGTCCGATCATGCGTTGCTGGCCAACTGTCTGGCGATCGCCGCCTACTGCGTGACCATCCTGATCGCCGGCCAGCTGTCCGACCGAGTGGGGCGCAAGCCGCTGCTGATCGGCGGGGCCGTCGCCATGCTGGTGTCGATCTTCCCCGCCTATCTGATCATCCCGAACAGCGGGGTCGTGCTGACCGCCTTCCTGCAGGTGCTGGTCGGCGGGATCGCGCTCGGCTGCTACACCGGACCGCTGGTCTGCTGCTGGGCCGAGCTGTTCCCGACCCGGGTCCGCTACTCGGGAGTTGCCGCGGGCTTCGGTCTCGCCGTGATCGTGTCGGTGTCGTCGCCGTTCATCCTCACCTGGTTGATCAACAGCGTCGGCAGTGACCTGATGCCGGCGTGGTACGTCGGTATCTGCGTCGCCATCTCCCTGCTGACCTTGATCGGCGTGCCCGAAACAGCGCCGACACGGGCATCGGGAGAGCAGCTCATCGAGGCACCCGATCAGGCCGCCGGCGACCCGGTCCTGGACCTGGGGTCGGGTTATCGGGAGGGCCGATGACGATCATCGCCGGCCGGTCGGACGGTAGCGACGACGCCGCCGACGAGCTCTGCTGGCTGTCGGTGCGCGAGCTCCGCGACGGCTATGCCACCCGACGGCTGTCGCCGGTGGAGGTGACCGAAGCCCTGCTGCAACGCATCGAGCGGTTGGACGGCGACATCAACGCCTTCGTCACGGTGACGGCCGACCGGGCCCGGGCGGACGCGAAGACCGCCGAGCAACAATGGGCTCGCAATCCCGACGATGCGCCGCCGATGCTCGGCATCCCGTTCGCGATCAAGGACCTGGTCCCGACCGCCGGGATCCGGACCACCAAGGGATCCCGGCTGACGCGGGATTGGATCCCGGAACAGAACTCGCCGCTGGCCGATCGACTGCTCGGATCCGGCGGCGTGATGATGGGCAAGACGACCACCTCCGAGGTCGGCTGGAAGGCCGCTGCGGGCAATCGTGTCAACGGCCCGGCGCACAACCCGCACAACCTGGCCCGCACAGCCGGCGGGTCGAGCGGTGGCGCAGCGGCGGCCGTCGCGGCTGGCTTCGCGCCGGTCGCGCAGGGCGGCGACGGCGCGGGCTCGGTCAGGATTCCAGCGGCCTTCTGCGGTGTCGTCGGGATCAAACCCGGCCCGGGCCTGATCCCGTACTACCCTCCGACGCCACTGAGCAGCATCGTCGCCAACGGCACCCTGGCCCGCAGCGTCGACGACGCCGCCGCGCTGCTGGATCTGATCTCCACCGCCGACCCGCGAGATCCCACGTCGATGCTGCGCGACCACAGACCTGTCGCACCGCGTCGGGACGAGCGAGCGAGCAGCCCGCTGCGGATCGCCTACTGCCCGACCTGGGGTGGCCGGCCGGCCGAGCCGGAGATCACCGCCGCACTCGATCTGACCGCCGAACGTCTCGGCGCCGCCGGCCATCGGGTCGAGCTCTGCGACGACACGCCGCGGGATCGGTTCGACCTGCTGCATGTCATCTGGACAACCGGATTCGCCGCCATCCTGTCCGGGGCCGACCAGAGCGAGCTGGATCCGGGGTTGGCCGCGGTGATCGAGGCGGCCGGCGCGTTCAGCGGTGCCGATCTGGCGGCAGCGCATCTGGAGCGTCAGGAGTACAAGGCGGAGGTCAGCAGCTTCCTCGCACCGTACGACCTGATCCTGACCCCGAGCTGCGCGGTGACGGCGTTCCCCGTCGGCCAGGACGGCCCGGACAGTGTCAACGAGGAGCCGGCCGACTATCTGGACTGGGCCTGGTTCAGCTACGCCTTCAATCTCAGCGAACATCCCGCGATCTCGATACCGGTGCACGGTCCGAGCCTTCCGATCGGGGCCCAGCTCGTCGCAGCGCACGGGGCAGAGGCCCGACTGATCCGGGCCGCCCGGACGATCGAGGACGACCTGTCCTGACATTCCCGGGACGGGAGAATCCTGGTTGCAGGCCGCAACGAGGGATGGTTGTGTCTGCGGTGTGCCGAATCCCGAGCCCGGCCGGCCGTCCACGCTGATCACGGTGCCGGAGTCGTTCCGGGAGATGCCTCGCTGGTGGCACGATGTGGCCGGGCGGGACTGGCTGGACGCACTGCCGGACCTGGTGTCGGCGCAATGCCGACGGTGGGATCTTGATCGTGACGGGCCGGTGATGCACGGCTCCAACGCCCTGGCGGTACCGGTCCGCCGACATGATCAACGGCTGGTGCTTCGGTTGGCGCCGCCGGGCGACGACGTCGCCGGCGAGGCGGCAGCGCTGCGGATCTGGGACGGCCGCGGCACGGTACGGCTGTTCGACGTCGACCACGCCGACCGAGCCATGCTGTTGGAGCGACTGGACGGCACCCGGACGCTGCGGTCGGAGCCGCTCGGGGTGGCGATCCCGATCATTGCCGGCCTGGTCGGTGAGCTCGCGGTACCGGTGCCGGACGAGGTGCGATCGACGGCCTCGATCGCCCGAGCGCACACCGAGAAGTTCGAACGCGACTGGTCGGCACTGGACGGTCCGACGCCGCGCACTCAACTGGACCGTGCTCTGGAATTGGCGGCCGAACGGGCGACCGAGACGGTGCTCGGGCGTGCGGTGGACGGCGACCTGCACTCTGATCAGGTCCTGGCCGCCGAACGGGCACCCTGGTTGGTTGTCGACCCGGTGCTGCTGCGCGGCGACCCGGAGTACGACTTCGCCCGGGTGCTGTGGGACCGATTGGACGAACTGCCGGACCGGACCGATGTGCTCGGGGCGTTCGAGACCTTCGTCGCCGCTGCCGGGCTGCCCGACGATCGGGCCCGTTCCTGGATCGTGCTGCGCGCGATGTCGTATCTGCTGTGGGGGATCCCGCGTGGGCTGACCTGGGATCCGCCGAAGTGCCGTCGGCTACTGGATCTGTTCTGCTGAATCGGCCGCCGGCCGCTCGGCTCGTACAATCCACCGCGTGAGAATCGTCTTCGCCGGCACGCCCGAGGCAGCGGTCCCGTCCCTGGACGCGCTGCTCGCATCCGATCACGAGGTGCTGGCAGTGCTGACCCGGCCGGACGCGCCGAGCGGCCGCGGACGCAAGCTGCAGCCCAGTCCGGTCGCCGCCCGGGCCGCCGAGGCCGGCCTGGAGATCCTTCGCCCGGACCGGCCGCGCGATCCCGATTTCATCGCCCGCCTCACCGACCTCGCACCGGACTGCTGCCCGGTGGTCGCCTACGGTGCGCTGATCCCGCAGCGGGTGATCAACATCCCTCGGCACGGCTGGGTCAATCTGCACTTCTCGCTGCTGCCCGCCTGGCGGGGAGCTGCGCCGGTGCAGCACGCGATCATCAACGGGGACGCGACGACCGGCGCCGCCACCTTCTCCCTGGTCAAGGAGCTGGATGCCGGACCGGTGTATGCCACCATCGAGGACGCGATCGGCCCGCAGGACACTTCCGGCGATCTGCTGCAGCGGCTCGCCGTGTCCGGTGCGGACCTGCTGGTCAGGACGTTGAACGGCATCGAGGACGGTTCGCTGCAGCCGCAGCCGCAGCCGACCGATGGCATTTCCTTGGCGCCCAAGATCACCGTCGAGGACGCCCGGATCGATTGGCAGCTGGCGGCCGTCGCGATCGATCGGATGGTCCGCGGCTGCTCCCCGGCACCCGGCGCGTGGAGCACCTTCCGCGGCGCTCACTTCAAGATCAACTCCGGGACACCGGACGAGCGGAATGATCTTGCACCAGGCACCCTCGAGGTCACCAAGAAGAGCGTCCGGGTCGGCACCGGTGACGGCAGCCTGCTGCTCGGCGACGTCCAGGCCCAGGGTAAGAAGCCGATGCGCGCCGCGGACTGGGCCCGCGGCGTGCAGTTCGCGACCGACGAACGACTCGGGGCATGACTCCACCAGGGCCCGGCCCGGCGGCGGGGCGGGCCGGGCGACGTCGGCCTCGCCATCCCGACGCCGCCCGGCTGCTCGCCTTCGAAGCGCTGCGACAGGTGCACGCCGACGACGGCTACGCCAACCTGGTGCTAGGTTCGTTGCTGCGCGAGCGTGAGCTGTCCACCCGCGACGCCGCCTTCGCCACCGAACTGTTCTCCGGCACCTGCCGGATGCAGGGCAGCTACGACGTGATCATCGAGCACGCATCCGGACGGTCGACCAAGACCCTGCAACCGGCTGTCCTCGACCTGCTGCGGCTCGGCAGCCATCAGCTGCTGTCGATGCGGGTCGCCGATCACGCCGCGGTCGGCGCGACGGTCGACCTGGCCGCAGCGACCGTCGGGCGTCGGGTCACCGGTCTGGTCAACGCCGTGCTGCGCAAGATCGGAGCGCGCGACTATGCCGCCTGGGTGTCCAAGATCAGTTCCGACAGCCCCGACATCGCCGACAGCTGGGATGAGCTGGCACTGCGTACCGCGCATCCACGGTGGATCGTCGATGCTTATGCCGAGTTGCTTCCGGTCGACCAGGTCGAACCCGCGCTCGTCGCCAACAACCTGCAGGCCGGGACGAGTCTTGTGGTCCGGCCGGGGCTGGCCGAGGTGGCCGAACTGATCAGCGCCGGTGCCGAACCGGGGCGGTTTTCGCCCTACGCAGCAACGATCTCCGGCGATCCGGCTCGACTGGCCGCCGTCGCCGAGGGCCGCGCCGGTGTCCAGGACGAGGGATCGCAGCTGGTCGCGCTCGCCCTGGCCCGCGCCGAGGCACCCGATGGTCCCTGGCTGGATCTGTGCGCTGGGCCGGGCGGCAAGTCGGCCCTGCTGGCCGGACTGGCTCGCCAGCAGGATGCGCCGTTCGTCGCCAGCGAGGTCGCGCCGCACCGCGCCCGGTTGGTCCGCACTGCGTTGCGTGGCTATCCCGCGACCGACCCGCGAGAAGTGATCGTCGCCGACGGGACCCGTCCGAGCTGGCACGCCGGCCGGTTCGCCCGGGTGATCGCCGACGTTCCCTGCACCGGGCTCGGCGCACTCCGGCGTCGGCCCGAATCGCGTTGGCGACGGACGGCCGACTCGGTCGAGCAACTGCACCCCCTGCAGACCGCACTGCTCGGCTCCGCCTTGCGAGCCACTCGACCCGGCGGGGTCGTCGCCTACGTCACCTGTTCGCCGCACCGACGGGAGACCGTCGACGTGATCGACGAGGTGGTCGGCGACCGCCCCGATCTGGAATTGCTCGATGTTCCCGCGTTGCTGCCCGAGGTCGACGACGCTGCTCTCGGTTCCTTCCTGCAGCTGTGGCCGCATCGGCATGGCACCGACGCGATGTTCGCCTGTCTGATCCGGGTCCGGACGACGTCGTAGACTCGCCGCCGTGGCCACGACGAACACTTCGCCCAAGATCATGCCGAGCCTGCTGTCGGCGGACTTCGCCAACCTGCAGCAGTCGATCGAGCAGGTGCCGGATGCCGACGCGCTGCACGTCGACGTGATGGACAACCACTTCGTGCCCAACCTCACCCTCGGACTACCTGTGGTGGAAGCGATCCGCAACGTCACCGACAAGTTCCTCGACATCCACCTGATGATCGAGGACCCCGACGTCTGGGCACCCGGCTACGCCGAGGCCGGGGCGGAGTCTGTGACCTTTCATCTGGAGGCAGCCAGGGCGCCGGTCCGGCTCGCCCGGGAGATCAGGGCCAAGGGAGCCCGGGTCGGGCTGGCACTCAAACCGGCCACCCCGATCGAGCCCTACGCCGAGCTGCTCGGTGAGATCGACATGCTGTTGATCATGACCGTCGAGCCCGGCTTCGGCGGGCAGAAGTTCCTGGACCTGACGCTGCCCAAGATCACCCGGAGCCGGGAGCTGATCAGCAAGGCCGGTCTGGACATCTGGCTGCAGGTCGACGGCGGAGTCTCGGCCGAGACCATTGAACGCAGTGCCGAGGCTGGCGCCGACGCGTTCGTCGCCGGGTCCGCGGTGTTCGGGGCGGACGACCCGAACGCGACGGTCAGTTCGCTGCGCACGGCCGCGGCCGACGCCGCGCGCTGATCGTCCGCCCGTAGCCGGCTGTCAGGCGACCGTCACGCCGCCGTCGGTGGAGTCGGTGGAGAGGCTGAGTTCCCGCCAGGCGTCGAAGTCGTCCTGGACCCGTCGGCGTCCGGCGGCGACCAGCCGGACAGCGTCGGAGCCGAGCAGCAGATGGACCGGCGGATTCTCCACCTCCAGCAGACTGAGGACGGCATCGCCGGCGCGATCGGGGTCACCGATGCCCTGTCCGGCGAGGGACTGGCGGCGGGTCCGGATCGGATCGAACAGGGCGTCGTAGTCGGGGATACTGCGTGGTGAGCGGACTAATGATCGGCCTGCCCAGTCGGTCCTGAATGCGCCCGGGGCAACGGCAGTGACGCGGACCCCGAACTGGTTGACCTCCTGGGCGAGGGTGTCGGTGATCCCTTCCAGCGCATGCTTGCTGCCTTCGTAGAACGCCAGCCCGGGGAAGGTGGTGTGCCCACCCATCGAGGTGATCACGAAGATCTGGCCGTCGCGCCGTTCCCGCATGGCCGGCAGCACCGCCTTCACCGTCGCCACCGTGCCGAAGACGTTCACCTCGAACTGGTGGCGCAGCTCGGCCATCGAGGACTCCTCGAAGGTGCCTTCGAGGCCGTAGCCGGCGTTGGCCACCAGGACGTCGATCGGTCCCAGCTCCGCCTCGGCGGCACGGACCGCCGGCTCGATCCGATCCGTGTCGGCCAGGTCGAGGATGAAGGCCCGGGCGCGGTCCGGATCCAACGCCTGGAACGCGGCCGCATGCCGTTCGGTCCGGACGGTGCCGGCGACGCGATGGCCGGCCGCCAGGGCTCGCCGGGCGATGGCCAGGCCGAGGCCGGTGCTGACGCCGGTGATCAGGAAGGTCTTGCTCATGGTTGGGGTCCTTTCGAGGATGGGACTGGCTGCCGGGCGTGCCTGGGCACGTCGACATCGACCCCTGGCTGTCGGGGTCGGGTGGGAATGGATCGGTGCGTGGTGCCCGAGGACGGGCGATGATCAGGACTCGGTGACGGTGTCCTGAGTGACGGTGTGCTGGGTCCGCTCGGTGGCGGGTTCGGTGCCCCAGCTGGCCAGTAGCCGGAGCCGTTCCTGTGACGGTGAGCCGGCCGGCGCAGAATAGACGACGAGAGATTGGCCTGGGTCGGCGACGGAGGTGAAGATCTCGTACTGCAGCTCGAGGTCACCGACGACGGGGTGATGTAGCCGCTTGAGGCCGGTGCTGCGTTCCTGCACGCGGTGCTCGGACCACCAGGCCGGGAACTCGGCCGAGCGCATCATCAGCTCGCCGATCAGGGCGGCGATGCGTTGGTTGCGGGGCTGCGCGGCGGCAGCCAGTCGCAACCCGTGGACGTAGTCGCGGGCGACCCGTTCCCAGTCGTTCCAGACCAGCCGTGCCCGCGGATCCAGCAGTGTCCAGCGCGCCATGCTGCGTTCCCGGCGGGGTAGCTCGGCCACCTCGGGAAACAGCAACCGCCACAGCGTGTTGCCGCCGACGACGGTCAGGTCCCGGTCGCTGACGAAGGCGGGAGCCAGCTCCATCGAGTCCAGCACCTGACGGAGTGCCGGCCGGAGCCGTGACACAGACCCGGTCCGGTCGGCGTGCCCGGCGGTCGTTCCGGCGAGGGCGAACAGGTGGCGGCGCTCGATGTCGTCGAACTGCAATGCCTCGGCGAGGGCCTGCAACACCTGTTCGGACGGCTGCCGGGCACGGCCCTGTTCGAGTCGGGTGTAGTACTCGGTGCTCACCCCGGCCAGCTGCGCGACCTCACTACGGCGCAGACCGGTGACCCGGCGACCGGTGCCGAGGTCGATCGGCAGTCCGACCGCATCCGGGGTGAGTCCGGCCCGTCGAGCCCGCAGGAATTCGCCCAAGTCGTTCGTGCCCATGGCCCCAACTCTGCTGGTCGTCGGGCGGATCGCCAAGGCCGTAGCTTTCCCTGCGAGTACCACCCTCGGCGGCCGGGTCTTGACGCGATCAGTCGCGATCACATATAACACTTCTCATCTATATGAGTTTTCACCTATGGGCGAGGAGGCCGGGTGAAGTTCGAGCACGTGATCCTCGGGCTGCTGTCCTGGCGACCCTTCAGCGGATACGAGCTGGCCAAGCATCTGGAGGTCGAGGGCCGGTTCCTGAAGAACAAGGTGCACCTCAGCCAGATCTATCGACTGCTGTCGCGGATGGTCGACTCCGGGTGGGTGAGTTACCAGGTCTCGGTCAACGACGGCCGGCCGGACTCCAAGATCTACCGGCTGACAGCGTCGGGGGAGCAGGTGCTGCGGGATTGGGTGACCGGCCCGTACGAGCCGTCGACCCGCTTCCAGGATCCCGAGTTCATGGTCCGGTTCACCTTCGGTGGCCCGCTGGACCACGACGCGCTGCTGCGGCTGATCCGGACCGAGTTGGAATGCCGGCGGGCACAGGTCGCCCGATTCCGGACCCGCGACCGGACGATCACCGATCTGGACCCGATCGAGGGAGTCGACACGGCGATGGTCGACCGGGTGCGGGAGCTGAGTCATCTGCACGGAGCCGCCTCGATCGATGCCTGGATCGACTGGCTGCAGCGGATGCTGACCGAATTGGGCGGGACCGTCCCTTCGACAGGCTGAGGGACCACTGCGACAGGCTCAGGGACCTCCATCCCTTCGATGAACTCCGAACCGACCGACGAGAGGAATGACTGAGGCATGAAGGCGATCATGGTCATGTTCGACACCCTGAACAAGCGGTTCCTGCCGCCGTACGGAAACGACTGGGTGCACGCGCCGAACTTTCGTCGGCTCGCCGAACGGACCGCGACCTTCGACACCTGCTATGCCGGCAGCATGCCGTGCATGCCGGCCCGTCGGGAGATCCACACCGGCCGGCACAACTTCCTGCACCGCGGCTGGGGCCCGCTCGAACCCTTCGACGACTCGATGCCGGAGTTGCTGCAGGACAACGGCATCTACACCCACCTGGTCACCGATCATCAGCACTACTGGGAGGACGGCGGCGCTACCTACCACAACCGCTACTGCAGCTACGAGTTCTTCCGCGGACAGGAGGGCGACGCCTGGAAGGGCCACGTCGCCGACCCGGAGGACGCGCCCAACCTGAAGGCGATGCGGAGCCCGATGTATCGGCAGGACGTGATCAACCGGCAGTATCTGAGCGAGGTCGATGATCACCCGCAGACCAAGACCTTCGACGCCGGCCTGCACTTCCTGCGCACCAACCATGATCAGGACAACTGGTTCGTCCAGATCGAGACCTTCGACCCGCACGAGCCGTTCTACAGCTACGAACAACACAAGAAGCACTATCCGCACGACTACGACGGCCCGGACTTCGACTGGCCGGACTACAAGCAGGTGCTGGAATCCGACGGTGAAGTCGAGCACCTGCGCTATGAGTATGCGTCCCTGCTGTCGATGTGTGACGAGTCGCTGGGCCGAGTGCTGGACACGATGGACGATCTTGATCTCTGGGACGACACGATGCTGATCGTCTGCACCGATCACGGCTTCCTGCTCGGCGAGCACGGGTGGTGGGGCAAGAACGTCCAACCGTGGTACGACGAGACCATCCACACCCCGTTGTTCATCTGGGATCCACGCAGCCGGGTACAGGGTGAGCGGCGTGGCTCGTTGGTGCAGACCATCGACTTCGCTCCGACCCTGCTGGACTACTTCGGTCTCGAGCCGACACCGGACATGCTCGGCCGATCACTGCGGCAGACGATCGCGGACGACGAGCCGGTGCGCGAGGCCGGACTGTTCGGCGCCTTCGGCGGTCACGTCAGCGTGACCGACGGCCGGTACGTCTACATGCGGGCACCGCACACCCCGGAGAACCGACCGCTGGCCGAGCACACCCTGATGCCGACCCACATGCGTGGTCGGTTCACCCCCGCCGAGCTGCGCGGAGCAGAACTCGCCGGACCGTTCGGCTTCACCAAGGGTGTCCCGGTGTTGAAGGTGGACGGTCAGGCGATGACCAGCCCGTACGCCTTCGGCACCCTGCTCTTCGATCTGCAGACCGACCCCGAACAGCAACATCCGATGATCGATGATCAACTCGAGCTGCGGATGATCGAGGCGATGCTGGATCTCTTCCGCGTCAACGAGGCGCCGCCCGAACAGTACGAGCGGCTCGGCCTGCCGCAGAGCGGGCCGGCGACCCGAGATCACCTTCAGATCCGCGTCCAGTGGCCGCAGGTCGAGAGCTCCCGTCAGGGACCGCCGAAACGGTCCGACTATCCGCAGGGGCGGCTCAGCGTGCACACACCCTTGAAGGACCTACGCGCTGATCCCCAGGCGAAGATCATCATCGACCGGCACCTGCCGCAGACCGACGGGGTGCTGTCCCAGGTCGCCGCCGACCTGTCGATGATCGAGATCGCAGCCTTCGCCGTCGGCCTGCTGCCGCTGGCCACACTGCGCACCATCTCCGACGAGCTCAGCGTGCTCGCGGGCTCGTCCACCGAGTAACCACCACAGGAGCACACCGCACGTGACTGCCGACGACGTCAGGACGCCAGCACTTCGCCCGACCGATGATCAGGAGATCCGCACCCCGCACCGCTGGCGCAATCTGAGTCTGATGATCGGCTCGTCGATCGTCGACAACGGTGACACCCAGGTGCTGACGACGCTCTTCCCGACCCTGCAGAAGGCGATGGGTCTGCAGACCTCGGCGCTGGGCAACATCTCCGCCCTGGGGCGGATCGCCGGCGTGATCGGCGGTCCACTCTTCGTCTACCTGGCCCGCAAGACCAACCGGAAGGCCGTCCTGGCGGTCACCTCGGGACTGTGGGGCGTCTGGGTGATCGCCGCCGCGTTCAGCCAGAACTACCTGCAGTTGTTGATCTTGATGACCGTGGTCGCCGTCGGCCAGGCCGGTGCCGGCCCGATCGTCAACGAACTCTTCTCCGACATGTTCGGCGATCGCAAACGCGGCCGCGCGGCGGGCTACTTCTACGGCATCGGCAGCCTCGCCGGCTCCGCACTCGGTGCCCTGGTCGGTCAGCTGTCCCGGGTCGAGGACGGCTGGCGCTACGGGATGGCCGGGATCGGGATCATCACCTTCTGTTTCGGGATCTTCATCCTGCTGTTCTTCCGCGATCCCGGGGTCGGGGCGACCGAGACCCAGTTGGCCCATCTGACCGACGAGCAGCGCAAGCAACAGAGCCGGGTCACCCTCGCTCAGGTCGCGAGCCTGGCGCGGATCCCGAGTTTTGTGATCATGATGGGCCAGCGGCTGCTCTCCGGACACCTGTTGATCGGCACCTTCGGCGTGACCTTCCTGGTGCAGGTCCGCGGCTTCGACAATGCGGTGGCTGCGGTGGTCACCCTGCCGTTCGGTGTCGGCTACGCGCTGTCCGCGGTCTTCGGCGGGCTACTCACCGACCACATCCATCGCCGGTTCCCGACCATCGGCCGGGTCGCCTCGCTGCAGTTGGCGCAGCTCGGCTTCGCCGTGGTCGCGTTCTTCGGCACCCAGGTCGACTGGGGACCGATCTGGGCCTACCTGATCTTCTGGATCCTGATGGGGGCACTGCAGGGCATCAACCCCGGCATCAATCGGCCGATCGTGATGTCGGTGACACCGCCGGAACTACGCGGCGCCGCGTTCGCCATCATGCTGGCGATCTTCGAGACGATCGGCTGGGCCGGCTTCACCTTCCTGGGCGGACACCTCGCCGACGCGGTCGGCCTGCAGCAGACCTTCCTGATCATGCTGGTCGGGCTGATGGTGATCAACGCGGCCTTCTGCTCGTTGCTGTACCGGACCTACGCCGCCGACTGCCGCGAGGTCACGACGGAGCTGGAACGGCGAGCACGAACTGCCGACCGGTCGGTCAGACCCGAGTGAGCCGTTCGACGATCTCCAGTACATGCTGGTACTGCTGCCCGGTGGCGCGGGTCAGCCCGATCTCGCAGGTCCGATTGCTGCTGACATAGGCCGACGCCGGCGGCAGGGCGGCGACCTCGGCGGCCTCCGGAGCGGTCGCGGCGGCGGTCAGCTCGGGCTGCAGCAGACCGCGGTCGCCGGCGAAACCGCAACATCCCCAGGAGGTGGGGACGATCACCTCCTCGGCGACGGCTTCGGCCAGCCGGACCAGCGAATCGGTGCTACCCAGCGCCGTCGTCGCACACGTCGGATGGACGACGATCCGATCCAGCCGACCGGTGACGCGCAGCCGCGGCAGCACCTGCTGGGCAACGAAATCCAGCGCATCGATGACCCGGAAGCCGGCATCCTCGACCGACACCTGCAGCCCCTCCGCACAGGAACTGGCCTCGACGATCACCGGCAGCCGGCCGCCGTCGGTCGCGCTGTCCAGTGCGGCCCGGACCCGGCGTCGCATCCGATCCTGGCCGTCGTGCAATCCCTTGGACTTCCACGGCAGGCCGCAGCACAGTCCGTCCAGATCGTCGGGGGTTCGCAGTTCGACGCCGGCGCGTCGACACAGCTGTCCGAACGCCTCGGCAGCCGCACTGCCGAACATGCTGCCCAGGCAGGAGGCGAACCAGACGGCGGCAGGCCCTTCGACAGGTTCAGGGATCTTTGGTGCGGTGGGCCCTTCGACCAGCTCAGGGTCCCCTTGTGGCGCGGTGATCTTGGTCCGGGGACGGCCGCCGCGGGGGAGGCCGGCGTCGTACTCGGGGAGCAGTTCATGATCGACGACGCGGCGACCGACACGGCTCGCGGCTGCCGCGATGCCGGGGACATGCGAGGCTGCGGTGAGACCGGTCGAGGCGAGCCGGGTGACCGGCGACCAATGATCGGCGGCGACCGCCCAGGCGCGTTGCACGGCCCGGGGCGTCTCCTCGGCACGCAGCCGGGACACCAGTGATCCGGTGTTGATCAACACCGGACAGGCAGTGGCGCACAACCCGTCCACCGCACAGGTGTCCAGCACCTCGTAGTCGTGGTCGGCACGCAGCCCGTCGGCATGATCGACATCGCCGCGCTGTTCGGCCGCGGCGATCTCGCGCCGAGCCACGATCCGCTGCCGCGGCGTCAGCGTCAGCGAGCGGGACGGGCAGACCGGCTCGCAGAACCCGCACTCCACGCAGCGATCCACCTCGGCTTCCACCGGCTCGGCTGTCTTCAGATTCTGCAGCCAGCCATCGGGCTCGGTGCTGATCAAGGTCCCGGGATTGAGGATGCCTGCCGGGTCGATCAGGGTCTTGAGCTCGTGCATCACCCGGGTCAGGCCGGCGCCGTACTGACGCTCCAGGAACGGCGCCATGATCCGCCCGGTGCCGTGTTCGGCCTTCAGCGTGCCGTCCAGCCCGAGGACCAGATCGACCATGTCCTCGGTGAAGTTCTGGTAGCGCCGGAGCCGCTGCCGGTCGCCGAAGTGTTCGTTCAGCAGGAAGTGCAGATTGCCGTCCCGGGCATGGCCGAAGATCACCGGCGCCTCGTAGTCGTGCCGGTCGAAGAGGTCGACCAGTCCGGTGCTCAGCTCCCCGAGCCGGTCGACCGGTACGGCAACGTCCTCGAGCAGTGCATTGGTACCGCTCGGACGGGCGCCGGCCACCGCACTGAACAGTCCCTTGCGGATCCGCCAGAGCGCTGCCCGGTCACCGGCATCGCGGGTGAGTGCCGCAGGATTTTCCAACGGTAGTTGGCCGAACACGGCATCGGCCGCTGCGATGTCGGCGTCCAGTTCCTGATCGGTGTCACCCTGCAGTTCGACCAGCAGCGCCGCCTTGGTGCCGACATCGAGCCGCCGGATCGTGTCCGGACAGGACGGGTCGGTGGCGGCCACCCGCAAGGAGACCGCATCCAGCAACTCGGCGGTCGCCACCCCGGTGGCCAGCACCTGCGGCACCAACGCCGAGGCGATCTCCAGATCGGGCAGCACCAACAGCCCGGTGGCCGCCTTGGGCTGCACCGGGACCGTCCGCAACACCGCCGAGGCGACGAAGCCGAGCGTTCCCTCGCTGCCGATCATCAGCTTCACCAGGATGTCGACCGGATCGTCGACGTCCAGGAAGGCGTTCAGGCCGTACCCCATGGTGTTCTTGATCGAAAACAGCCGCTGCAGGGTGGCGGCCGCTTCGACATCGGCACGGATCGCATCGCGGATCCGCAACAGTCCGGCATGCAGGGCAGGCTCGAGCGCCGCCAGCCGGCGATCGGCGTCCGGGGCGGCGGAGTCGACGACGGTGCCGGAGGGCAGCACCAGGACCATCGACTCGACCGTGGCGTAGCTGTTCTGCTCGGTGCCGCACTGCATCCCCGAGGAGTTGTTGGCCAGCACGCCGCCGAGCGTGCAAGCGACCTCGCTGGCCGGGTCCGGGCCGAGCCGTCGCCGGTACGACGCCAACCGTGCGTTGACGGCGCGTACGGTGACGCCGGGCTGGACCCGGACCCGGTTACCGTCGTCGAGGATCTCGACGGCGCCGAAACCGGTCCGGGTGTCGACCAGGACGCTATCGCTGAGCGCCTGACCGGACAGCGACGTGCCGCCGCTGCGGAAGGTCAGCGGCAGCCCGAGCCGGTGACAGGCCGCCATCACGGTGGCGACCTGATCGGCATCGTCCGGGATCGCCACCGCCCGCGGATGCAACAGGTAGTGCGAGGCGTCGTGGGCCCGGACCGCAAGATCGAGTGGCCGCTCGGTGACCCGGATCGCCGGATCACCGAGCGCCTCGATCAGTCCGGTCGATGTGGCGTCCGCGGACGGCGTCGTGATGCTCAGAGGTCACCCTTTCCGAGTCGGTCGGCGATGTGCTCGGCCTGCCGGATCGCCAGCGCGACGATGGTCAACGTCGGGTTGGCCGCTGCGCCGGTCGTCATCACCGACCCGTCGCTGACGAACAGACCGGGCACGTCATGGGCCTCACCATAGGCGCCGACCACACCGTCCTCGGCTCGTTCACTCATCCGGCAGGTGCCTAGATTATGGGTCGACGGGTACGGCGGTGTGTGGTGGGTGCCGGTCGCACCGACGGCCTCGTACAACAGGTCGGCCCGTTGGTAGCCGTGTTCGCGCATCGCCACGTCATTGGGATGATCATCGAAATGCACGTCGGCGGCCGGCAGCCCCCATTGGTCCTTGACCGCGGTGTTCAGGGTGACCCGGTTGGTCTCCTGCGGCATGTCCTCGCCGACGATCCACAGCCCGGCCGTGTTCGCGTAGGCGTCCATGATCTCGGTGAAGCCGCGACCCCAGCTGCCCGGGTCGACGAAGGCGGCCAGGAAGGCGGGGCCGAGAGCGAGGGTCTCCAGGTAGTAGCCGCCGGCGAACCCGCGGGAGGTGTCCAGTCTCGCTTCGTCGGCGATGATGCCGGCCATCGTCTCCCCGCGGTACATCCGGACCGGTTGATCGAAGCGGGCGTACACCGATCCGGTCATGTGCCGCATGTAGTTGCGGCCGACCTGACCGGAGGAATTGGCCAGCCCGTCGGGGTGGCTGGCACTGGAACTCATCAGCAACAGCCGCGGCGACTCGATCGAGTTGCCGGCCAGACAGACCACCGTGGCGGCCTGCCGGTGCAGATTGCCGTCGGCGTCCAGGTAGAGCACCGCGTCGGCCCGGCCGGAGGAGTCGTGGGTGATCTGCACGGCGTGGCTGCTGGCCCGTAGATCGCACTTCCCGGTGTCCAGGGCGCGCGGGATCTCCCGGACGGCGGTGCTCCACTTGGAGGCGTTCTTGTCACCCTGGAAGTTGAAGCCGTCCTGGATGCTGGCCGGCCGGCCGTCGTAGGGCTCGGCGTTGGTGCCGTACGGGCCGGTTGCGTAGAACTTGTAGCCGACCCGTTCGGCGCCGTTGGCGAATACCTTGTAGTTGTTGTTGGCCGGCAGCGGCGGACGGCCGTGCCGATGGGTCGACCCGATCGCGATCTCGGCCCGGTCGTAGTACGGCTCCAACTCGGCCAGGGTGATCGGCCAGTCCAGCAGGTTGGCGCCGTCGACGTCGCCGTAGTAGGTGCGGGTCCGGAACTCGTGTTCGTGGAAGCGTGGCGTGGCGCCGCTCCAGTGGGTTGTCGAGCCGCCGACGGCCTTGACGATCCAGGCCGGCAGGGTGGGGAAGTCCCGGCTGACCCGCCAGCTGCCGGAGGTCGTCCGGCTGTCCAACCAGGCCATCTGACCGAAGGCGGCCCACTCGTCGTTCTCGTAGTCATCGGGTTTGAGGAACGGGCCCGCTTCCAAGACCACACAGGGAATTCCGCGTTGCGTGAGCTCGTAGGCGACCGTACCGCCACCGGCCCCGGAGCCGATGATCACGACCGCCTCGGTGTCATGATCGATCGGGTTGCCGAACCGGTTCTGCGTCGTCTGCTCGGTCATGATCATTTCCCTCCGACCGGTCGGTCCTGCTCGGCGACTTCGATGAACGGCTCCGGTCCGTCGTACTCCTCGATCCGCGGTTCGGGCAGCCAGTCCAGGTCGTCGAAGCCGCGATGCAGGTAGCCACCCTGGTCGAAGGACGCACCCTCATAGCCCAGCAGTTTCCAGACCTCGTGATCGTCGTAGAGGGTGGTGATCGCCAGGCCGCGGACGAAGCCGAAGAACTCGGCGTCTGCCATCTCCCGTAGCGACTGCTCGGTGAGGTCCTCGGGCAGGGTGGTGAGGCCGTGCGCCAATGTCACCCGGACCCAGACATCGGATTCGGTGGCGGCGAGGATGGTGTCGGCGGTGCGTTCGTACGGCCCGTCGGGGAAGTCCGGGTGCGGGTAGGCGGCACGCAAGAGGCGTACCAGCGGTGGTTTGAGATCCGACTGTTCTGCGTCAGACATGATCAAGCCTCCTGCGGTCGACGACGATGTCATGGCCCGCAGGCTAGGCCGCCGCTGTCGCGGCAGCCCAGGGATGTTATCGGCCGGTGAGAAGCCGGCAGCCGCTGCGTCAGCCGTGCAGCCGGTAGTGCTGGCTGACCCGAGAAGCGGTCGCCCGCAGGGCCTGCTCGATCTCCGGCCGGCCGTGCGCAAACCGGGCATCCGGTGCCGACACCGCGACCGAACCGACCAGCGCGCCGGTCCGTCCACGGACCGCGGCGGCCGCACAGGTTGCGCCGGGGGAGAATTCCCCGAACTCCCAGGCGATACCGCGGCCGGCGACCTGCTCGAGCTGGGCGAACAGCTCCTGGTGGCCGGTGATCGTTCCCGGACCGAACCGTGGCATCGGTTCAGGGTCCAGGTGCAGCAGCCGTTCCTCGCGCTCCATGTTGGCCAGCAGGATCTTGCCCAGCGCCGTGGCGTGCGCGGCCTCGTGATACCCGAACTCCAACGGTGGCAGTCGCGGACAGTCCGGCGCGTCGGCGGTGAACACCACGACGATCTGCGAGCCGCGATGGACCGCGAGATAGGCGGCGACGCCGAGTTGCTGCTGCAACGCGGTGATCTCCGTCCTGACCGACCGAGACACCCCGACCTGCTCGTGCAGCGAGACGCCCAAGGCATGCAGCTTGTAGCCGAGTTCGAAGCGCTGGCTGTCGCGGATGTGCACCAGGTACTCGCCGTCCAGCAACTCCCGGACCAGCCGGTAGACCGTCGGCAGCGGCAGCCCGGTCGCCTCCGAGATCTCCTTCGCCGTCGCGCCACCGCGCCCGGCCACCACCTCGAGAATGTCCAGAGTCCTCGCCACTGAGCCTGACATGAGCCCACACCCTACGACCTGGCGCCGCCGTTGTTATCAGCCGGTGAGAGCAGCACTGGCCGTCGCGGTGCGGAACTGGAAGAGTCGGGCTGAGAAGTCCTGCCGTGGCAGGGGAAAGACCGAGCACAACCGAGGAGTGCGACCGTGATCTTGATCATCGTGAAGTGGAAGGTGAAGCCGGAGTACGCCGATCGGTGGCCGGAGCTGACCCGGTCGTTCACCGAGGCGACCCGGGCCGAGCCGGGCAACAAGTTCTTCGAGTGGTCCCGGTCGGTGGAGGATCCCAACCAGTACGTCCTGCTCGAGGCGTTCGACGACGACGCCGCCGGCCCGCACGTCAACTCTGCCCACTTCAAGCAGGCCCAGGCCGATCTGCCGCAGTATGTCCAGGAGACACCCTCGATCCGCAACTTGCAGGGGCAGCCTGAGGACTGGGACCTGCTCGGGGAGTTCCAGATCTCCTGAAGCCGGTACTTCTCGTACCGGTCGCGTCAGGGTGGGTACCGGTGGGGTTGGGTGCCCACCTCCAGGGCCGGGCGGGCGCCCAGTCGGGGCCTACCGTTCGGTGCCCAGGTTGCGGCCTAGCGTTCCGTGCCCTTGTCTCCACCCTCGGTGCCCAGGTCCTGCTCGGTCGGCGCTCCTCGTGGTCCTGGGCTCGTCGAGCGACTTGTTCCGAGATCATGGGCCTGTCAACGGGCCTGCACTCTCGCGCGGCCTGACCCTCGACCGTCGTCTCCCTGTCCATTCCGCCTGGTCCAGTCCGCCTGCCTGTCGGCTTGGCGTGGCGTTAAGAATGCGTCACATCGCTGTGGGGTGTGGCGGTGAGGCGTGGTCGGCGGCTAGCGTGCTGTGTGACATTTCACTGGGTGCCGGGTCGGGACGGTCGCCTGACTTCATGCGGGAGAAAGGGCAGCCGTGGCAGACCTGTTGGACAGACTGGAACGGATCCCGTACGGCCGGCCGCACCGCAAGCTGCAACTGCAGGGCGGGCTGGGCTACGTCTTCGACACGATGGATGCCGGCGTCGTCTCGTTCATCCTGCCGGTCGTGGCGGGGATCTGGGCGCTCTCCACCCAGCAGGTCGGGTTGCTCGGTTCGTCGACCTACTTCGGCTACTTCTTCGGGGCGCTGGTCGCCGGGCAGATCGGTGACCGCTACGGCCGCAAGGTCGTGATGCTGGGCGCGCTCGGCTTCTACGCCGTGTTCACCCTGATCGCCGCCACCTCGGTGCACTGGCTGGAGTTGTTCTTCCTGCGTGCGTTGGCGGGGTTCGGCACCGGCGCCGAGTCGGCGATCATCGCGCCGTTCCTGGCCGAGTTCGTGCCGTCGAAGTATCGCGGTCGCTATGTCGGGGTGATCTCCGGTTTCTTCAGCTTCGGCTTCGTGGTGGCAGCACTGCTCGGCAAATTCGTGGTGCCGCTGCCCGACGGCTGGCGATGGGTGCAGGTGATCACCGCACTGCCGATCGTGATGATCTTGATCTGGCGCCGGAGCATCCCGGAATCGCCGCGGTATCTGATCCGGATGGGTCGGATGGACGAGGCCCGTGCGGTGATCGAGCGGCTGGAAGGTCAGTCCGGTCGCGGACCGGTGCCGGCTTCGCAGGCCGCGCCGACGCCGGACGACTCGGTGATCGTCGAGCGGCGGTTGAGTCCGCTGGCCAGCATCGCCGAACTCTTCCGCGCCGGCCGTGCCCGGCGGACCGCTGTCGCCTGGATCGTCTGGCTGGTCCAGACCTTCGCCTACTACGGCTTCATCACCTGGATCCCGTCGCTACTGGTCGCCCGCGGTCTGGACATCTCCAAGAGTTTCACCTTCTCGTTGTTGATCTACGTGATGATGGTGCCCGGCTACTTCACCGCGGCGTACTTGAATGATCTGCTGGATCGCAAGATCGTGATCGCCGGCTATTCGATCGGCGCCGGGATCGCCGCCCTCGGGATGGCGCTGGCGCAGTCCAACACCCAGGTGCTGATCGCCGGGATGGCCCTGTCGCTGTTCCTGAACGGGGTGTACTCCGGTCTCTACAGCTACACGCCGGAGATCTTCCCGACCCGGGTGCGGGCGACCGGGATGGCCACCACCAGCGCGATCGCCCGGCTGGGCGCCATCGCGGCGCCGATCATCATCGGCGCCGCCTACAGCTCACTCGGGTTCGGCGGCGTGTTCACCATGATGGTGATCGTGCTGGCGATCGGGATCGCCGCCATCCTGATCTTCGGGGTGTCCACGGCCGGACGATCACTGGAGGAGCTCAACGAGGGGACGGGGCAGTCGTCGACCGTCCGCACCGATCGCGCCACACCGGCGCCGAAGGAGGAATGATCCGTTCATGATCACCAGGATCGTCAACGCCACCGTGCTCGACCTGGCTGCTGACCAGACGACGCTCGAACCCGACCGCCAGGTGGTGATCGAGGACGAAGCGATCGTCGCCGTCGAGCGCAGTGGCACCGCACCCTCTGCTGAAGAACGAGTGTTCGACGCCGGCGGCAGGGTGCTGATGCCGGGACTGATCGACGGCCACGTGCACGTCACCGCCTGGAATGCCGATCTGCTGGCCGGGGCCGAGGTCGCGCCGAGCTATGCGGCGATCAGGTCGGCCGGGCTGATGCGGGCCATGCTGGACCGCGGCTTCACCACGGTCCGCGACACCGGCGGTGCGGATTTCGGTCTGGCGAGGGCGATCGACGAACACCGGATCCCTGGCCCGCGGTTGATCTTCGGTGGCAAGGCCCTGTCCCAGACCGGTGGCCACGGCGACGCCCGATCAGCCGGCCGACAGGCGGCGCTGGACGACTGTTGCAATGCCCTCGGTCAGGTCGCCGACGGCGTCGACGAGGTGTATCGGACCGCGCGCAACGAGATCCGTCGCGGTGCCCAGCACATCAAGATCATGTTGGGTGGCGGCGTGGCGTCGCCGACCGACAAGGTCTCCGATCTGCAGTATTCACCGGAGGAGATCTCCGCCGCGGTCCGAGTGGCCAGCAATGCCGGCAAATACGTCGCCGGCCACGCCTACACCACCGAGGCCGTACGCCTGGGCCTGGAACTCGGCGTGCGGTCGATCGAGCACGGCAACCTGATGGATCCGTCGGTGTTCGAGCTGTTCGAGCAGCACGACGCCTACTACGTCCCGACGTTGTCGGCCTACGACGCGATGGCCGCGGCCGGGGCCGAGGTCGGCCTGTCCGCGGAGAACCTGGAGAAGAACCAGATCGTGGTCGAGGCAGGGCTGAGGACCCTGGAGGCCGCCGACCGGGCCGGTCTCAAGATCGTTCTCGGCACCGATCTGCTGGGCAGCCTGCAGGTCCACCAGAGCAAGGAATTCCTGCTCCGCCGCGAGGTGCAGTCGGCCGAGGCCATCCTGCGGTCGGCGACCACGGTGGCGGCGGAGTTGATCGGGCAGCAGGGCAACCTCGGGGTGATCGCGCCCGGTGCGAGCGCCGACCTGCTGGTGGTCGACGGCAACCCGCTGGAAGACATCGGACTGCTCGCCGACCCCACCCGCAGTATCGCCCTGCTGATCAGCCGCGGCCGAGTCCACACCGACCACCTCACCAGCGCGTAAAGCCGCGTCTGGTGGGTGGCGGATTGCTACTTGTCGCGGCGGCGCAGGTAGCGTTCGAACTCGGCAGCGATGGCGTCACCACTGGCCTCGGGGAGGTCGCTCTCGTCGCGCTGCTGCTCCAACGAGGACACGTAGTCGGCGACCTCGGAATCATCGGCGGCCAACTCGTCGACGCCGCGTTCCCAGGCCCGGGCCAGGTCCGGCAGGTCGCCGAGATCCAGCGACACGTCAAGCAGGTCCTCCAGCCGATTGAGCAGCGCCAGTGTGCCCTTCGGTGACGGCGGACTGGAGACGTAGTGCGGGATCGCCGCCCACAGACTGACGGTGTCGATCTCGGCCTTGGCCAGATCCTCGCCGAGGATGCCGAGGATGCCGGTCGGCCCCTCGTAGGTCGACGGCCCCAGGCCGAGCTCCTCGGCGGTGTCCGGGTCGGAACTGGTCGCCGAGACCGGGATCGGTCGGGTGTGCGGATGGTCGGCCAGCAGGGCGCCGAGCAGGTAGACCCGGCGGACTCCGGCCGAACGCAGGGACGAGGTCAGCAGTTGGCAGAACTGCCGCCAGCGGAAATTCGGTTCCAGCCCTTGGACGATCACCAGATCGCGGCCGTCGGGGAGCGTACCGGTCCTGATCTCGGTGGTCGGCCAGGCGATCCGGCGCTCGTCACCGATGCCGCGGACCTCCGGCCGGTTCACCTGATAGTCGTAGAAGTCGTCGGGGTCCAGCGAGAACGCCTGCCGGGTCTGACACACCTCGGCCAGGTGCTCGGCGGCATGCGAGGCGGCACTACCGGCGTCGTTCCAGCCGCCGAACGCGACCAGCGCGACGGCGTCCTTGAGGTCCCGCAGGGACCCGGTCTGCCCGGTTTCGTCAGCCATGCGGTCCAATCTAATCGCTTCGGCACCGGTCGTCCGTCCGCCCCGCGGCCCGGCGGTGCGCCACTAGGATGCGGCGATGGACTCCCTGATCGTGGTGATCACCGACGGAAACCTGCTGCCGCTCGCCGACATCCTGCAGCAACGGCTCGGTGACAGCGCCGAATTGCGGTGGCCCACCGATCGTGCCGAGACGCTGGCGGCGATCGCCGACGCCGACGCCATCGTCGGCGGCGCCTTCGACACCGAGCTGGCCGCGGCCGCACCTCGGCTGCGGCTGGTCCAGGTCTCCGGTGCCGGGACCAACGGGGTGGACCGGGCGGCTCTGCGCCCGGGGATCGCGCTGGCCAACACCTACCATCACCAGGACGCGATGGCCGAGTACGCGGTCTGGGCCGCGATCGACCTGCGTCGCGGCCTCAGTGGGGCCGATCGGCAGCTGCGAGCCGGCCGCTGGGCCTCACCTGCGCAGGATCCTGCGTTGCCGCTGCCGGTCGGGCTGGCCGGCGCTCGGATCGGACTGTACGGCTTCGGCCATGTCGGTGAACGGGCCTGGCGTGCCTTCGCCTCGTTCGGATCGACCGGTGCCGCGGTGACCGGCCGCGGCGCCGTCCGGGCCGCGGAGCACGGCTTGGAATGGGCCGGCGGCGTCGATCAACTCGGTCGACTCTGCGAGGAGTCCGACATCCTGCTGGTGTCGGCTCCGTTGACCGCCGAGACGACCGGCGCGATCGGGCCGGCCGAGCTGGCAGCACTCGGCCCCGACGGCATCATGATCAACGTCGCCCGCGGGCCGGTGGTGCAGGAGACCGCGCTGTACGAAGCACTGCGGGACGGCCGGCTGGGCGCGGCCGCGATCGACGTCTGGTATCACTATCCGCCGACGGTCGGCGCCACGACAATGCCGGCAGATGCGCCGTTCAACGAGTTGCACAATGTGCTGCTCACTCCGCACATCTCCGGTGTCGTGCGGGCCACGTTCGAGGCCAGGATCGGTGACATCGCGACCAACCTGCTGGCCTTGCGGGACGGTGCGCCGTTGATCAACCTGACCGAGTGATCAACAGGATCAGTGGCTGGTCGGTGCCGGATCGCCGTGCCGGGCGTCGTGCTCGCTGAGCAGGTCGCGGCCGCGGGTTTCCGGAGCGTAGATCGCGGTGACCAGCCCGATCCCGATCAGCACCATCAGATAGATCACCACCGGGACGAAGCTGCCGGTCGCGGCCAGCAGCCCCTGGGCGATGAACGGGCCGAAGCCGCCGACCGCCGCCGAGGTCTCGCGGCCGAGTGCGACACCGGCGTAGCGATACCGGGAGCCGAAGAGTTCGGGCAGGAAGGCCGACTGCACCCCGACAGTTCCCTCGACGGCGAAGATGAAGCCGAGCACGACGACGATCCCGATGATGATCACGTTCTGGGTGTGCAGCAGCAGGAACGCCGGGTACGGCATCAGCATCAGCACCGCACAGATCACGATGTAGATCGGTCTGCGTCCGAAACGATCACTCAGGACGCCGGCGCTGACCGCCGCACCCATCGCGAACACACCACCGATCAGCAGCATCGGCGGCACGACGTCGCCGGGCATGTTGAGGTCGTTCTTGATGTAGTTGGCGACGAACACCTGGTAGAAGTACGAATGCGCGATGGCGCCGATGTTCAGCAGGAACACCCGGCCGATGCCGCGCCAGCCGAACCGGAACGCCACACCGATCGGAGTCTTCTGCCGCTCGACGATCTTGCCGCGGGACTTGGCCTCCTCGAACACCGGCGATTCGCGCAGCCGGCGACGAAAGATATAGGCCGCGATCGTCACCAGGACCGAGGACAGGAAGACCAGCCGCCAGCCGATCGACTGCACCCGGTCGTCCGGCATCAGCTGCACCAGGACCCACACCAGGGCCCCGAGCACGGAGCCGAGAGCGGCGCCGACATAGACCAGCGATGCATACCGGCCGCGTTTGTTCTGTGGAGCGGATTCGGTCAGCAACACGATGCCGCCCGCCTGTTCGGCGCCGGCGCCGAATCCCTGCAGCAGCCGGCACAGGGTGAGCAGCACCGGTGCCAGCACGCCGACGCTGCCGTAGGTCGGCAGCAGGCCGATCACGAAGGTCGCGGTGCCCATCAGGAACAGCGTGGCGACCAGTACCCATTTGCGCCCGATCCGGTCGCCGAAATGGGAGAAGAACAAGCCGCCGAGCGGACGCGCGACGAAGCCGACCCCGTAGGTGGCGAACGAGGCCAGCACGCCGATCGCCGGGTTCAAGTTGGGGAAGAACAACTCGTTGAACACCAGTGCCGCGGCGGTGCCGTAGATGACGAAGTCGTAGTTCTCCAGCGTCGTGCCGACCATCCCCGCGATCGAGGCCCGGCGCAGGGTTGATCGGTCGACGGTCAGCGATTCGCTGATTGCATCCTTCGGGTTCGGTTCGGCAGACATCGTCGTCCCCTAGGTCGAGGACGGACGGGAGAGCCCTCCGTGTCCGCCCGGTTGCAGGTGCCGAATCACCATAGGGCGGTGATGCAACGGGTCCGGGTAGCAACTCCGCCGATTCGGGATATCAAAAGGCAACCGAAGGTGGACCCAAGCGTGGGTAGAGGCCGAGGTCACGCATGAGATCGCGATTCGACGTCGATTTGACGGGATCACCTGGCGTGCCGAACGTCGCCTCGGGCGGGACTCGGTATCACGACCTCCCGGCTCCCCGTCGGAAGGTCGTGACAATCCGCAGCACCCAACCTGGCCCTAAGACAAGATCAGGCTTCGGGGGCGTAGCCGAGGTTGGGCGACAGCCAGCGTTCGGCCTCCTTGAGGGTCCAGCCCTTGCGTTCGGCGTAGTCGGCGACCTGGTCCTTGCCGATCTTGCCGATCACGAAGTACTGCGACTGCGGGTGGCTGAAGTAGTGCCCGCTGACCGAGGCGCCGGGCCACATGGCCATGCTGTCGGTGAGTTCGATGCCGGTGTTGGCCTCGACGTCGAGCAGGTCCCAGATGGTCTGCTTCTCGGTGTGTTCGGGGCAGGCGGGGTAGCCGGGCGCGGGCCGGATGCCGTCGTACTGCTCCTTGATCAACTCGGTGTTCGTCAGTGACTCGTCTGGAGCGTAGCCCCAGAACTCGGTCCGGACCCGTTCGTGCAGACGCTCGGCGAAGGCCTCGGCCAGCCGGTCGGCCAGCGACTCCAACAGGATGGCGCTGTAGTCGTCCAACGCGGCCTTGAACTCGGCGATCTTGGCACCCGATCCCAACCCGGCGGTGACGGCGAACGCGCCGACGTAGTCCCGCAGTCCGGTCTCGACCGGAGCGACGAAGTCCGCCAGCGACCGATGCGGTACGCCTTCGCGGTGCTCGGTCTGCTGCCGGACCTGATGCAGGGTGGTCCGGACGGTGTCGCGATGCTCGTCGGTGTAGACGATGATGTCGTCGCCACTGGCCGCTGCCGGGAAGAGCCCGATCACACCGGAGGCGGTCAGCCACTTCTCGTCGATGATCTTGGTCAGCATGGCTTGCGCATCATCGAACAGCTTGCGGGCGGTCTCCGCGGTGGACGGGTTGTTCAGGATGTCGGGGAACTTGCCCTTCATCTCCCAGGCGTTGAAGAACGGCTGCCAGTCGATGTAGTCGACCAGTTCGGACAGCGGATAGTCCGTCAGGGTCTTGACATACTGCAACGGCTGGTCGGACTCGTGATAGTCGTCGGTGTGGGTGTCCCGGGCCTGCTGCAGCAGCATCCGTGGCCGCGGCGGGTGATAGTCGGTCCAGTCGATCGGCGTCCGATTCTCACGGGCGTCGTCGATCGGCAGGATCACCTTGTCGTTGTTCTTGTTGGCGTGCCGCTCCCGCAGCGCGTCGTAGTCGGTCTTGATCTCGGCCAGCAGCGCCGGACGGCGTTCGTTGGAGATCAGCGAGGCGACCACGGGGACCGAACGGGATGCATCCTTCACCCACACCACGGGGCCGTGGTACTGCGGGTCGACCTTCACCGCCGTGTGCGCTCGCGAGGTCGTCGCACCGCCGATCAACAACGGGATCTCCAGCCCCTGACGCTCCATCTCGGTGGCGAAGTTGACCATCTCGTCCAACGACGGCGTGATCAGACCGGACAGTCCGACCAGGTCTGCGCCGTGTTCCTTGACCGCGTCCAAGATCTTCTGCGCCGGCACCATCACGCCGAGATCGATGACGTTGTAGTTGTTGCACTGCAGCACCACGCCGACGATGTTCTTGCCGATGTCGTGCACGTCGCCCTTCACCGTGGCCATCACCACGGTGCCGTTGGTCGATTCGTCGTCGTCGGTCTTCTCGGCCTCGATGTACGGGATCAGATAGGCCACCGCCTTCTTCATCACCCGGGCCGACTTCACCACCTGGGGCAGGAACATCTTGCCGGCGCCGAACAGATCACCGACCACGCCCATGCCGTCCATCAACGGGCCCTCGATCACCTCCAGCGGTCGGCCGCCGCGCGCGGCAATCTCCTGCCGGAGTTCCTCGGTGTCGGATTCGGCATACTCGTCCAGCCCCTTGACCAGGGCGTGGGTGATGCGTTCGGCGACCGGCAGCGAACGCCACTGCTCGTCGACGACCTCGCGCTGCTGGCCGCTGCCGGCATAGTCGCCGGCGATCTCCAACAGCCGCTCGGTGGCGTCCGGCCGCCGGTTCAGGATCACATCCTCGATCCGGTCGCGCAGCTTGGGATCGACCTCGTCGTAGACCACCAGCGCACCGGCGTTCACGATGCCCATCGTCAGCCCGGCCTTGACCGCGTGGTAGAGGAAGACGGCGTGGATCGCCTCCCGGACCGGGTTGTTGCCGCGGAACGAGAAGGACACGTTGGAGATGCCGCCGCTGATCCGCACCGACGGCAGGTTGTCCTTGATCCAGCGGACACCTTCGATGAAATCGGTGCCGTAGGTGGCGTGCTCCTCGATGCCGGTGGCGACGGCGAACACGTTCGGGTCGAAGATGATGTCCTCGGGCGGGAAGCCGACCTGGTCGGTGAGGATGTCGTAGGCCCGCTGGCAGATCTGTTTGCGGCGTTCGAGGTTGTCGGCCTGGCCGTCCTCGTCGAAGGCCATCACGACCACCGCGGCACCGTACCGGCGGCACAGCCGGGCGTGCTCGATGAACGCCTCCTCGCCCTCCTTCATCGAGATCGAATTGACGATCGACTTGCCCTGGATGTTCTTCAGGCCCTCCTCGATCACCTCCCATTTGGAGGAGTCGATCATGACCGGAACCCGGCAGATGTCGGGCTCGCTGCTGATCAACCGGATGAACCGACGCATCGCGGCGACGCCGTCGATCATGCCCTCGTCCATGTTGACGTCGATCACCTGCGCACCGTTCTCGACCTGTTGCCGGGCGACGGTCAGCGCGGTGTTGTAGTCCTCGTTCTTGATCAACTTCCGGAATCGGGCCGAACCGGTGATGTTGGTCCGCTCGCCGATGTTGACGAACAACGACTCGTCGTCGATGGTCACCGGCTCCAGGCCCGACAGCCGCAGCGCCGGCTCGATCTCCGGACGGATGCGTGGCTGGGCATCGGTCACCGAGGCGGCGATCGCTGCGATGTGTTCGGGCGTCGTACCGCAGCAGCCGCCGACCATGTTGACCAGGCCGGAGGCTGCATAGTCGCCGACCGGGCCGGCGGTGTCGTCGGGCGTCTCGTCGTATTCGCCGAAGGCGTTCGGCAGGCCGGCGTTGGGGTAGGCGTGCACGAAGCAGTCGGCGACCCGGGACAGTTCGGCGACGTACGGCCGCATCTCCCGGCCACCGAGCGAACAGTTCAGTCCGACGATCAGCGGGGCGGCATGCCGGACCGAGTTCCAGAATGCCTCGGTCACCTGCCCGGTCAGCGTCCGGCCGGAGGCATCGGTGATGGTGCCGGAGATGATCACCGGCCAGCGTCGGCCGTGTTCGGCGAACAGCGACTCGACGGCGAAGATCGCCGCCTTGCAGTTCAGGGTGTCGAAGATCGTCTCGATCTGCAGGATGTCGGCACCGCCGTCGACCAGACCGCGGGCCTGCTCCAGATAGGCCGCGACCATGGTGTCGAAGTCGATGTTGCGGGCGCCCGGGTCGTTGACGTCGGGGGAGATCGAACCGGTCCGGTTCAGCGGGCCGATCGCGCCGGCCACGTAGCGCGGCCGGTCCGGGGTCTGTTCGGTCATCGCATCGCAGGCCTCGCGGGCCAGACGCGCGGCCGCGACGTTCAGTTCGTAGGCCAGTTCCTGCATGCCGTAGTCGGTCAGCGAGATCTGCTGGGCGTTGAAGGTGTCGGTCTCGACGATGTCGGCACCGGCCTGGAGGAACGCGTCGTGGATGTCGCGGATGATCTGCGGCTGGGTCAGCACCAGGACGTCGTTGTTGCCCTTGATGTCGCTCGGCCAGTCGGCGAACCGCTCGCCCCGGTAGTGCTCCTCCTCGAGCTTGTGGCGCTGCACCATCGTGCCCATCGCACCGTCGATGACCAGGATCCGCTGCTCCAGCGCAGCAGTCAGTTCGGCGGTTGCATCAGGACGGAGATTGGGCGCGACGGACACGGGGAGCCTCGTTCGGGTTGCGGACACAGCTGATCATCCAGCATAGGACGTCCGGACCCGGCGGTCACCGAGGTCTCGGCGCCGGAGTTTCGCCGCGGAGTCGACGGTCACCGGCCGAGTCGCGACCGGGGGCTGAGCTCTGCGAGAATGGCCGCGACATGAGCGAACGCACCAGCCCCACCGCAGGTCAGAACTCGCACCCCGCAGGTCAGGGCCTCCCGACGTCCGGACAACCCGATGCCGATCGCCGACTCGCCGCGGCGCTGTGGGACTTCGACGGCACCCTCGCCGACACCGAGCCGATCTGGATCGCGGCGGAATTCGAGCTGATCCCGCGACTGGGCGGGGAGTGGAGCGAGGAGCACGCCCACCAGCTGGTCGGCGGCTCGCTGCCGGAGTCGGGTGCCTACATCGCCAAGGTGATCGGCCGGGACGACCTGCATCCGGACTGGATCGTCGACCAGCTGCTCGGTGTGGTCGTCGACCACTGCCGGACCAAGCCGATCCCGTGGCGACCTGGGGCTCTGGAACTGCTGGAGTCGTTGCGGGTGGCCGGGGTCCCGTGCGCCCTGGTGTCGGCGTCCTATCGCGAGCTGTTGGACGTCATCATCGACCGGGTGCCGGCCGGGTCGTTCCAGGCCTCGGTCGCAGGCGACGAGGTGCAGCACGGCAAGCCGGACCCGGAGCCGTACCTGACGGCCTGCCGCAAACTCGGTGTCGACCCGCAGGACTGTGTCGTCTTCGAGGACAGTCCGCCCGGTGCCGCGTCCGGTGGTGCGTCCGGTGCGACCGTCGTGGTGATCGAGAACGTGGTCCCGGTCCCACCGGCCGCCAACCAGGTACGTGTCCGGTCGCTGGCCGAACTCGACGCGAACTCGGTCGCGGAGATGGTCGCGACAAGGCAGTCCGGGGCGCCCGATGTGCCGTGAGCCGATCGTCGCAACCGGCCTTCGGGACCGCCGCGCCGTACCGGATTCCCGCGGCGCTGAGGCTGAGGGTCGATGATCACCGGGGCCCGGCGCACGGCACTGCTGCCGAGCGTTGCGGTGATGATCATGATGCTGATCATCACCGGCTGCAGTGGCGGTGGAGATCCGCGGCCGACACCGTCGGGGTCGCCGTCGCCGGAGCGGAAGTTCACGATCATGACGACCGATTCGATCAAGACCACCGATCCCGCTGCCGTCGCCGACACCGGTTCCACGATGCTGACCCAGAACGTGTTCCAGCGTCTGATGACCGCCGACCCGACGGCGGGGGCCTTGAAACCCGACGCCGCCCGAGATTGCATCTTCGAGTCCAAGACCACCTATGAGTGCACGCTCCGGCCGGACCTCAAGTTCAGCAACGGGGACAAGCTGACCTCCGCCGACGTGAAGTTCAGCATCCAACGGGCGACCCGGCTCGACGTTCCGGGATCCTCGGCGTCGCTGCTCGGCTCGTTGCGCCGGATCGAGACCCCGGACGACACGACCGTTCGATTCATCCTCAGCCGCTACGACACCCAGTTCCCCTGGGCACTGGCGGCACCGGGGGCATCGATCGTCGACAGGACGGTCTACAACAGTGACGAGGTCGCCGCGATCGACGACCCGATCGTCGGGTCCGGCCCGTTCACGGTGGACAAGATCAGCAAGGACCAGGTCGAACTGGCCAAGTTCCTGGACTACACCGGGTATGCGCCCGCACAGGTGGGCAACGCGGTGATCCGGACGATGCCGGACTCGGCGAGCATCGAGGAGGCGATGGCCAAGCACCAGACCGACGTCGTCTGGCGTGGACTCAGCACCGCCGCCCAACAACGGCTACAGGCCCAGATCAACGCATCGAAGAACAATCGCAGCAAGGCAGGCTTCAGCCAGACCGCGCTCCCCGGAGCCCGGGTCCAGCAGCTGATCTGGAATCCGGACTCCAAGCATCGCGAGTCCTACGCCCTGCGGTCGGCGATCGCCGGAGCGCTGCAGGAGGACCGGACCCTGGACTCGGTCGTCCCCAACAACATCCCCGGACACAAGGCGTCCTTCCCCTTGGGCGGCCGCGCGAAGATCAACGTCACCTGGAACAACAGGATCCAATTGACCCTCGGTTACGACCCGAGCGCACCGAACAGCCTCGATCTGGCCAACCAGATCCGGACCCGGTTGGAGGACACCGGCGGACTCAGCGTGCTGCTGCGGCCGTCCGACGACACCGCCGATCTCCAACTGACCGATCGCAAGGCGTGGACCTCGACCGGTCTGGCCTGGCTGCAACCGGTGCTGGAGGATCCGATCAAGGAAGAGGCATCGTCGATCGCCAAGGCCGACGCCCGCGCGCGACAGGCCGGCGATGGAACCGCACAGCTCAACGCGGCGCTGGCCGAGTTGCAATCCATCGCCGCCTCGGAGAAGGTCGTGCTGCCGATCTCGCAGACCAGCGAGTACGTCTACGCCGCCGACAACACCACCGTGACGGCCAACGCATTCGGCCCGGGCTGGCAGCTCGGGCTGTGGGGGATGAAAGTCGAACGATGACAGATCAGCAAGCAACCGCGGACCCGACCGTGTCGGATCCGGCGGCCTACTCCGGTGTGCGTACCGGGCCGTTGCAGCCCGGCGAGCGGGTCACGATCACCGACCCCAAGGGCCGGCGGCATTCGTTGCTGCTGTCGCCCGGGCAACGGTTCCACACCGCCAAGGGCGCCATCGAGCACGACGACCTGATCGGCGGCCCGGAGGGCGTCGTGGTCACCTCGGTCGGCGGCGTTCAGTATCTGGCGCTGCGGCCGTTGCTGGGGGAGTTCACTGTCGGGATGCCGCGCGGAGCGCAGGTCGTCTACCCCAAGGACGCGGCCCAGATCGTCGTCGGCGCCGACATCTTCCCCGGGGCACGCGTGCTCGAAGCCGGCGCCGGGTCGGGCGCGCTCAGTCTGGCGTTGCTGCGGGCGATCGGCCCGACCGGCAGGCTGACCTCCTACGAGCGGCGCGAGGATTTCGCCAGGATCGCAGCCAAGAACGTCCGCAATTTCCTCGGCACCGAGCACCCGGCCTGGGACCTGCGGCTGGGCGACCTGGCGACCGCGCTGGGTGACGGCGAGGGGGCCGATCCCGGTGCGCCGACCGAGATCGACCGGGTGGTGCTGGACATGCTGGCGCCCTGGGAATGCGTCGACGTGATCGCCGACCGGCTGGTGCCGGGCGGAGTGATCTGCTGCTACGTGGCGACCACCACCCAGCTCGGACGGATCACCGAGACGCTGCGGGTGCACGGCGGCTTCACCGAGCCGCAGGCCGAGGAGTCGATGATCCGCGGCTGGCATGTCGAGGGGCTGTCGATCCGGCCGTCGCACCAGATGGTCGGACACACCGGGTTCCTGCTGACCTCGCGCCGGCTGGCGCCGGGGGTCACCGCACCGGCTCGCAAGCGCCGGCCGGCACCGGGAGCGTACGGCGAGGACTACACCGGGCCGCGCCCGACCACCGCGCCGACCGGTGACGGTGCAGGAACCCAACCGTAACCGAAGCGCATTCCCGGCACGCGGGAAACCAGCCCTTTTCTGGCTGGGCCGGCGGGTACTGTTTCGGCATGGAGGTGTCCACATGACTGAAACACCGGATCGCCACAACCCGTCTGAGTTCGAGGGGGCTGCGGAAGGGTTCAGCGGGCACGAGTCCGAGCACGACAGAGAGGCCCTGCTCACCAGGATCGGTCTGCTGAACGACGAGCTGTCCCGGCTACGGGAGCGCGTCTCCGGCCACCCGCATGACCTGGCGATGCTGGAGCGTCGCCTGGCCGATGCCCGCGCCGACGTCCGCGCCACCGCCGCCAACAACGAACGGCTGGCCACCACGCTGCGTGAGGCGCGCGAGCAGATCATCTCGTTGAAGGCTGAGGTCGACCGGCTGGCCCAGCCACCGGCCAGTTTCGGGGTCTTCTTGCGGCCGGTCGAGGAAGGTTTCGCCGACGTCTGGACCGCCGGCCGCAAGATGCGGGTCAGCGTCAGCCCGGAGATCGAGGCCGACCAACTCGAACCCGGTCGCGAGGTGATCCTGAACGAGGCGCTGAATGTGGTCGGCGTGCTCAAGTTCGACGAGGTCGGCGAGGTGGTCAGCCTCAAGGAAGTGATGGCCGACGGCGAACGCGCGCTGATCGTCGGGCACGGCGACGAGGAGAGCGTGGTCCGGCTGGCCGACCGGCTGCTGTCGGAGAAGCTGCGGTCCGGCGACTCGCTGCTGGTCGACCGACGGGTGCACTTCGCCTACGAACGCGTCCCGAAGATGGATGTCGAGGAGCTCGTCCTGGAGGACGTGCCGGACATCGGTTACGAGGAGATCGGCGGTCTGGGCAACCAGATCGAGGCGATCCGTGATGCCGTCGAGCTGCCGTTCCTGCACAAGGAACTGTTCGCCGAGCACGAGTTGAAGGCGCCGAAGGGAATACTGCTCTACGGCCCGCCCGGCTGCGGCAAGACCATGATCGCCAAGGCGGTGGCCAACTCGTTGGCCAAGAAGGTCACCGAGCGCACCGGCCGCGAAGGACGCAGCTTCTTCCTCAACATCAAGGGCCCGGAGCTGCTGAACAAGTACGTCGGCGAGACCGAGCGGCACATCCGGCTGGTCTTCCAGCGGGCCCGGGAGAAGGCGACCGACGGGATGCCGGTGATCGTTTTCTTCGACGAGATGGACTCGCTGTTCCGGACCCGGGGTACCGGCGTGTCCTCCGATGTGGAGAACACCATCGTGCCGCAGCTGCTGAGCGAGATCGACGGCGTCGAGGGCTTGGAGAACGTGATCATCATCGGTGCCTCCAACCGGGAGGACATGATCGATCCGGCGATCCTGCGACCCGGCCGGCTGGACGTCAAGATCAAGATCGAACGCCCGGATGTCGAGTCCGCCCGGGACATCTTCACCAAGTACCTGACCTCCTCACTTCCGTTGCACGACGAGGATCTGAAGGAGTTCGGCGGCGATCGGGCACGCACCATCGATGCGATGATCGAGCGCACCGTGACCCGGATGTACGAGGACTCCGAGGAGAATCAGTTCCTCGAGGTCACCTACGCCGGTGGCGACAAGGAGATCCTGTACTTCAAGGACTTCAACTCCGGCGCGATGATCCAGAACATCGTCGATCGGGCCAAGAAGATGGCGATCAAGGACGTCCTGGACACCGGGGTCCGGGGCTTGCGGATCGGGCACCTGATGCAGGCGATCATCGACGAGTTCGCCGAGAACGAGGATCTGCCGAACACCACCAACCCCGACGACTGGGCCAAGATCAGCGGCAAGAAGGGCGAACGGATCGTCTTCATCCGGACGTTGATCTCGTCCAACAAGGGCACCCAGCCCGGTCGCTCGATCGACACCGTCAGCAACACCGGACAGTACCTGTAACGCCGACGCCGAGCCTGGTCCGATGGTGGTCCGGGCTCGGCCTCAGGCCCGGTGGCTACCGAAGCGTTCGACCCAGTCGCTGTTGACGCGATCGGCCTGTTTGCGGTGCCCGACGACGAGCTCCCGGCCGGCCGGAAGCTGCAGGCCGAGATGATCGAGGACGCCGTGCGCGGTGTCGACCGGATCGGCCGACAACTCCTCGTAGGTCACCCGGTGGGGGACCACGCCCTGGGCGGTGAACCAGTCGGCCCAGGCCTCCTCGAACTGCTCGATCGCGGTGACCAGCCGACCGATCAGCTGCTCGTCGTAGTGCGGTGCGACACCGCCGGGCCGGACAGCCTCGTGCGGATGCCAGAAGTGGGTCTGCAGCGCCTTCGCCCAGGACACCGCCTGGGCCACCACGTCGCCTCGCCGGAGGTGGACGAACCGCAGTCGGCCGAACCGGCTGCTCAACAGCTCCAGCTCCGAGTCGGCCGGCGGCGAGTCGGCGGCCAGGTCGCTGATCAGTTCCGGCAGCGACTCGGCCATGATCCGGGCGGCGAAGACGCCGTTCGGCGTCGTACCGGCGGCCGTCGCGGCACGCAGGTAGGTCCGATCGATCCGTCCGTCCCGCGGTCGGTCGATCTGCCAGGTCTCGGCGTAGTCGTGCAGACCGCGGCGGTTGAAGTACGAGGCGGGATGCCCGGCGACCCCGGACGAGGTCAGCAGGCCGCAGAGCAGAGTGCTGCCGGTCCGCGGCGTCGCGCAGATCAGGTAGCCGTCGGTGCCGGGTCGGGTCACGATCGGCGACGCTAACCAAGTCCGGCCGCTCGGCCCAAGCGAATTACCGCCCGCTACCGCCGATGTGCATAATCATTCGCGATGCTGCATAATGATGCGCATGTCCAAGGTGCTGAACTCTATCCCGGTCAACGAGCGCGTAGGTATCGCCTTCTCCGGCGGCCTCGACACGTCTGTGGCGGTCGCGTGGATGCGCGACAAGGGCGCGATTCCGTGCACCTACACCGCCGATCTGGGGCAGTACGACGAACCCGACATCGCGTCCGTACCCGGCCGGGCCGGACAGTACGGCGCCGAGCTCTCCCGGCTGGTGGACTGCAAGAAGCCGCTGGTGGAGGAGGGACTGGCCGCGATCGCCTGCGGCGCCTTCCACATCCGCAGCGGCGCCCGCGTCTACTTCAACACCACCCCGCTCGGTCGCGCCGTGACCGGGACGCTGCTGGTCCGGGCGATGCAGGCCGACCAGGTCTCGATCTGGGGTGACGGTTCGACCTTCAAGGGCAACGACATCGAACGGTTCTACCGCTACGGGCTGCTGGCCAACCCGGGCTTAAGGATCTACAAGCCGTGGCTGGACGCCGAGTTCGTCTCCGAGCTCGGCGGCCGCAAGGAGATGTCGGAGTGGCTGGTCGCTCACGATCTGCCGTACCGGGACAGCACCGAGAAGGCCTATTCCACCGATGCCAACATCCTCGGTGCCACCCACGAGGCCAAGACGCTGGAGCACCTCGACACCTCGATGGAGATCGTGGAGCCGATCATGGGTGTGGCGTACTGGGACGAAGCGGTGCAGATCCCGACCGAGGACGTGGAGATCACCTTCGAGGCCGGCCGGCCGGTGGCGATCAACGGCAAGACCTACGCCGACGTCGTCGATCTGTTCGACGAGGCCAACGCGATCGGTGGCCGGCACGGATTGGGAATGTCGGACCAGATCGAGAACCGGATCATCGAGGCCAAGTCCCGCGGCATCTACGAGGCACCGGGGATGGGGCTGCTGCACATCGCCTACGAGCGGCTGCTGAATGCGATCCACAACGAGGACACCGTTGCCGCTTACCACAATGACGGCCGCAAGCTCGGCCGGCTGCTCTACGAGGGCCGCTGGTTCGATCCGCAGTCGCTGATGATCCGGGAAGGGCTGCTGCGCTGGGTCGCCTCGGCGGTCACCGGCTCGGTGGTGCTGCGGCTGCGGCGCGGTGAGGACTACACGATCGTCGACACCCGGGAGTCCTCCACCGGCAGTCGCTTCTCCTACCATCCGGACAAGCTGTCGATGGAACGTACCGAGGACGCCGCCTTCGGCCCGGTCGACCGGATCGGTCAGCTGACGATGCGCAATCTGGACATCGCCGATACCAGGACCAAGCTCGAACTGTACGCCGGGCTCGGCGCGCTGCCGCAGCGCGAGTCCGAGCTGGTCGGTGCCCTCGAACCGGGTGGTGCCGACAGGATCACCGCCAACCCGGCCGCCGGCGAGGAAGACGCCCTGGACCGCGCCGCGATCGACTCCGGCGTCGACTGATCACTCAGGCGACTGGGCCTCGCACTGGTTCCGCATGGCGGTAGGTCTGGGCAGCCGGGGCCGCCGTGCGCTGCTCGGCAGGGAACAAACTGCCCGATAGCCGTCCTCGATCGCTGATCATGCGCATTCGGCCCGCCGGCACCCGGCCAGGGCTACCGTCGGATCAGTATTCGTATTGGATCGGGGGAAACTATGCGATTCACATTCAGGACCGGCGTCGCCACCGCGTTCGCAACGGCGGCACTCCTCGGCGGAGGGATCAGCACCGCCTACGGAGGCGAGATCAACGGCAACGGCCAGCCGCCGGGCGGTGAGGGTCTGGGAGCTGCCCACGCCCATTCGATCTGTGCCTACTCCGGGCTGGAGGACGGTGAAGGTGCGGGCTTCCCCGGTCCCGGCAATGCACCGCCGCAGAACTGGGGACACAGCAAGGGAGCGTTCGGCGCCACGCCCGCCGAGCGCAAGGCCTCCGGCTTCCAGCCCGGTGATTCCTGCAACGGGCACACCGGATTCCTGGTCAACCCGCCACCGGGCGAGCCGTAAAGCCGACTCGATGAGGGCCCCGCTCGGCAGCACGTCGAGTGGGGCCCTCAGTCGTGCGCACAGGATCCGGATACCCGGCGCCGGCTGCGTCGTCGGCGACACGCCCGCTGCCCAGCGCGGCGCGGATGCGTACCTGAGATAGGGTCCGAACGTCTGTTCGGATCGTCTGTTCCAGGGAGGTGTGCCGTGCGGGTGCTCGGGATCGATCCCGGCCTGACCCGATGCGGGTTCGGCGTCGTCGACGGCACGCTCGGTCGCAATCCGGAGCTGGTCGCGGTGGACGTCGTCCGCACCGACACCGGGACCGACACCGCCTATCGGCTGCTGCGGCTGGAGCGGGCGTTCGACGAGTGGATCACCCAACATCAGCCCGATGTCGTCGCCGTTGAGCGGGTGTTCGCCCAGCACAACGTGCAGACCGTGATGGGCACCGCGCAGGCCGCGGGAGTGGCGATGCTGGTCGCGGCCCGGCACGGGCTTCCGGTCGCGTTGCATACACCGAGTGAGGTGAAGGCGGCGATCACCGGCTCCGGTCGGGCCGACAAGGCCCAGGTCGGTGCGATGGTGACCCGGGTGCTGCGTTTGGCGGCGACGCCGAAGCCGGCCGACGCCGCGGATGCGCTGGCGCTGGCGATCTGTCACGTCTGGCGCGGCGCGGCCAGTGATCGTCTGGTGCGCGCCGAACAGGCCGCCACCGAACAAGCAGCACGCCAACGCCGTGCGTACGCGTTGGCCCGCCGACGAACTCCTTCCGTACCAGGACATGAGGCATGATCGCTCAACTCTCCGGCACCGTCATCCAGCTCGCCGCCACCTCGGCGGTGATCGATGTGAACGGAGTCGGCATCAAGACGCTGTGCGGCCCGAACACCACCGCCGACCTGCGGGCCGGGCAGCCCGCGACCCTGGCCACCTCGCTGGTGGTCCGGGAGGACTCGCTGACCCTGTACGGCTTCGGCACCGGTGAGGAGCGCGACTTCTTCGAGTTGCTGATGAGCGCCTCCGGCGTCGGGCCGAAGCTGGCCCAGGCAGCGCTGGCCGTGCTGGCCCCGGACGAGCTGCGGAAGGCGATCGCCACCGAGGACCTGGTCGCGCTGACCAGGGTCCCCGGCGTCGGCCGGAAGGGTGCCCAACGGATCGTGATCGAGTTGAAGGACAAGGTGAACGCGATCGTCGCCGATCACCCGACCGATGCCGCCGCAGGACCGGAACCGGGCAACGACGAGGAGTGGCGGGATCAGGTCAGCCAGGGTCTGCAGGGCCTCGGCTGGTCGGCCAAGGACGCCGACGCCGCGTGTACGCGGGTCGAACACCTCGCCGCCGACGACCCGACGATCAGCATCGCCGAACTGATGCGGGCCGCGCTCCGGACCCTGGCCAAGGCCTGATCGATCGCTGCAGGTCGATCTTCGGCCCGACCGATGGTGGTCGCGCGGTGGGGGTCAGGCGGATGGTCGGCGGGATCGGGAATGATGGGGGACACCATGGCTGAACGCGACGAGTGGCCCGACGACGGCGGCACCGACCTGGTCGATCCGCATCCCGACCCGGACGAGTCGGCCGCGGAATCGGCGCTGCGACCGACCACGCTGGCCGAGTTCGACGGCCAACCCCGGGTCAGTGACCAACTCGGCCTGGTGCTGGAGGCGGCCCGGGCCCGCAATGCGGTGCCCGACCACGTACTGCTGTCCGGCCCGCCCGGGCTCGGCAAGACGACCTTGGCCGGCATCATCGCCGCCGAGATGGGTGCACCGTTGCGGATCTCCAGCGGCCCGGCGATCCAGCACGCCGGAGATCTGGCTGCGATCCTGTCCGGCCTGACCGAGGGCGAGGTGTTCTTCCTCGACGAGATCCATCGGATGTCCCGGCCCGCCGAGGAGATGCTCTATCTGGCAATGGAGGACTTCCGGGTCGACGTCGTCGTGGGCAAGGGACCGGGCGCGACGGCGATCCCACTGGACATCCCGCAGTTCACGCTGGTCGGGGCGACCACTCGGGCCGGGATGCTGCCCGGGCCGCTCCGGGACCGGTTCGGCTTCAACGCCCAGCTCGACTTCTACGACGCCGAAGCGCTGGAACGGATCGTGGCCCGGTCCGGCACGTTGATCGGCGCCGACCTGGACCCGTCCGGCGCCGTCGAGATCGCCAGCCGATCCCGGGGCACGCCGCGGATCGCCAACCGGCTGCTGCGCCGGGTTCGGGACTACGCGCTGGTCCGGGCCGACGGCCGGATCACCGAGGCGGTCGCCCGCGCCGCGCTCGATCTGTACGAGGTGGACACGCTCGGGCTGGACCGGCTGGACCGCGGCGTGTTGGACGCGATCTGCCGCAAATTCGGCGGCGGTCCGGTCGGACTGAGCACGCTGGCGATCGCGGTCGGTGAGGAGACCGAGACCGTCGAGGAGGTCGCCGAGCCGTTCCTGGTCCGGCTCGGTTTCCTGATGCGTACCCCGCGCGGACGGGTGGCGACCGCGGCCGGCTGGCGGCATCTCGGGCTCACCCCGCCGCGGCAGCAGACCACCACCACCGCCGAGGAACCAGACCTGTTCAGCTGAGCAGCGTTGCCGGTGCCGGTCGGATGGTGTCCCGTGCTGGGAAATCGTCCCTTGGGGATCTGCGCGGCCGGGGTCATATGGTGCCTGGTGTTGCCATATCGCCCCGGGAGGGTGCGCGGCGAGGGTCATATGGCGACTTGTGTTGCGATATCGCCCCTGGCGAATCGGTCCTCGGGCGGCGTCGGTGCGGCGCTGTCGGGGTTTGTCGTGGACACTGGGTAGAGTACGGCGGTCGGAGCAGTCGGGCCGGGCCGCGTAGTCGACCCGCCCACACGACTGAAACGACCGCCCGACGGCAACCTCAGCGGCGTCCCGACGCCGACGATTGGACGTGAATCCGAAGTGCAGAGTTACACATCGATCATCTTGATCGTCGTGATGATCATTGCGTTCTATTTCCTGATCATCCGGCCGCAGCGGAAGCGGACGCAGCAGCAGCAGGAGATGGTGCGCAAGCTGGAGCCGGGTGCTCGAGTGGTCACCACGACCGGGATCTACGCCACGATCGTGGCGATGGGCGACAAGCAGGTCGTACTGGAGACCTCGCCGGGCGCGCGGATCACGATGCTGAAGCAGGCCGTCGGTCGGGTCGTCGGCGATGAGGAAGAGGACGCCGAGCTGAGCTCCTACCGTGCCTCCGACGGCCCTGGTGCAGGATCGCAGTTGGGCGCTGCCGCAGCCGGCGGCGCGGCCGGGACCGGTGCTGCCGCGGGAACCGGCGAGCAGGACGGTTCGGGCGATCAGGCAGGGTCGGCCAGTGGCCTGGCCGGCGGCGCGCCGATCCACGAGTACGCCCCGGGGGACCAGGGATATTCCGCAGCGGATCAGCAGGGGGCTGGTCCCGATTTCAGTTCACCGACCGAGGAACCGACCCAGCACCAGACGGCGCCGTGGCCCCCGCAGGGCAGCAGCGAACCGTCCGGGTCCTATTCTTCGGGATCGTCGTTGGGTGAGTCTTCGCTGAACGCCTACGACGACCAGGTCCGGTCTCGGGAGGACGCCGAAAACGGCGGCCAGCCGGATACGCCAGCAGGCGAGTCGGAGACGCCGAACGGCGACGACCAGAAGCAAGCCTGAGGACCGACACCCCGAGGACCGATTGTGGCATCAAAGGTCGGCCATCCACTGCGTACGCTGGTGGCCTTCTTCATCGTGATCGCAGCCCTGTACGGGTTGATGGCGGTCACCAAGAACTGGACCCCGAGACTCGGGCTTGACCTGAGCGGGGGCACGACGATCACCCTGACCGCCCGGAACACCACCGGGAAGGGGTCGGTGTCGGCCACCAGCCTGGAACAGGCCCGGACGATCATCGAGCAGCGGGTGAACGGCCTGGGCGTCGGCGAGAGTGAGGTCACCACCGCCGGCGGCAACCAGATCATCGTCAGCGCCCCGAACGTGCAGCGCGACGAGCTGATCCAACAGGTCGGCCAGACCGCTGAGCTGAGGTTCCGCTCGGTCTACGACGAGCAGCAGACCACGCCGCAGCCGAAGGCGTCGGACTCGCCGTCGGCCGGCGACCCGTCCAGCTCTCCGTCGGCCAAGGCCTCGGCCGGATCGTCGGCCGACGCCGGATCGAGCGCGTCCAGCAAGCCGAGTGCGTCCGCCACGGCCAAGCCGAAGGGCAACGGACGCCCGGCACCGGCGCTGCCGACCGAGCCGCCGGTGCCGCCGAAGCCGCGGCCGTCGGCCGAGGGCAAGGGCACCGCTCCGGACAAGGCGATCGACTGGCAGCCGTCGCAGAAGGACAAGACCGACTTCGCCGCGTTCACCTGCCCGCGGGACGACAAGTACTATCCCGACGTCTCCGACCAGCCGCTGTTCGCCTGTAACGACGCCGGCACCGTGAAATACCTGCTCGGCCCGATGCTGATCGCCGGCACCGACGTGACCGATGCCAGCGCGACCACCGGTGGCCAGGGCACGGCCGGCGGCTGGCAGGTCAACCTGAGCTTCAACTCCAAGGGCAGCAAGCAGTTCGAGGCCGCCACCCGCGAGCTGGCCAAGCGCAGCCAACCGGAGAACGCCTTCGCCGTCGTCCTGGACGGCGACGTGGTGTCCTCGGCGTCGGTCTCCTACGCCATCGCCGGTGGCAGCGCGATGATCAGCGGTCAGGGCATCAATCAGGACAGCGCGCGCCAGTTGGCCAACGTGCTGCAGTACGGTTCGCTGCCGCTGGCCTTCGAGATCTCCAGCGTCGACACGGTGTCACCGACCCTGGGCGGTGAGCAGTTGCAGGCCGGGCTGATCGCCGGTGCGGTCGGCATGGCCCTGGTGATCTTGTTCTGTCTGCTCTACTACCGCGGTTTGGCGGTCGTCGTGGTCGCCTCGTTGGCGGTGGCGTTCGCCAGCACGTACGCGGCGATGGTGCTGTTGGGCGCATCGGTCGGGTTCGCGCTCAGTCTGGCCGGTATCGCCGGCGCGATCGTGGCGATCGGTATCACCGCGGACAGCTTCATCATCTACTTCGCGCGAATACGCGACGAGGTCGGTGAGGGGCGGACCATCCGGGCCGCCGTCGAGACCGGCTGGCGTCGGGCTCGGCAGACGGTGCTGGTCGCCGACGGGGTGTCGCTGTTGTCGGCGCTGATCCTGTTCATGCTGGCGATCGGTTCGGTGCGTGGCTTCGCGTTCACGCTCGGCCTGACCACGCTGATCGACGTGATGGTGATGTTCTTCTTCACCAAGCCGCTGGTGACCCTGCTCAGCCGGACGAAGTTCTTCGGCGGCGGTCACAAGCTGTCGGGGCTGGACGCCTCGCACCTCGGGGTCCAGGCCCTGCCGGGCGGTCGGAAGCGACCGTTGGCACGACACGCGACCGAGGGAGAAAGCTGATGTCCAAACTTGGTCAGTTCGGTCACCGGCTCTACACCGGTGAGATCTCCTACGACTTCGTCGGCAAGCGTCGGCGCTGGTTCGTCATCTCCGGCATCCTGCTGGTCATCGTCATCGCCGGATTCCTTATCCGTGGCCTGAACCTGGGCATCCAGTTCACCGGCGGCGCAGAGTTCCAGGTCCCGGCGACGGCCAACACCGCAACGGTCAGCAAGGTCCAGGACGCGCTCAGCGGCAGCGGCGTCCGAGCCGTCTCCGACGCCGAGGTGACCAAGGTCGGCAACTCGACGATCCGGGTCGAGACCGAGGCACTGAACTCCGAGAGCGAGGTCCCGAAGGTCAAGCAGGTGTTGGCCGACGCGACCGGGGCCAACGCCGACCAGATCACCTACAGCCTGATCGGTGCGTCCTGGGGTAGCCAGATCACCGAACGAGGGGTGATCGCGCTCGGCGTGTTCCTGGTGCTGGTCAGCCTGCTGCTGTGGGCCTACATGCGGAACCTGAAGATGGCCGGAGCGGCGCTGGTCGCGCTGTTACACGACCTGGCGATCACCCTGGGGGTGTATGCCGTCGTCGGCTTCTCCTTCACCCCCGAATCGTTGATCGGGATGCTGACGATCCTCGGCTATTCGCTCTACGACACGGTGGTGGTCTTCGACAAGGTCCGGGAGAACACCCGTAACCTGACCGCGAACGCGCAGCGGACCTACTCCGAGTCGGCCAACCTCGCGGTCAACCAGACCCTGGTCCGGTCGATCAACACCACCGTGATCGGCGTGCTGCCGGTGGCCGCGCTGCTGTTCGCCGGCGGCGTCGTGCTGCACACCGGTCCGCTGAAGGACCTGTCGCTGGCACTGTTCGTCGGGATGATCTCCGGCGCGTACTCCTCGATCTTCATCGCCACTCCGCTGTTGGCGGCCTGGAAGGAACGCGAGCCGGACATGATCCGGCAGCAGAAGCGGGTCGCCGCTCGCCGTGCCAAGGACGAGGCCAAGGCTCGGGGCGAGGCCGTCGGTGTCGGCGCCGGCCGTGCTGGTCGGGGCCGGGGGACCGGCACCGCGACCGCGGTAGCCGACCCCGAGGTCGACACCGACACCGATACCGGCGACGACGGTGGCCGTGACGCCTTCCCCGAGGACGGCGAGGTCAAGGTCGGCAAGTCCACGATCACGCTGTCGGTCCGCGGCAGCGGATCCGGCGGCAGCCAACGACCCGGTGGCCGATCCACCGGGCGCAGTGACGGCAGCGACGACGCCCGCCGTGACAGACTCAACGACGCTGCGGCCAAGCGTCCGCAGCCACAACGCAAGCCGCGCAGTGAACGGAAGAAGCCATGAACAACCTCAACTGGGTCGATCTGATCCGTGACATCCCGGATTTCCCGGAACCCGGCGTGGTGTTCAAGGACATCACGCCGCTGATCGGATCACCCGGCGGCTTCTCCGCCGTCATCACCGACCTGGTGCAGCAGTCGCCGAAGGCGATCGATGTCGTGGTCGGCATGGAGGCTCGTGGCTTCATCTTCGGTGCACCGGTCGCGTTGGCGCTGGGGACCGGCTTCGTACCGGTCCGTAAGCCGGGCAAGCTGCCCGGTGAGGTGATCACCACCTCGTATGAGTTGGAGTACGGCACCAACTCCCTCAGTGTGCATCGCGACGCCATCGGCAAGGGATCGCGGGTGCTGATCGTCGACGACGTCCTGGCCACCGGCGGGACGATCGCCGCCACGGCCAACCTGATCAAGGAACTCGGCGCCGACCTGGTGGCGGTCGCCGTCGTCCTGGAGTTGGATTTCCTCGGCGGCCGGAAGAACCTCAGTGAGCAGGGGATCGACGAGGTCATCGCGCTGACCCACGTCGACGGCGACTGACCGCCGCCGGCAGTCCCACCACCCGTCCGCGAACCCAGCGTCCCCACCGAGGTCGTCCCGTGTTCGAAAGCTTCCGTCCCGATGCCGCCGACTGGCCCGATGAGCCCGGCGGCCGACGTCGGCGTACGCGGATGTCGTCCACCCGGACCCTGGTCAGCCTGCCGGCCCGGGTGCTGTCGCCGGGACGCCAGCTGGCCTTCCGCGGCCTGTTGGCGTTGGCGCTGCTCGGCCTCGTCGTGCTGATCGTTTTCCTCGACCGGGATGCCTACACCGACAGCTACGACGGCAAGGTCTCGCTGATCGACGCGATCTACTACGCGACCGTCACCATCACCACCACCGGCTACGGCGACATCACCCCGGTCGCACCGCACGCCCGGATCATGAACGCGATCCTGGTCACCCCGTTGCGGATCGCGTTCCTGGTCCTGTTGGTCGGCACCACCCTGGAGGTGTTGGCGAACGAGGGTCGCCGGATGTTCCTGGATTCCCGTTGGAGGAAGCGGATGCGTAACCACATCGTGGTGATCGGCTACGGCACCAAGGGCCGCAGTGCGGTCCAGACCCTGACCGACAGCAAGACCATGCCGAACCAGCTGCTGGTGATCGACGGCCGCCCCTCGGTGATCGCCGACGCCAACCTGCAGGGCTTCGCCGCCATCCACGGTGACGCCACCCGACGCGAGATTCTGCGCCGGGCCGAGATCAGCAAGGCCCGAGACGTCATCATCACCCTGGATCGCGATGACTCCGCGATCCTGGTGACGCTGACCGTCCGACAGATGAACCCGGGCGCGCACATCGTGGTCGCGGTCCGTGAACAGGACAACGCGCCGTTGCTGCGACAGTCCGGTGCCGACTCCGTGATCACCTCTTCCGACGCCGTCGGTCGGGTCGTCGGGCTCAGCTCGATCAGCCCCAACCTCGGCGCGGTGATCGAGGACCTGCTCACCGCCGACGAGGGGTTGGAGATCATCGAACGGCAGGTCACCGCCGACGAGGTCGGCCATCCACCGGCGGACATCCGCGGCGAACGGGTGCTCGGGGTGGTCCGCAACCGCACCCTGCGGCAGTACTACGACCCGACCGTGGCCAGCCTGGAGACCGGCGACCAGCTGGTCGTGGTGCGGCAGGCGCCCGACGACGACTGACCGGCGGCCCCGCCGCCGACGTTCTCCGGGCCCCGCCTCACCCGGGCTGCACAGCTGGGAATTAGACTCGGGGTCAGTTGTGTTGTCACTGTCGAGTGCCGAGGCGTTCGACGGGTGGTGCCGCACACCCTGGGGGGTGCGTGGTGATCGGCCCACCGAGCAGCGTGTGAGCCCGAGCGATCGGGCGAGCGCGATGTCTGGGATCGGCTCGGCACATCTCCGAGGGCGCTGAAGGGATTCGGATTGAACGAACCTGGGACCGCCGTCGGATCCGACACCGATCGAAAGGTGCCCGGCAACGGTAGCCCCGTGGCCGATCAGGATCCGGCGATCGAACGGTCGGCCGATCGACAGGGCCGATCGTCGGATGGTGCTGCGCCCAGCGGCCAGTCCAGCGCGGGCAGTCCGGACCGATCCGAACAGCCGCGGAGCAGTCAGAGCGATCAGGGCGGTCAGGGCAGGGCAGCGCGGGACGGCGGCAGCGTCGCAGTCCCGGTCCGGCTGGCCACCGGCCCGGAGCACCCCCGGGTCCGGATGCGGCAGCGGATCGCCCGGTTCGGCAGCAGCAGACCGCAGTTGCCGGTGCTGGACCCGCTGTTCCGGATCGTCCGAGCCAACCACCCCAAGGCCGATACCGCGCTGCTGGAACGTGCCTACCGGACCGCGGAGGAGTTGCACCGCGGGCAGAAACGCAAGAGCGGCGACCCCTACATCACCCATCCGCTGGCGGTCACCCAGATCCTGGCCGAGCTCGGCATGACCGAGCCGACCCTGTGTGCGGCGCTGCTGCACGACACGGTCGAGGACACCCCGTACACGCTGGCCCAGTTGAGCCGCGACTTCGGCGAAGAGGTCGCGCTGCTGGTGGACGGCGTCACCAAGCTGGACAAGGTCAAGTACGGCGAGAGCGCGCAGTCGGAGACCATCCGCAAGATGATCGTGGCGATGAGCCGCGACATCAGGGTGCTGGTGATCAAACTCGCCGACCGGCTGCACAACATGCGCACCCTGCACTACGTCCGTCCGGAGAGCCAACACCGCAAGGCGACCGAGACGCTGGAGATCTACGCGCCACTGGCACACCGGCTCGGCATGAACACGATCAAATGGGAGCTGGAGGATCTCTGTTTCGCCACCCTGCATCGCAAGGTGTACGACGAGATCGTCCGGCTGGTCGCCGAGGCTGCGCCGAAGCGGGACGAGGTGCTGGCCAAGGTGATCAGCGAGGTCACCGCCGATCTGAAGGCCGCGAAGATCAAGGCGACCGTCACCGGCCGACCGAAGCACTACTACTCGATCTATCAGAAGATGGTGGTCCGCGGCCGCGACTTCGCCGACATCTACGACCTGGTGGGCTTGCGCATCCTGGTCGACACGCCGAAGGACTGTTATGCCGCGCTCGGCGTGATGCACGTCCGGTGGAACCCGCTGCCCGGCCGGTTCAAGGACTACATCGCGATGCCGAAGTTCAACATGTACCAGTCGCTGCACACCACCGTGCTGGGGCCGGGCGGCAAACCGGTGGAGTTGCAGATCCGCTCCGAGGAGATGGACCGGCGCGCCGAATACGGTGTCGCCGCGCACTGGAAGTACAAGCAGGGCGGCGGCAAGGGCACCCCGACGACCGCCAAACCCCACGGCGGCGGCGCCAACAGCAACGATCTGGTCTGGGTCCGGCAACTACTGGACTGGCAGCGGGAGACCGCCGATCCGGGGGAGTTCCTGGATTCGCTGCGGTTCGAGATCAACTCCTCCGAGGTGTTCGCGTTCACCCCGAAGGGCGACGTGATGTCACTGCCGTCCGGGGCGACACCGGTCGACTTCGCCTACGCCATCCACACCGAGGTCGGGCATCGCTGTGTCGGCGCCCGGGTGAACGGCCGGCTGGTGCCCTTGGAGTCGGCACTGTCCAACGGCGACGTGGTCGAGGTGTTCACCTCCAAGGCCGAAGGGGCCGGTCCGAGCCGGGACTGGTTGTCGTTCGTCAAGAGCCCGCGGGCCCGGAACAAGATCCGCCACTACTTCACCAAGGAACGCCGCGAGGAGTCGATCGAGCAGGGCAAGGAGATCCTGGCCCGGCATCTGCGCAAGGCCGGGCTGCCGATGCAGCGACTGCTCACCATCGAGCATCTGACCTCGGTGGCCAACCACTTCCGGCTGGCCGACGTGGACGCTCTCTACGCGGCGATCGGTGAGGGCAATGTCGGTGCCGCGGCTGCGGTCAACCGGCTGATCAGTGTCGAGGGCGGCGAGGAGTCCGCGGTCGACGAGACCAGCGAGGATCTGGTCGTCACCGGTCGCCGGCGTCGCAAGAGCGGGGGCGGGGAGACCGGCATCGAGGTGGTCGGCGCGACGGATCTGTGGGTCAAGCTGGCGAAGTGTTGTACGCCGGTGCCCGGCGATCCGATCATGGGCTTCATCACCCGCGGCTCGGGGGTTTCGGTGCACCGCACCGACTGTGTGAACGCCGCCGACCTGAAGTCCCAGCCGGAGCGGCTGATCGAGGTCGTCTGGGCGCCCGGCGCCCAGAACTCCTATCTGGTGGCGATCCAGGTCGAGGCGCTGGACCGCAACCGGCTGCTGTCCGACATCACCCGGGCGTTGTCCGATCAACATGTCAACATCCTGTCGGCCGCATTGAACACCTCGAAGGATCGGATCTGCAAGGCCAAGTTCACCTTCGAGACTGCCGACCCGACCCATCTTGATCATGTGATCCAGGGGGTCCGCGGGATCCCCGGCGTCTTCGACGCCTACCGCATCAACCAGTGACGCGAGTGCGGACGATCGACGCCGAGGGCTGCCGGTTCCGGGCCGCGTCGCCGGCCGACGACGACCACGTGCTCGGGTTGATGACGGAGTACATGACCTGGGCGTTGGCGACCTTCGAGCAGACCTTCGGCTACCCGATGGGTGGTGACCCGGGACATACGCCGGAGTCGTTGCGACGATTCCGGCCGCCGTCGGGACTGATCGCACTGGCCGAAGTCGGCGGTCTGCCCGTCGGCGTGGCCGCGCTGCGGACCAACGATGACGGCGTGGTGGAGATCAAGCGGATGTTCGTCCGGCCGACGCACCGCGGAACCGGCATCGGCGCCGGCTTACTGGACTGGCTGTTGGACCGCTGCAGTGATCAGTTCGGCGCTCGGATCGTCCGGCTGGACAGCAACCGATTCATGACCGCGGCCCACCGGCTGTACGAATCCCGAGGGTTCACCGAACGCGATCGGTATCCGGGCAGCGAGATCCCGCCCGAGCTGCAGGACCTGTGGCGGTTCTACGAACTGCCGCTCACCCCGGCGACCGGCGACGATCGCTGACCGTTCATCCGGGTGTCACCGGCGCGGAGCACCGCACCCTAGGGTCGTGATCATGAAGAGACTACGCGTGCTCGGGCCGATCCTGGTGGCGATGATGATCATCACCGTCCTGACCCCCGGCCGGGCCGTTGCCCGAGATCGCTGTGGCCAGGACACACCGGGGCCGCCGAAGAACAACTGCACCGCGAGTCTGCTGTACTTCAACGACGCCCACGATGTCCGCCCGGTGGTCACCGACGGCGTCTCCCGTGGCGGGGTCGCCCGGTTGGCGACCGTGCTCCGGACCGATCGGCAGACCGAGCCGTACAGTGCCACGGTGTTCGGCGGCGACCTGGCCGGCGGCACGCTGTTCGGCGGTGTCTATCACGGCCACCCCATGGTCGAGGCGTTCGACACGATCGGTATCGACGTCGCCAACTTCGGTCAGCACGACTTCGACTTCGGGGTGGCGAACACCCGTGCGTTGATGGCGAAGTCGGACTTCGACTGGGTGTCGTCCAATCTCGTGGACGCCGACGGAGCTCCGTTCAGCGGTCTGCCCTGGACCGTCCGACAGGTCGGTGCCTTCCGGGTCGGCTTCCTCGGACTGACCGATGCGATGGACACCACCGGTGCCGATACCGGTGTCGATCAACGTCCGGTGATCGAAGCAGCCCGGCAGGCGTTGGCTCGGATGACGGCCGAGCAGCGGCCCGACGTCGTCGTCGCCGTCACCCAACAGGGGCCGGAGGAGAATGCCGCGCTGATCGACCAGGTGCCCGGCGTCGATCTTGTCCTGACCGAGGAGGTGGCCGAGGATCGGTCGGTTCTGACCCGACATCGGGGCACCTGGATCGCTGCACCAGAAGGAAATATCGGATCCACGATCAAGATCGACATCCGTCGGCACGGCCACCGGACCATGATCATCCCATCAGTGCTGGAGGTCGATGGCAGCGTCCGACCCGACCCCGAACTGCAACGACTCGAAGATCATTATGCTGCGGACCTGGAGCAGCGGCTGGGCAAGCGGATCAGCACCGTACGGACTGCGCTGCCGCTGACCGACAACGCCCATCGGCAGGGCGAGGTGGCGCTCGGTGATCTGGTGGCCGACGCCTTCCGGTCCGGTGCCGGCTTCGCCGACGGCAAACCGGCCGACGTCGGATGGATCCAGGGCGGTGGACTGCGAGCAGCGGTGCCGGCAGGGGACTTCACCCTGGCCAGCGGCTACGGCGTGTTGCCGTTCGGCAACAAGTTGATCAAGGTCGAAGCGACCGGTGAACAGCTCCGGTCGGCCGTCGAGCAGGGCCTGGCCGGCTACCAGGATCTCGGCGGCGGCTTTCCGCAGATCTCCGGCATCAGCTACACCTTCGACCCCGATCGGCCGGTAGGGGCCCGCGTCACAGCGATCACCGTGGGCGGCAAGCCGCTGGACCTGGCGGCGTCCTACACGGTCGCGATGACCGACTACGTCTACCGCGGCGGCGACGACGTCACCGCGTTCGCCGACAGCACACTGCTGGTCGATCCGGCCACCGCGACGATCGATGCGGACGCGTTGAACGCCTTCGTCGGTTCACTGGACGTCGTCGACTATCGCACCGACGGACGGATCATCCGGAGCTGATCGACCGCTCGGGATCGAGATCATCGATCGGTGGCAAACCTCGGGCAGCTCGTGCGCGGTTCACGATGTCCAGTACCAGCGGCTGTTTGCGGGCACCGTACGCCGAGCCGTCCTCCTCTGCTGCTGCGGCCAGCTTCAACTCCTGATACCGGGCCGCGTCGGCCGAGTGGGACCGCAACCAGTCGCGGAACAACCGCTGGTGGCAGGTCTCCCACTGGTCGGCGGTGAAGAAGTGTGCGATATGCGTCCGACACCCGGCAACCTCCTTGACCCGGACCCGATGACCGTGGGGTTGCCGGCGCAGCGACAACCAACCGTTGTCGACGAGGCCCTGGCGCCGATCGTCCAACTCGTCGAAGGACCCGACCCGGACCGCGAGGTCGATGATCGGCTTGGCCGACAGCCCGGGAACGCTGGTCGAACCGATGTGCTCGACCAACCACCTGCCGGTCCCGACAGCTCGGAGTTGCTCCGCGGCCCGGGCGTAGGCAGCCGGCCAGGACGCGTCGTAGTCAACGACCTCGGTCACATCAGAACCCAACCAGCGATTCAGCTGCCCGCGGCCGCTGAGACGTCCACACAGATGACCCCTCTGTTGCCGTCCTGATCGGCGATCACTGTCATCGCCGGTGCATCGCTGTCGTCGACGACGGTCCCGCCTGCTGCGACGGCGGCAGCGATCCGCTGCTCGGCCACCTCAGGGGCCACGTAGACCTCGAGGTGGAACCGCTGGGAGGTGTTCAGCTGCTCATCGCCCTGTGGTTCATCGACGTCGCCGAACCACAGGTTCGGAACGCGTCCGGAATCGTCCCGGATCTCGTCGCTGGGCGTTCCGCGTCCTTGGGCCGCGCTGTCCCCGGTCAGCAGTGCGGCCCACACCGGAGCGATCGTCGACGACCGCGTCGTGTCCAGACCGAGCTCGATGACAGCGACCGCTGCCGGGTCGGCGTCGAGCCGTTGGTCGGCGGCGATCTCGGTGATCCGTCGTGCCAGGTCGACGTCCTGTTGGGTCACCCATTCGACACTGAACTCGGTGCCCTCATCGTTGCGGTAGACGGCATCCTCGGTGACCAGCTTGAGGTCGACATATCCGTCACCGATCGACACCTGCGGGTGGTGTCCGACGGCGTCGCCGGCTTCGCCAACCGCCGTGATGAATCGGGCGCCGGTGGCGAAATCGTCGACCCGATAACGGGCATGCAGCCCCTGGGCCAGCTTGCGCCAGTCGGTCAGGTCCGCCGCTGCGATCCGGTCGCCCTTCAGCATGTCCATGGACCGCGACCCTAGCCGTGAACAGCCGTCAGTGTCGGGACACCGCGACGAATCTGTCGTACGAACTGCCCGAAACCGGTGCGATCGGCGAGGCCGCTCGCACTCGTACGACATTCGGATCGCGGGCACTAGCCGAGCCGCTTGGCGGCGGCAACGGCGAGAGTGCCGAGCTGTTCGGAGTCGGCGCAGAGATAGACCCCGATCGTGCCGAAGCGTTGGCCGTTGCGGATGATGATCTCGCCGCCGCAGGGTTCGGCTCCCTCGGGTGCTTCGCCGTTGGTGTTCTGGTCGCCGGGATACTGACCGATCCAGGCCGCCCAGACGCCCGGCTCGATCAGCTGCTCGCGGGGCTTGCCCAGCACCGACTCGCCGACCTCGGCATGACGGCATGGCGACTCACTGTTCAGGAGCTGGTCGGCGGCGACCTTCGCGTCGGCGGGGGAGTCGGCGACCGCGATCATCTGGTCGGCTGTGCCGTCGTCGCCCTTCTCCTCCCAGGAACCGGTCAGCGACGGGTCGTAACCGGTGAGGTCGCCCAGAGTGCGGTTGCCCGGCCCCGCCTGGTCACTGCAGATCGTCGCTCCGGTGTTCGGATCGCCGTCGCCGCCGAGATGGTAGACCCGGACATCCAGACCAGCCTTGTCGAAGGTCTTCACCGACGCCAGGTCGCTCTTCGTCGGTGGCGTTCGGGCATAGTCGCTCGGCATCGGTTCCGGCCCGGCGGTCGCGTTGCCGTCGGCCGGCGGGGTCGTGCTGTCCGCCGACCACGGCGGCCAACCGACGGTGCCACGGTCGGGGAGCACGAAATGACCCGTGCCGGCCCCCAGCACGACGGCGGCGATCCAGCAGCCGACGCTCACGCTCCTTCTCACCGATCGGCCCTTCTCATCGATCGATCGGCCGATCGATCGGCACTGACCGTTCGACCGGCGGTGGTGATCGACCGCCTCACAACTCTGCTTCCAACTGCAACCGGAGTCGTTCCCGCATGAACTTGCGGGCCTGGTGGATCCGGTCCTTCACGGTGCCCAGCGGCGCATCGGTCAGCTCCGCGATCTCGTCGTACGGCAGCGAGCCGAGGTCGCGCAGCACGAACGGTTCCAGCAGCGCAGGGTGTCGGCGTTCCAGCTCGTTCAGCGACTCCAGCAGGTCCAGCCGGGTGCCGGCGATCACACTGGTCGTCCGCGGGTCGGCCGACTCCGGGACGGCAACCGCCCCGGTGGTCTCGCCGCGGCGTTTGAGCGACCGGTAGGTGCCCCGCGCACTGTTGGACGTGATCACCGTGACCCAGCCCAGGAAGGAGCCGCGCCCGGAGTAGCTGCCGATGTTGGAACTGATCGCCAGCAGCGCATCCTGGGCGGCTTCTTCCGCGTCCTGCTGATGCGGCAGCAGGCGTGCACAGCGCTGCATCACGCGCGGCCGGAGCCGCGTCAGCAGGTCGCCCAGAGCCGCCTGGTCGCCGGCCTGGGCGGAGCGGACCAGCTCATCGAGTTCGGCGTCGTCAGTCATCGTGAGCACATCATGCCGTGGCGGCGGCCGACACCGACGAGTGGCAGGGTGACGGCGGTCAATCGTGACGCGGTTGTGTTCGAGGGGACTGCTGGTGTGGTCCGGTATCCAGTACCGCAAACACGACCACGCCGACGTCGGACCGGCCGATCGGGGTGAAATCGTCGGCAGGCCGGATAATGGGCGGCGATGAAGCAGATCGGACGGTATCGCCTGGATCGGGTCCTGGGCGCGGGCGCCTTCGCGACCGTGTGGAAGGCCTACGATCCCGACCTCGACGTACCCGTCGCGGTCAAGGTGCTGGCCGACAACTGGGCGGTCAACGCCGACGTCCGGGAACGTTTCCTCACCGAGGCCCGGCTGCTGCGCCGGATCCAGAGCCCGCGAGTGGTCCGGGTTTACGACGTCGGTGTGTCCCCGCCGGGCGGTGACCGGCCGGAGCAGCCGTATTTCGTGATGGACTTCATCGAAGGCGGTGCGCTCACCGGCCTGGTCGGTCAACTCCCCGCCGACGAGGCGGTCCGGCTGGCCGCCGAGGCCTCGGAGGCCGTTCAGGTGCTGCACGAGGCCGGCATCGTGCACCGCGACCTGAAGCCCGGCAACTTCCTGATCGACACCCGGCACGCACCGCTGCACGTGTTGGTGGCCGATCTGGGCAGTGCGAAGAAGCTCGCCGACGCCAGCGGCTACACCGTAACCACCGGCAGCCCGGCCTACATGGCTCCCGAGCAGGCGGACCAGTTCGGTGGCTTCGACAGCCGGGCCGACGTGTACGCCCTCGGTGTGGTGAGCTACGAGCTGTTGGCCGGCCGCCGGCCGTTCGCCGGGCTGACCGCGGGGGAGTTGGTCCGGCGCAGTCGGGACGTCCGACCGGAGCCGATCGCTGCCCGGCTCGGTCTGCCGCCGCAGATCGATCAGCTGCTGGCCGCCGCGATGGACCCCGATCCGGACGGCCGCCCGGCCGACGCACACACCTTCGGTACGACGCTGCGGGCCGCGCTGCCGGCCGAGACGGACACCGCCGTCGCCGGTCCGCCCGCCTGGCAGCAGGAACCGACCGTGCTGCAGACACCGCCGCAGCCGCGGGAAGCTCAGCAACAGACCTGGCTGCGCCGCGAGGTTTCGGCCGATGACCGACTCCCGGCACCGACCCGAACCGAGGACGGTACGGTCCTGCTGCCGCCCCCGGCGTCGAAGCCTCGTCGCGGCTGGCCGGCACCGGCGGTGATCCTGGTGGCGGTCGTGCTGTTCGTACTGGCGGCCGCCGTCGCCTGGACCCTGAAGTGAGCGCGGCGGCGCGCTGACGTACTGACCAGCCCGGCGCGCCGGTCGGGACGGCGGCTGGGAAGATGAAGCCGTGCGCGCCATCAAACAGAGCAAGAAGCTGCGGGACGTCCGCTACGACGTCCGGGGACCGATCCTCGTCGAGGCCCAACGACTGGAAGCCGAGGGCCACCGGATCCTGAAGCTCAACATCGGCAACCCGGCCCCGTTCGGTTTCGAGGCACCGCAGGCGATCATGGCCGACATCGTGCACCACCTCCCATCGGCCCAGGGCTACAGCGACTCCCGCGGCATCTACTCCGCGCGGACCGCGGTCGCGCAGTACTACCAGAGCCACGGACTGGCCGACGCCAAGGTCGACGACGTGTTCCTCGGCAACGGCGTCTCGGAGTTGATCACGATGGTGCTGCAGACCTTCGTCGACGACGGCAACGAGATCCTGGTGCCGGCTCCGGACTACCCGCTCTGGACCGGCGCGGTCACCCTCTCCGGCGGCACACCGGTGCACTACCGGTGCGACGAGGACAACGGCTGGCAGCCGGACCTGGCCGACATCGAATCCAAGATCACGCCGAACACGCACGCACTGGTGATCATCAACCCGAACAATCCGACCGGTGCGGTCTACACCACCGAGGTGCTGCAAGGCCTGGTGGACATCGCCCGACGGCACGATCTGGTGATCTTCAGCGACGAGATCTACGAGAAGATCCTGTTCGACGGTGCCGAGCACCAGCACACCGCGACCGTCGCCGGCGACGACGTGCTGTGTCTGACCTTCAGCGGACTGTCCAAGGCCTACCGGGTCTGCGGCTACCGCTCCGGCTGGGTGCTGGTCTCCGGACCGAAGCATCTGGCCCGCGACTTCCTGGAAGGGCTGACGCTGGTCGCCAACATGCGGATGTGTCCCAATGTCCCTGCCCAGCATGCGATCCAGACCGCTCTCGGCGGCTACCAGTCGGTCGACGAGTTGATCATTCCCGGCGGCCGCTACTACGACCAGGCGATGCTCGCCGATCGGCTGCTGAATGAGATCCCGGGCGTCAGCTCGGTGCGCCCACGGGGAGCGTTGTACTGCTTCCCGCGGCTGGATCCCGAGGTGTATCCGATCGCCGATGATCAACAGTTCGTGATCGAGTTGCTGCGGGCCAAAAAGATCTTGGTCACCCACGGCACCGGTTTCAACTGGCCCGACCCCGATCACTTCCGGTTGGTCACCCTGCCCGAGGTCGACGTGTTGACCGAGGCGATCGGCAGGATCGCCGAATTCCTCGAGGAGTATCGCGCGGCCGCGTGATGATCAGCCGACGGCGAGCGCGACGATCCCGGCCAGCACGATCGCCGAACCGATCAGTCGGGGGCGGGGATTGGGCTCGGCGAAGATCAGCCAGCCGGCGATGCTGACCAGCACCACACTGACCTCACGCCCGGGCGCGACCAGGGCAGTCGGGGCGTGCCGCATCGCGTACATGATCGAGATGTAGGCCAACGGCGAACCGATCCCCACGATCAGCGCGCCGATCAGCTGACTGCCGGCGAACTGACTGCGGATGATGGTGCCGATCGGTTGCCGAGGCCGCAGCAGGACCGGCGCCAGCACCAACACCTCGGTCAGGCTGGACAGCCAGCTCTGGATCATCGGCGAGATGCCCAACCGGGTCACGGCATAGGAATCCCAGAGCGTGTACGCCGCGATGGTCACCCCGGTCATCAGACCGAGGACGACCGCACGCGGGTCGAGCGAGACGCCGCGGCTGCCGGCGAAGCCGATCACCGCGACACCGGCGATGATCACCGCGCCGCCGGCCAGCGACACCGGACCGGGCCGTTCGGCCAGGAACAGCACCGAAACGATCATGGTCAACAGCGGGCCGGTGCCGCGAGCCATCGGGTAGACCAGGGACACGTCGCCGACCCGGTAGCCGCGCTGCAGCAGCACGAAGTAGCCGATGTGGATCAGGCCGCTGACGAATCCCGCGATCAGCACCACCGGCACCGCAGCGCGATTGCCGGCGAAGGCCGTCAACGCAAAGGGTGCCACCACCACGGCAGCGACAACGCTGGACAGCCAGACGAACCGCAGGCCGGCGCCGGAGAACCGTTTGGCGGCCAGATTCCAGGTGGTGTGGGCGATCGCGCCGAGCCCGATCAGCAGCAGAGCGACAACAGACACAGGATCCTCTTCTCGCGGCGCACGGTGTGCCGCGGCGGATCCTCCAGGCTTTTGTCCCTTGAGATGACCGGCGGCTCATCGTCAGCAACCGGTGGCGCCGCTCGGACCAGACCGTCCCGACCTCCTGCTGCGATCCGGGACGCGGAACCCTAGGCGCTATCGGGACCGACCCTAGCAGCCGCGACCGGTTGGACTCCCGACCGGGGACGCCCCGGCGCCTCCGCGGCTGATTTCATGACAGCGTAGGAATGCAAGGGTTCCGTGCCGAAGGAGGCGTGCCGATGGCCGATCATGGACCGGTCCGGATCACCGGAAACGACCTGCGCTGTGCCGACATCGTCGAGTTGAGTCGGGACGGCGCCGGCCGGATCGAGCTGGACCCGGCCGCGCTGGAACGTGTCCGAGTCGCTTGCGATCTGGCCACCCACCTGAGCACCTGGGGCAACGTCTACGGTCGGACCACCGGCGTCGGCGCGAACCGGCACGTCGCGGTCGACCCGGACCGCGCCGACGAGCACGGGATGCGACTGCTGCGCAGCCACGCCGGTGGATACGGCAGCCTGCTGCCCGACGCGTCGGTCCGGGCGTTGATGATCATCAGGCTCAACCAGCTGGCGGCGGGCGGCAGCGGGGTGCAGCCCGACCTGGTGACCGGACTCGACGCGGCGTTGCGGACCGACTCGTTGCCGCAGGTCCATTCCCACGGCCGGATCGGCACCGGTGATCTTGCGGCGTTGGCCGAGGTCGGTCTCACCCTCGCGGGCGAACGGCCGTGGGCTACGGGTGGGATCGATCCGGTCAGCATCGGCTCCGGTGACGCACTCGCGTTCATGTCCAGCAATGCGGCCACCCTCGGCGAGGCGGTGTTGGCCGCAGCTGATCTTGGTCGGCTGCTCGCCGCCGGGCGGGTGGTGACGGCGTTGACGTACTCAGCCCTGGGCGGCTCCCCGGAGGCCTACGCCGACGCCGTCCATCGGTCCCGCCCGCATCCCGGGACGCTGCAGTGCGCGGCAGCGATGCGCCGGCTGCTCGGCAACCAGGATCAGCAGCTGCCCGCCCGTCGGTTGCAGGATCCGTTCGGGCTGCGGACCTTCCCACAGGTCGCCGGCGCCGCTCAGGACGCGTGGACCTCGCTGCAGCAGATCCTGACGATCGAGGTCAATGCGGCCGCGGAGAACCCGCTGATCGACTCGGGGACCGGTCGCAGCTACCACCACGGACAGTTCGCCACCCCGCACCTTGCCCAAGCCCTTGATCATCTTCGGGCCGCGGTGGACCAGGTCGCACAGCTGTCGGCGGCCCGGCTGACCAACCTGACCGATCCCGCGCTGACCGAGTTGGCACCGTTCCTGGCCACCGGTCCGGCCGGCAGCTCCGGGATCATGATCTTGGAATACGTCACCCAGGACGCGCTCGCCGAGCTGCGGCACGCGGCCGCACCGGTCACCCTCGGCAATGCGGTGATCTCCCGCGGGTTGGAGGACAACGCCAGCTTTGCGCCGCAGGCGGTCCGGCAGACGGCCACGGTGGTGCGGACCTACCGCACGGTGTTGGCCTGCGAGCTCGTCGGTGCGATCCGGGCGCTGCGGCTGTCCGGGGTCGAGCTGCCGGACGCGCCGGTCCGGACCGCCTACGACCGGGCCGTCACGGTGCTGTCCGACAACACCGACGACCGCGTCCTGACCCCCGAGATCGACCAGGCCGAACGGCTGCTGGAGCCGTTCGCCGATCTGGAGGCCGGCGAGGTCGCCGGCCGGTGATTGTCGGTCAGCCGGAAGGAGTCAGTCGGGACGGAACTCGCTGGCAGCCTGCTGTGCCTGGGTGAGCCACTGCCGGTAGGTGGCGGCGTTGTCCCGTGCCTCCCGGGCTGCCTTGTCGTCACCACGGGCCTCGGCCTTGCCGGCCCGTTCCTCCAACGAAGAGATCTGGGCCTCCAGCTTGGCCGCGGTGTCCTCGGCACGAGCCCTGGCCTCCGGATTGGTCCGGCGCCAGTGCTCGTCCTCGGCATCGCGGATCGCCTTCTCCACCGCGCGCAGCCGGTTCTCCAACCCACGCATCGCCTCCCGCGGCACCTTGCCGATCTCGGCCCAGCGTTCGAGGAAATCCCGGAAGGCTGCCTTGGCTGCGGACAGGTCGGTGACCGGCACCAACCTCTCTGCCTCGTCCAGCAGCGCTTCCTTGGCGACCTGATTCTCCCGGAACTCGGCGTCCTGGGCGGAGAAGGCCTGTTGCTTGGCTGCGAAGAAGCGGTCCTGGATGCCGCGGAACCGCTGCCAGAGATCCTCCTCGACCTCCCGCGGTGCGGGGCCGGCCGCCTTCCACCGCGACATCAGGTCCCGGAACGCGCCGGTGGTCGGGCCCCAGTCGGTGGAGTCGGCCAGCGCCTCGGCCTCGGTGATGATCGATTCCTTGGTGGTCCTGGCTGCCTCGCGGCGTTCGGCCTGTTGGGCGAACTGCGCCTTGCGGCGACGGGTGTAGGTCGTCCGCGCGCTGGAGAACCGATGCCAGAGCGCGTCGTCGGTCGACCGGTCCAGTCGCGGCAACTGCTTCCACTGCTCCAACAGAGAACGGAACCGGTTCACTCCGCCACGCCAGTCGTTACTCTGTGCCAGCCGTTCGGCCTCGGTGACGAACCGCTCCTTGGCTGCTCTGGTCTCCTCCTGTTGTCTGGCTCGTTCGGCCTTACGGACCGCACGCTGCTCGGTGAGCAGCGGACTCAGCTCGTCCAGCCGCCGATTGAGATCGTCCAGATCCCCGACCGCATTGGCCGACTGCACCGATTCCCGCACCGTACGGACCGAGGACGCCGCGTCGTCGGGAGACAGGTTGCCGCCGCGAATGCGTCGCTCCAGCAACGAGACCTCGAGTTCCAGGGCGGTGTAGCGCCGGACGAAGAAGTCCAGCGCCTCCTCGCGGGTGGCATCGGGCACCTGGCCGACCGCCCGCTCCCCGTCACCGCTGCGGACATACACGGTCCCGTCGTCATCGACGCGACCGAACGAGGCGGGCGCAGCAGCAGCCGGCTTCGGGCCGCCGGGTGGCGGCGTGGGGATACCAGACGATGGGGGTGTCGCCTTCGCGGCACCCTGTGCGTCTTCGCTCATACCCCCCATCCTGCCCGATACGGTGTCGGCCGTGGTGATCGCATCCTTTCCGGCCGGGCCGCTGGCGGCCAATTGTTACGTCCTCGGCACCGGTGATGACGATCGCTGCGTAGTCATCGATCCCGGGATGGACGCCGCCGAACGGCTCGACACCGCCTGCCAGGAACTCGGGCTGCGCCCGTCGGCGGTGCTGCTCACCCACGGTCATTTCGACCATGTCGCCGATGCCGCCACGGTGGCCGACCGGTACGGCGCGGGCTGCTGGATCGGGCCGGCCGACCGGCCCTGGCTGACCGATCCGTTGGCCGCGCTGACGCCGGATTTCCATCCACTGGTCGCCGACTACGCCGATCCGGCGACCGCTCGGGAGCCGGCGACGATGTTGACCGCCGAACCGGCCACCGACGGTCAGTTCGCCACGCTGGACGTGGCCGGGCTGCGGATCGAACTGATCCCGGCACCGGGACACACGCCGGGCGCGACCCTGTTCCGGACGCCGTACCACGACGAATCCGGCCGGTACGACCTGTTGTTCACCGGCGACGTACTCTTTGCCGGGACCGTCGGCCGGACCGATCTACCGGGTGGAGATCAGCCGACGATGGACCGTACGCTCAGCTCGACAGTGTTGTCGCCGCCGTCGCAGCTGCCCGACGAGACGGTCGTGTTACCCGGTCACGGGTCGCAGACCACCCTCGGGCGGGAACGCGCCGGCAATCCCTATCTGCTGCACCTGTGACCAGTTCGATCCCCAGAGAGTGAGGCCGACGCCCGTGCCGCGCCCCAAGCCGCTGTCCGGTTTTCCCGAGTTCCTGCCCGAGGCCAGGATCGTGGAGCAGCATGTGCTCCGTCAGCTGCAGGAGACCTTCGAACTGCACGGCTTCGCCTCCATCGAGACCAGGGCGGTCGAGCCGTTGGACCGGTTGAACAAGGGTGGTGAGGAGATCGACAAGGAGGTCTACGTCGTCCGCCGGCTGCACGCCGAGGAGGACGGTCGGGCCAAGGGCGACGACCTCGGTCTGCACTTCGACCTGACGGTCCCGTTCGCTCGCTACGTGTTGGAGAACGCGGGCCACCTGCAGTTCCCGTTCCGCCGTTACCAGATCCAGAAGGTGTGGCGCGGGGAACGGCCGCAGGAGGGCCGCTACCGCGAGTTCACCCAGGCCGACATCGACATCGTCGGCAGCGGGACCCTGGCCGACCACCACGACGTCGAACTGCCGCTGGTCGCGCTGGACGCCCTGGAGAGGTTGCACACCGACATCGGCCTGCCGCCGGTGCTGATGCGGGTCAACAACCGTCGGCTGGCGCAGGGTTTCTATGCCGGGTTGGAGATCGAGGACGTGGCGGGCGTGCTGCGGATCGTCGACAAGTACGACAAGATCGGGCCGGATGCAGTGCAGGACCTGCTGACCGATGACCTCGGGTTGTCCGCCGCCCAGGCCGCATCCTGTACGGCGCTGGCCGAGATCAACAGCGCCGACACCTCGTTCGTCGAGCGGGTCCGGTCACTGGGGGTCCGCAGCGAGCTGCTCGACCAGGGACTCGACCAGCTTGCCGCCGTGGTCGATGCCGCGGCTGCCGCCGTACCCGGCCGGATGATCGCCGATCTGAAGATCGCCCGCGGGCTGGACTACTACACCGGCACCGTCTACGAGACCGAACTGGTCGGTTTCCCGTCGCTCGGGTCGATCGCCTCCGGCGGTCGGTACGACGCCCTGGCCAGCGACGGCAAGACCAGTTTTCCGGGGGTCGGGCTGAGCTTCGGCGTCAGCCGCACCCTGGTCCCGCTGTTGGCCAAGGGCCATCTCACCGCGAGTCGACCGGTGCCGACCTGTGTGCTGGTCGCCGTCGACTCCGAGCAGTCCCGGGATCAGGCGATCGCGGTGGCGACCAGCCTGCGCCGCAGGGGGATCTCCGCCGAGGTGGCGCCGAAGGCGGACAAGTTCGGCAAGCAGATCCGCTACGCCGACCGGCGCTCCATCCCGTACGTCTGGTTCACCTCCTCCGACACCGGTGCCGGCGGCGAGGTCAAGGACATCCGGACCGGCGAGCAGCTGCCCGCCGACCCGGCCCGCTGGGAGCCCGACGAAGCTGATCTACGACCGCAGATCAGCGGTCACTGGGGCACCGAAGGATCCTGAACCCGGCCGCTGCCTGAGCCGGGCGAAGCAACAAGGATCCTTGCCTACCAGGGCGCTCACCCCTCTCGGGCGCCGATCAACTGGTCGGCAGTGCGACACCGGCCTCGGAGGTGTAGGGCAGGAAGGTCAGCGACTCCTGCAGATACAGCTGGATGTGATTGGCATCGTGGGACTGGTAGCCGATCGACAGATCCTGACCCAGGTGCAGCGCGTAGTCGCCGCCCCGGGTGGTGACCAGCAGCGCGCCGGTCATCGCCGGTGCCCAGATGATCTCGCCGTCCCGCAACAGCCGGGTCAGATGATCAAGGATCGGGTAGCCGTGATCGCTGCTCTCGGCGACCGCGGTGTAGACCTCGGCCGACAGCAGCAGGCTGTACGGACCGTTGACCCCGGCCAGCCGCAACGAGCTGACCGCCTGGGCGACCGCGTCCGGGATCCGCGCCGGATCGGACGGCAGCGGAATCGGCGGATTGGAGCTGCTGGCGGCGATCCCGACGATGCCGGCGTCCTCCACACCTTCGAAGACTGCCCGGTCCTCGGCGTAACCGATCGCCGTCGCCGCCTCCTTCACCGGCTGCCAGTCGGAGTCCTGCGATCCGCGTTCGACGTCGTCGACGGCGTCCCGGGTGACGGCGAACGGCACCCGCAACTCCAACAGCGGTTGGCTGAGCCGCTGACGGATGATCACCTCGTCCGACGACGAGCGAAGATCACGCAGATGTCCGGTGCCGACGGCTGCCAGCTCGGGACCCGCCGGGCCGATCACGTCGACCACCCGCCGGGCGGCGATGGTCCGGGTGACGGTACGCCGTGCCTCCTCCTCGATCTGGTCCCAGGCCGCGTCGGTGATCGGGGCCAGTTCACGATGCAGATTGTTCATGCCGTGGTGCTCCTCTTCAGGCTGCCGATGTTGAGCGACCCGTCCCGAACCGTCGGTTCCGAGGTCGTGGCCTGGTCGTTGATCGTGCTTGTTTCGTTGATCATGCTGGGATCTTCGAGGAAGTCCTGGGTGGGGACGAAGAACAGGTTGCCGGTGACGGCGGTGGAGAAGTCCAGGATCCGATCATGGTTGCCCGGCGGCTTGCCGATGAACATGTTGGTCAGCATCTCTTCCAGCACAGCCGGATCGGCGGCGTAGCCGATGTAATAGGTGCCGAACGTCTGGGTCCCAACCTCGCCGAACGGCAGGTTGTCCCGCAGGATGTCAAGATCGTTTCCGTCTGCGTCGGTGATCGTGTTCAGCGCGACGTGGGAGTTGCTCGCCTTGTCGTCGTCGGCGATCTCGATGTCGGACAGCTTGTGGCGGCCGATCGCCCGCTCCTGTTCCTCGACACTCAGCGCCTCCCAGCTGTCCAGATCGTGCAGATACTTCTGCACCATCACATAACTGGCCCCGGTGTGGGCCGGGTCCTCGTCGCCGACCTGTACCGCGGCGAACGCATCGGCTCCGGTCGGGTTCTCGGTGCCGTCGACGAAACCGAGCATGTCGCGCTCGTCGAGGAACCGGAAGCCGTGCACCTCGTCGACAACGTCGGCGGACCCGGACAGCCGGCCGACGAGTTGCTTGGCCAGCTCGAAACACAGGTCCAGTTGCCGGGCCCGCAGGTGGAACAGCAGATCGCCCGGCGTAGCGACAGCTGTGTGGGTGGCGCCGACCACCGGCCGGAACGGATGCAGTCCGGCAGGGCGCGGCGCGTCGTACATCCGGTCCCACAGCTGGGCGCCGATGCCGACGACGCAGCTCAGCTCGTCCTCGGTGCGTTTGAAGCCGACTCCGCGTTTCAGCGAGGCGACATCGGCGAGCAGATCGCCGACGACGTCCTCGGCTCCTGGGCGCACCGTCAGCACCAGGAAGATCGCGGCCGGTGCCGGGTCACGCACCACGTCCTGCGGTCGCGGCTGTTCTGTCACCTGCACCACCCTGTCGTCGTAACGATCTGCCGAGGTGTGATCGACTCTACTGGCGCCCGTCGGGCGCCCGGGAGCAGGACCCGATCAACGCAGCACCTCGCGGTGGCCGGCGTCCAACCGCTTCGTCCAGCCGCGCGCATCGAGGTGCTCCAGCAGCGGGATCGCCACCCGCCTGGTCGTCTGCAGCTGTTGCCGTGCCCGGCTGGTGGTGAAGGGTTGCTCCAGGCCGGCCAGCCGGCGCATCGCCAGCGCGGGCGCGGTCGGCAGCAACACGATCCCGTCTCGCAGCCGGATGATGCGGCCGGCGCGCTCGGCCGCTGCGAGCTGGCGGCTGCCGAGGCCGAGCGCGGTGAGCTCGTCGGCCTCCGGAGCGGCGAACGGATCCGCCCCGAGCCGGACCTCCAGCTCACCGATCGCCGACTCGACGGTGCCGAGGTCGGTTGCGCTGCCCGGTCGACGCAACCGACCGTGCTGCTGCTCGAGCCCGGCGGCGTCACCGACCGCGTCGAGCAGCTCGGCATCGGGTAGCCCGAGCAGGTCGGACGCCTCGCCGCGGGTCAGACCGCCGCGGAGTGGATCCCGGTCGTGCAGTTCATCGACCGCCGACCGGAGCCGGTCCCGCCACGATCGGAAGGTGTCCTCGTGGACCCACCAGCCGCCGACGACCCGCACGCCGTCGGGGCAGGCGCCGGTTGCCAGCCCGAGGCGTCGCAGCTGCTCCCGCCGGACGGCGCCGCGTCGGGCCACCTCGATGCCGGCGTCCCCGGCGGTGTCCAGCCGACCGAGTTCGGCCCGCCGTCGGCTGCCGTCGCCGCGGCGGCTGAGTGCCGGCGGATCCGCGTCGAGTACTCGCACACCGCCCAGCACCCGACGGCTGCCCGGGTCTCGCAGCACCAGCCGATCACCGAGGACCAGCGGCAGCCGGCGGTCGATCGTCAGCCGGGCATGATCATCGTCGAAGCGACGCAACCGTACGGGGATCGCCGCGGTGCCGACATGGGCGGTGAGCTGTTGCGGCAGCGCACCGAGTGGTACACCGCTGACCCGGCGGACGTCGATCACATCGGTCGTCGGCCATTCGCCCGGAGTCAGCAGCGCATCGCCGCGATGAATACTGTCGGCGGCGATCCCCCGCAGATTCACTGCCGCACGCACCACCGGTTGCAGCCGATCGGATGGTTCGCCGCGGGTCTGCAGGCCGCGGACGGTCACCTCCCGTAGCGAGCTCCGGCCGAGCAGTTCCAGCCGGTCGTCGCGGCCGATGCTGCCGGCTGCGAGGGTGCCGGTCAGGACGGTGCCGGCACCGGCGATGGTGAACGAGCGATCGACCCACAATCGCACCCGGTCGCCGTGCGGCGCCGGTGACAGTCGGGAGAGCACCGCGTCCAGAGCGGTCCGCAGCTCGTCCAGGCCGGCGCCCGTGACGGCCGACACGGCGATCGCCGGGGCGTCTCGCAGACCGGTCTCGGCGAGCTCGGACCGGGCCTGCGCCACGACCTCGGAGACCCGGTCCGGAGCCCGGTCGGTGCGGGTGATCACCAGCAGACCGTGCCTGATCCCGAGCGCGGCGACGGCGTCGCGATGATCATCGGACTGCGCCCGCCAGCCTTCGTCGGCAGCGACCACGAAACAGACCACCGGTGCCGGACCGAGACCGGCCAGCATATTGCCCAGGAACCGTTCATGACCGGGGACATCGACGAAGGCGACCCGCCGACCGGACGGCAAGGTGCTCCACACGAAGCCCAGGTCGATGGTCAATCCTCGGCGTCGTTCCTCCTCCCACCGATCCGGTTCCATCCCGGTCAGTGCCTTGATCAACGTACTCTTGCCATGATCGACATGTCCGGCCGTCGCCACCACAAAGTTGATCATGTCCGATCGATCCCTGCCATCAAGTTCCCTGAGCCCGTCGAAGGGCACCTCCTGCCGATCATGGAACCCGACGATGCTCGTCGTCGACGAGTCCGGAGAGCGCGGTCCGGGCAGCAGCCACCAGAACTTGATCATCGGACTCGGGGACGCAGCGCAGATCGAGCAGGCACGCCCCGTCGTGGACCCGGGGCAGCACCGCCGGATCGCCGGTGCGCAGCAGCGCGGCGGCGGCCTCCGGCAGCCGGACAGCCCAACCGTGCAACGGAACTCCGGGCGCACCACCGCCGCCGACCCGTCCCTCGTGGGCGATCACCTCGGCGCCGAGTTCGGCGGCCAATCGGTCGGCGCGAGCACGGAGTCGTCCGGGATCGGCGTGCAGGGCCCGACCGACTGGAGTCTGCCCCGCGGACAGCGTCGCCTCGAGCGCGGCCAGTGCGAGCTTGTCGGCGCGGACCGCCCTGGCCAACGGATGACGTGCCAGCTTCGTGACCGCGGCCGAGCGGCCGAGCAGCACACCGGCCTGCGGCCCGCCGAGCAACTTGTCACCGCTGGCGATCACCAGGTCGGCGCCGGCGGTCAGCGCGGTGCCGATGTCCGGTTCATCAGGCAGCGACGGATCGGGTGCCAGCAGTCCGCTACCGACGTCGACCAGGAACGGCACGCCCCGGTCCGCGGTCAGCGCACTGAGCTCGGCAATGTCGACCGCAGCTGTGAAGCCGTCGATCCGAAAGTTGCTCGGGTGCACCTTCAGCACGCAGCCGGTGTCCGGCCCGATGGCGTCGGCGTAGTCGCGCAGATGTGTCCGGTTGGTGCTGCCGACCTCGCGTAGCCGTGCACCGGTCGAGGCGATCAACTCGGGGAGTCGGAAGCCGGCACCGATCTCGATCAACTCGCCGCGGCTGACCAGCACCTCGCGTCCGGCGGCGAACGCGGTGGTCGCCAGCACCAGGGCAGCGGCACCGTTGTTGACGATCAACCCATCCTCGGCCGCCGGGCAGGCGGTGAGCAGCGCTGCCCGAGCCGCCGCCCCCCGCCGCGAGCGAGCACCGGAGGTCAGGTCGAGCTCGACGTCGACATAGCCGGCAGCAATGACGAGCGCGTCGATCGCTGACTCCGACAGCGGCGCCCGGCCGAGATTGGTGTGCACCACGACGCCGGTCGCGTTCAGCACCGGCCGCAGCGCGGTGGGACGGTGCGCCGTCAGTGAATCGAGCACGGCCGCCGCGACCTCGTCCGGTTCGATCTCGCCCTGCCGGGCGCGTTGCTGGGCGCCGGTGACCAGGCCGCGAACCACGTGATCACCCAACCGGAGCCGGGCCGCGGCGACCGGAGGCAGCGCCAGCAGTTGATCGGTGCGGGGGATACGTCGACGCGGATCGTCCTCGGACACACTCACCCTCCCTGCACCGAACGGCTGGCGGAGGCGGACGGGAATCGAACCCGCCAGGCCGAGATACTCGACCTCACCGGTTTTGAAGACCGGGGGGACCACCAGGAACCCAGACGCCTCCCAGGAGGTTCAACCTAATCCGTCGGCCGAGCGGGACGATGAGCGGGCGCGGTTAGGGTGACGGTATGGCGATCCTCGACGTGGCAGATCAAACGATCCGGTTGACCGGCTTCGCCCACGGCGGGGGCTGTGCGTGCAAGATCCCGCCCGGCGAGCTGGAGGAGGCTGTCCAGGGGCTGACCGGGCAGACCGCCGGCAACGTGCTGGTCGGGCTGGACGACGGCGACGATGCCGCGGCGGTGCTGGTCGCCGATGATCTTGCGGTGCTGTCCACGGCCGACTTCTTCACTCCGGTCGTCGACGACGCCTATGACTGGGGCCGGATCGCCGCCGCCAACGCACTCTCCGATGTGTACGCGATGGGCGGCCGCCCGGTCGTCGCGATCAACCTGCTCGGCTGGCCACGGGAGGTGTTGCCCACCGCACTGATGACCGAGGTGCTGCGCGGCGGACTCGCGGTGGCCGCCGAGGCCGGCTGCCCGGTGATCGGCGGCCATTCGATCGACGACCCGGAGCCCAAGTACGGGATGGCCGTCACCGGCGTCGCTGCTCCGGATCGCCTGCTGCGCAACGATTCCGCCCGACCCGGCCTGCCGCTGACGCTGACGAAGCCGATCGGTGTCGGCCTGCTGAACAACCGGCACAAGCAGACCGGCGAGGTGTTCGAGGCAGCGATCGCCACCATGATCGAACTCAATCGGGACGCGTCGGTCGCCGCGCTGGCAGCGGGTGCCCGGGCCGCCACCGACGTCACCGGCTTCGGACTGCTCGGCCACCTGTTCAAGATGTGTCGTGCCTCCGGTGTGGCAGCGGTGATCGACAAGTCGGCGGTACCGACCGTCGACGGTGCTCTGGACGCTCTGGCCGACGGCTACGTGTCCGGCGGCACCCGCCGCAATCTGGACTGGGTCCGGCCGAACCTTCGGCTCGGTTCGGCGATCACCGAGGATGACCTGCTGCTGTTGGCCGACGCACAGACCTCCGGCGGCCTGCTGGTGGTCGGCGAGGTCCCCGGCTACCCCGTGATCGGCGAGATCGTCCCCGCCACCGACCTCGCGCTGACCATCAGCTGACGCATCAGCGTGGATCCAGGATCAGGGGGGAATCAGCCGCGAATATGCCGCTGAATCTCGCCCACGTCGCGTAGCATCCGCGGAGAACGCCAGAACCGATATCGGGGATCTGGAGGTGTGTCTTGGCTGCGTTGGGATTCTTGGACCGCGAGCGCACGGTGGCGCCGCACGGATACAGCAGATGGTTGATCCCACCCGCGGCGTTGGCGATCCACCTGTGTATCGGCCAGGTGTATGCGACGAGCGTCTACAAGGAGGCGCTGCGGGAACGTTTCGACACCAATCTGACCTCGATCGGACTGATCTTCTCGATCGCGATCGTCGCACTGGGACTGTCGGCTGCGGTGTTCGGGACCTGGGTGGACCGCGTCGGGCCACGCAAGGCAATGTTCACCGCCGCCTGTTGCTGGGCCGTCGGCTTCCTGGTCGCGGCGGCCGGCATCGCCGCCGGTCAACTCTGGCTGGTCTATCTCGGCTACGGGCTGATCGGCGGGATCGGCCTCGGCATCGGCTACATCTCGCCGGTCTCCACGCTGATGAAGTGGTTTCCCGATCGGCCGGGGTTGGCCAGCGGGATGGCGATCATGGGCTTCGGCGGCGGGGCGATGGTGGCGGCACCGCTGTCCAAGCAGCTGCTGGCCTGGTACGGCGTCGAGGCCGCGCCCGGTCCGGCGGTGACGAAGCTGTTCATCACCCTCGGCGTGGCCTACTTCGTGTTCATGATGATGGGCGTGATCACCATCCGGGTGCCGTCCCAGGGCTGGCAGCCGCCGCACTTCGATCCGGCGGCGGTGCGGGCCAAACCCTTGGTGTCGACCGGCAACGTGTCGGCGGCGAACGCGATCAAGACCCCGCAGTTCTGGCTGCTGTGGATCGCCCTGATGTGCAACGTGACGGCCGGCATCGGCATCCTGGAGAACGCCGACAAGATGATCCAGGACTTCTTCCGCGACGGCAGCAATTCGGCGGTGAGTGCCGTCGCGGCGGCCGGCTTCGTCGGGCTGCTGTCGGTCGGCAACATGAGCGGGCGTTTCATCTGGTCGACCGCCTCGGACGGTATCGGGCGCAAACCGACCTACCTGATCTATCTCGGCGGTGGCATCGTGCTCTACCTGTTGCTGGCGTTCGTCGGCGGCGCATCGGTCCCGCTGTTCGTGCTGTTCTGTCTGGTGATCATCTCCTTCTACGGCGGCGGGTTCGCCACCGCTCCGGCCTACCTGCGAGACCTGTTCGGCACCTTCCAGGTCGGCGCGATCCACGGTCGGCTGCTGACGGCGTGGTCGACCGCCGGCATCGTCGGACCGCTGATCGTCAACCGGGTGTTGGATTCCCAGGGCGAGCCGGGCAAGCTGGCGGCCGCCGACTATCGGCCGGCGCTGTTCACCATGGTCGGCATTCTCGCGGTCGGACTGATCGCCAATCTGTTGATCAGGCCGGTCGCCGAACGCTGGCAGCAGCAGGCGTCGACCGGTGACCGTTCCGAGGCCAGGAGTTGATCATGAACGAAGATCACGGATCGGGCGCGGGAGCTCGCACCGAAGGCAAGTACAAGCTGGAGTTGGTGATCACCTGGGCGATCGTCGGGATCCCGTTGCTCTACGGGATCGTCAACGCGATCAAGGCGGTCGTACAGCTCTTCACCGGCTGACCGTCCCCACCCGGTCGGCCCGGGCGTACACATTCATCGAGTGGTCCCGGAGGAATCCGACCAGTGTCAGACCGTTCTCGTCGGCCAGGTCGACGGCCAGCGAGGACGGTGCAGAAACGGCGGCCAGTAAGGGAATCCCGGCCATCACCGCCTTCTGGACGAGCTCGAAGGAAGCGCGGCCGCTGACCATCAGGATCGTCTCGCGTAGTGGCAGCAGGTCGTTGCGCAGCGCGTGACCGATCACCTTGTCGACCGCATTGTGTCGGCCGACGTCCTCCCGTACGCAGAGCAACTGGCCGTCGGCGGAGAACAGTCCGGCCGCGTGCAGTCCGCCGGTCTTGTCGAAGATCTTCTGGGCGTCGCGGAGTCGGTCCGGCAGTGCGGCCAGCACCTCGGCTCCGACCCGCATCGGATCGTCGGCCACCGACCAGGCTGCCGTCGTCCGGACCGCGTCCAGGCTCGCCTTGCCGCACAGCCCGCAGGAGGACGTGGTGTAGAAGTTGCGTTCCAGGGAGGTGTCCGGGACGGGCACGTCGTCGGCCAGGTCGACATCGACGAGGTTGTAGGTGTTGAGCCCGTCGGCGGCAGTGCCCGCGCAGTAGCGCGCCGTCACCAGATCGTCGGCGCTGTGCAGCACGCCTTCGCTGACCAGGAAGCCGACGGCGAGATCGAAGTCGTCGCCCGGTGTCCGCATCGTGACGGTGAGCGAACGTTCATTGACTCGGATCTCCATCGGCTCCTCGACGGCCAGGGTGTCCGGCCGCCGGGACGGCTTGCCGTCACGGATCCGTAGCACCGGCCGTCGTGCCGTCACCCGTCCCATCCCGAATCTCCTTCGCCGACATCAATCGCGACCCGATCCTACGTCCGCGGTGTGTGCTGCGGTGAAGGTGAGGAGGGCTGCGGCGGTCCGCTGCGGATCCTCCAGATTGGGGGAGTGGCCGAGACCGGGCATCATCGTGATCCTTGCGCCCCGAACGGCGTGATAGTCGGCGGCCGCCGCCGGGTCCCACCGCTGATCCTGATCACCGAAGATCACCAGCAGCGGCCTACCGATCGGTGCCAGCCGGTCCGGCAACGGTTGCTCTTCCAGGTAGCTGCGGATGGCAACGGAGACGGCCCCGAAGGCCTCGAAGTCGATCTCCCGAAACTGGTCGACGTACGAAGCCGGGATCGCAAACCCGGGATGGAAGCCGTCGCGGATCGCTGCCCTGATCTGATCATCGGTCAGGTCCGACCAGGCGGCGTTGCGGAGCGGGACGTCGGCGGCGATGTAGGCCGACATCCGCGGTCCGGTGTTGATCAACACGACACCGTCCAGCAGGTCGGGACGGTGCACGGCGAGGGCGGTCGCGAAGACGCCGCCGCTGGAATGCCCGGCGACCACGACCCGGCCGACACCGAGCCGGTCCAGCAGGACACCGATTCGGCGGACCTGATCGGTGACGGCGTAGTTGCCGTCGTCGGGTCGGGATGAGCGGCCGCAGCCGAGCAGGTCGATCCTGATCACCCGATGGGATCCGGTCAGCGACCCCAGCATCGGCTCCCAGGAACGGGCCGAGGCCCCGGTGCCGTGGATCAGCAGCAACGCCGGTGCGTCCGCCGGCCCGTTCTGGCAGACATGAAGGTCGACGCCGTCCAGCGTGATGAGCTCGTCGGAGTCGAGCATCCGGGGCAGGGCGTCGGCGGCGGGATGCTGATCGCCGGGCGCCGGTGGTGCGGTCGAGGTGTGATCGTCAGAAATGGTCATGGCAGCCACCGTGCACCGGTTCCGGAGGGCCGGCTTGGACAAATGTTCCCGCAGGACCAGCCGATGACGCGGAATACTGGGGTCGTGGGCACCGACGAACGGCTACCGGCCCCGCCGGCTGACGGGATGCTGTGGGACATCGCGACCCCGACTCTGTCCAGCCGGTTGCCCGGCGTCACGATGGCCGGCTTCACCGATCGCGGGATCACGCCGCCGGCGCTGCGGCTGATCCCGCATCCGGCGGTGACATTGATCGTGGTCTTCGACGGGTCGATCGCCGTCGAGGACGGAGACGGTCGACCGTATCGCGGCAGCTTCGCGATCGGGCCAGGCTACGGCGATGCGCTCCGCGCCCTGCAGGTCGACGCCTTCAGCTGCCTGCAGGTCCGGCTGTCGCCGGTGGCGGCGCACGCGCTGTTGGGCGGGTCGGCCGCCGAGTTGGACACCGTCATACCGCTGGACGCGTTGCTGGGGCCCGATTCCGATCGGCTCAACGACCGGCTCGCCGCGGCCGGGACGTGGCAGCAGCGGTTCGCCGTCCTGGACCGGTGGTTCTCCGATCGGCGCGCGGCTGCCGGGTCGCCGATCGACCCGGAGGTCGGGTGGAGCTGGCAGCGGATCGCATCCCGGCGGGGCGCCGTTCGGGTCGAGCAGTTGGCGACCGAACTCGGCTGGTCCCGCAAACGTCTGTGGTCCCGTTTCGGGTCACAGCTCGGCCTGAGTCCGAAGCGGGCAGCGAAACTGGTCCGGTTCGATCATGCCGTCCATCGACTCGTGGCGGGCGGTCCACCGGCCCTGGTCGCGGCCGAGGGCGGTTACGCCGACCAGTCCCATCTGCACCGCGATGTCGCCGCGTTCACCGGACTGACGCCGGGTACGGTGACGGCGGAACCGTTCCTGGCCGTCGACGACGTTGCGTGGGGTTGGCCCGGCCGGGGTGGCTGAGGATCGGTGACGTTGCCGCGGAGCTGCGGTGATCGTCTACGCGGCCGCCGGCTAATCGACCGTCGTGATCGAGTCGTCGGTGGTTCCGTCGGCGCGGCGTTTCGCGAGCCGGTTCTTCTGCGGCTCCACGGTGTAGCGCGGATCCTTCGCCGACGCGATTCCGGCCTCCAGGACGCCGAGTCGGGTCAGCGCGGAGGCGGCGACGAGCGCGAGTCCTGAACCGGCGGCGATACCGCGGTTGCGGCCGCCGACCAGGGCGCCCAGACCGCCGACGGCGGTCAGTGCCTTGCTCACGGCGAGCATCGTTCCGGCCCGCCCCTGATGCAGTGGTTCGGCGGCGATCGGATCCATCCGGCGTTCCATCACCGTTGTGGCCGCCAGGTCGCCGGCGGCGCCGATCACGGCCAGACCCCGGGCCGGGCCGGCCTCGCCGACCGGCGTGGTGAGCATGGCCAACCCGCCGGCGGCCATGCTGCCGGATGCGGCGAACACGAAGGGCAGGTCCTCTCGGGCGGCATTCCAGGTCGGTGTCGAGGTGTCGGACAGCAACACCGCGGTGTAGACCGCCAGCGGCGGCGCGAGCAGCGCACTGCCCATCGCGGCCGGGTCCTCCAAGCCGTGCAGCAACCGGCGCAGAGGGCCGAGGGGGAGTCGTTCACCGGTCAGCCGGTCCACCTCGGAGGCGGTGGTGACGGCGACACCGGTGGTGAACGCGCTGAAGATCCAGGCGCCGAGATTCATCGGCGAGGTGACCTTCACCGTACGGAGCAGGTTGAGGAAGCGCTCGGGCCGCCCGAGGTCGGCAACAACCAGTCCGAGCCCGGCGCCGGCCGCTCCCATCGCCGACAGCCGGGCGTTGCGGCGCAGCTTCGGCCGCCGGGTCAGCCGGGCACCCAACCCGAGCAGCGCCGATCCTGCCGAGAGACCGCCGAAGAACAGATATCCGGCGATCTCCGGTCCCCATGGCGCGGGCTTGACCACCGGTCGGCCGTAGTACGACGTGAACTCCGGCTCGGGCACCATCGGCATCTCACGCGTTCCGTCGCCACCCTGACCCGCACCCGTTCGGCCCGCGCGTCGGCGCCGGCGCTTGCCGCCGCGTCGCCCGAGGTCGGGCGGCCGCAGGCTGTCGTATTCCGAGGTGCTCATCGGCGACGTCCTCCCAGGAAGGCGATGGCGGCTGCGGCGACCATCCCGGCCGCGGCCAGTCCGGCCCGCTTGAACATCTGCGGCAGGTCCGCGGTCGGCACCCGCGGGTCCGGCGGCAGACCGTAGGCCTCGGGCTCGTCCAGCAGCAGGAAGATCGATCCGGTGCCGCCGACGCCGTCCAGCTCGTTTGCGCCGTACAGCCGGGCTTCGGTCATGCCCTGGGCATGCAATTCGGCGACCCGTTCCTTGGCGGTGGCCAGCATCTCGTCCCGATCGCCGAACTTGATCGACGTGGTCGGGCAGGTCTGCGCACAGGCGGGAGTCTGATCATCGACCAAGCGGTCGTAGCAGAGCGTGCACTTCTGAGCGATCCCGACCCGCGGCACCTCGGGCTGCTCGCCCTTGCGCTGCCCGCGCCGTTCGCCGGGTTGCACGGTCCCGTCGGTCCGCCGTTCGATGACGCCGAACGGGCAGCCGGCGACGCAGGCGCCGCAGCCGTTGCAGACGTCGGGTTGCACCACGACGGTGCCGAACTCGCTGCGGAACAACGCTCCGGTCGGGCAGACATCCAGACAGCCCGCATGCGTACAGTGCTTGCAGACGTCGGAGGCCATCAGCCAACGGAACTCCGGCGTATCCGGCGGCGCCGTATCGTTCAACGAAACCGAACCGGTGGCAGGATCGGCGACCAAGGGTCCTGAGTCTGTCGACGGACCGTGATCCGAGGGCGGGCCGACGGTCGGCATCCCAAGATCAACAAGGGCCCGGCCGGAGGCTCGTGCCTGCTCGATCCGTTCGGGTCCCTGCTCGATGAAGGCGACGTGCCGCCAGGTGCTGGCCCCGAGTTCGCCGGTGTTGTCGTAGGAGGATCCGAGCAGCTCGAGATCACCGTCGCGGGGAAGTTGGTTCCATTCCTTGCAGGCGACCTCGCAGGCCTTGCAGCCGATGCAGATCGAGGTATCGGTGAAGAACCCCTTGCGGTGTTGATGTTCCGGCCATCGTGCGTCGGCGGCCGGGTCGCTCGGACCGGAGAACTGGCCCATCAGTCCTCCTTCCCCTGATCTGTTCCCGGGCGGTGTCGGTCTCTTCCCTGGCTGCCCGGATCGGTCACGGTCTGGTTGTCGGTCTCGGTCGTCGCCCCGGCTCGAGTCTGGTACTCGGTGACCAGGTCCAGCAACTCCCGGCCGTGCGGACGGCGTCCGGCACGGATGTCGCAGGAGCCGACCTTGGATTCCTGGATCAGCACATTCGGGTCCAGCGTGATGCCGAGCAGGTCGTTGGCGGCGTCGCCGGTGATCACCGCGTCGCTGCCGACGCCCCAGTGATAGGGCATGCCGATCTGATGGATGGTACGGCCGCCGATGATCAACGGTGAGACCCGGTCGGTGATCAACACCCGGGCCTCGATCGCGGCCCGCGGCGAGATCAACGTCGCCCAGCCGTACGGCTCCAGTCCGCGTTCGGCGGCCAGCTGCGGCGACACCTCGCAGAACATCTCCGGTTGCAGTTCGGACAGGTACGGCAGCCAGCGGCTCATCCCGCCGGCGGTGTGATGTTCGGTCAGCCGATAGGTGGTGAAGACGAACGGGTACACGTCGGCGCCCGGGGTGCCGGCGCTCGGCGCACTGAGGTTGTCCGGACGGGCGAACCGCACCCGGGCCGGACTCTGCTGCTGCGGGTAGAGGGCGTTGGCCACCGGCGATTCCTGTGGCTCGTAGTGCGTCGGCATCGGGCCGTCCACCAGGCCGTGTGGGGCGAACAGCCAACCCTTGCCGTCGGACTGCATCACGAAGGGGTCGTCGCCGGCAATCGCGTCGGGCCCGCCGACACCGGGATCGGGTCGGCTGTGCGGGGCTCGATCCGGTACGAAGTCAGGCACGTCGTCACCGATCCACTTGCCCTGCTCACGGTCCCACCAGACGTAGCGTTTCCGTTCGCTCCAAGGGTTTCCGTCCGGGTCGGCGGACGCACGGTTGTAGAGGATCCGCCGGTTGGCCGGCCACGCCCAACCCCACTCCAGTGCCGTCGGGCCCTGATCGCGGCCCGGCTTGCGACGGGCCGCCTGGTTGACTCCGTCGGCGTACACGCCGGTGTAGATCCAGCAGCCGGCCTCGGTGGATCCGTCGGCCCGCAGCTCGGTGTAGGCCGACAGTGGTCTGCCGGCACCGGGCCCGGTGAGTTGCCGGCCGTTGATCTCGGCCAGCACGGCCTCGGAGTCGGGGTTGCCGTGTTCGTCGTCCGGGTAGTCCCAGGTCAGGTCCAGCAGCGGCCGGTCCCGGTCGTCGGTCGAATCGGCCAGCAACGCCCGGACCCGGTTGCCGAGATCGATGAAGAAGTCCAGGTCGCTCTGACAATCGCCCGGCGGCGCGACCGCCTGGTGCCGCCACTGCAGCAGCCGCTGGGTCTGGGTGAACGATCCGGCCTTCTCCACATGCGATGCGGCCGGCATGAAGAACACCTCGGTGTCGATCTCCTCGGTCTTCAGCTCGCCGGTCTTGATCTCCGGGCCGTCCTTCCAGAACGTTGCCGATTCGATCATGTTCAGGTCGCGGACGACGAGCCACTTCAGATGCGACATGCCGAGCCGTTGCATCCGCCCGTTGGCCGAGCCGACCGCAGGGTTCTGGCCGAGCAGGAAGTAGCCCTCTACCTCGTCGGCGAGCATTCCGGTGACGGTCTGGTAGGTGCCGTGCGGTCTGGTGATCCGGGGGAGGTAGTCATAGGCCCAGTCGTTGTCGGCAGTGGCGGCGTCGCCCCACCAGGCCTTCAGCAGACTGATCGTGTAGGCGTCGGCGTTGGCCCAGAATCCCTTCTGTTGTTTGGAGCCGACTGCCTCCAAATAGTCGGCGAAAGTGTCATGATCACCGGCCTTCGGCATCGGCAGGTAGCCGGGCAGCAGGTTGAACAGAGTCGGGATGTCGGTCGAACCCTGGATGCTGGCATGACCGCGCAGCGCCATGATGCCGCCGCCCGGCCGGCCTATGTTGCCCAGCAGCAGTTGCAGGATCGCCGCGCTGCGGATGAACTGGGCACCGAGGGTGTGCTGGGTCCAGCCGACCGCGTAGGCGAAGCAGGTGGTGCGGTCCCGGCCGGAATTCTCGGTGACCGCGCGCGCCAGGTATCCGAAGTCCTCGACGCTGATGCCGCACAGGTCGCGGACCATCTCCGGGGTGTAGCGGGCGAAGTGCCGCTTGAGGATCTGGAACACGGTCCGGGGATGCTGCAGGGTCTCGTCGCGTTCGACCTCGGCATGCTCGAGGGCGGGCCCGCCGCTGCCGTGTTGATCACCGGCCGCCCGCTGCGATGCACTGGCTCCGTGTTCTCCGGGGCCTCGGCGCGTGCCCGGTTGTCCCGTTTCGTCGGTGTCGTGACCTTGATAGGCCCAGCTGGCGGGGTCGTAGGCGCCGGTCTCGGGGTCGAAGCCGGAGAACAGGCCGTCCAGGTCCTCGGGGTCGCGATAGGCCTCGGTCACGATCGTGGCGGCGTTGGTGTAGGCGGTCACGTACTCGTCGAACCAGAGCTCATTGCTGATCACGTAGTTGATCAACGCGCCCAACAACACCACATCCGAGCCGGCCCGGATCGGCAGATGCCTGTCGGCGATCGCCGAGGTGCGGGTGAACCGGGGGTCGACATGGATGATCTTCGCGCCGCGGGCCTTGGCCTCCTCGACCCATTGGAATCCGACCGGATGGCATTCGGCCATGTTGGAGCCCTGGATCACGATGCAGTCGGCATTGGCCATGTCCTGCAGATACTGCGTGGCACCGCCACGCCCGAACGAGGCTCCCAGACTGGGAACCGTTGCGGAGTGTCAAATCCTGGCCTGGTTCTCGATCTGGATCGCGCCGGCGGCGGTGAAGAGTTTCTTGATCAGATAGTTCTCTTCGTTGTCCAGTGTCGCGCCGCCCAACGACGCGATGCCCATCGTCCGGCGGAGCCGCCGGCCCTGGGCGTCGTTCTCCTGCCAGGTGTTGCGTCGGGACTCGATGAAGCGTTTGGCGATCATGTCCATCGCGGTGTTGCGATCGAGTCGTTGCCAGTCCTTGCTGCGCGGCGGGCGATAGAGCACCTGGGTCTGCCGGCCGGGGGAGTTGATCAGTTGCTCGCTGGCCGCGCCCTTCGGGCAGAGCCGACCGCGGGAGATCGGCGAATCCTTGTCGCCCTCGATCTGGACGACCTTCTCGTCGCGGACGAACACCCGCTGTCCACAGCCGACAGCGCAGTAGGGACAGACGCTCTGCACGACCCGGTCGGCGGTCGTGGTCCGGGGCGCGATCTCGCGGGTCCGTTCGGACGTGACGGCCGGACCCCGGCCGAAGAGATCACCGGAGCGCAACTGCCGGACCACCGGCCACTCCAACGGACTCCATCGCGCCATGCGCTGAGCCTAACCCCGTCCGGTTCGTCCCGACAGAGGGGCCGATGGTGTGTCCGGCTGTGCGCGGTCGGCGCCCGCGCCGGCTCGGCTCCACGATCGCCCTGACGCCGACCGGGAGCCTGTCGTTGACCGTCGTGCTCAGATCGGTTGGAACTTTGAACGAGTTGGAACCTGACAACCGGCCGTACTCCGTTCAGCCGTCGGCGTCGACGATCAGTTCGTCCCCGACCGAGATCGTGCCTGGCTGCAGGACTGCGGCGTAGATGCCGAAGAGCGCTCCGGGTCCGAGGACCGAGTCCTGGCGGCCGCGATAGCCGGTGATCACCCGCAACGTCTGCAGGTCCACCTCGCCGGAATCGACGTTGCGGGTGGTCGCGGCACAGCGTTTCACCCCACCACCGGCCCGCAGCACCGCATCGCCGATCTGCAACCGAAGCCCGTTCCAGGAATCCTCGACGTGGGGCACCCCGCCGGAGAATTCGATCAACATCCGGAACCGGCCCGGGTCGATACTGGCAAGGCCGGCCTGTCGCGCCAGTTCCTGGACCGACCCGGTGCCGAGCAACGTCGCAGGCTGCACGTCGACGGCCGGTTCGCGGGCCTGCAGCAGTCGCACCGGGCGACCGATCAGGTCGGAGAAGAAGGTGTGCCAGATCGGGTCGGCGACCTCGTCGGCCGGCAGCGTACGGAGTCCCCACATGTCGGTGTCCGCCGCCGATCCGGGCTCGATCACCCCGGTCAGCAGTTCGTCGGCTCCGCGGCGAATGCTCAACCGCCGGCTCTGCTGCTGCCAGTGCGCGGTCAGACCGTACAGCGCCTGGTTCCGGGTGCAGCTCTGCAGCTTGCCGTTGTCGTCGATCAGCAGGAACTGCCGATCTCCGACAACGCCGCGGGCCGTCAACCGGATGGCATCGGGGTGATGCAGGGACAGGCCCTTCACCGGGGTGGTCGACAGACGCGTGACGGTGTGATCGGTCGGCACCCCGCCCAGCCTGCCATGCGTCGGCCGACCCGGCGGCACCCGCGTCCTGCTGTCGACGATCGCGCCGGGCTGTCGGACCGACGCCCTACGCTGACGCCATGACGTGGATTGTTGAAGATCATCTGCGGGGCCAGCCGGAAGCGTCGGTCGCTCTGTATGACCGGTTTGTGGAGCTGCTCACCTCGGTCGGCGAGTTCCGCTCTTCGCCCTCGAAGTCGACCATCACGTTCAAGGGGACGCACCGCGGATTCGCCGGCGCGCGACCGGACCGTCGCGGCCTGGTCGGCTATCTCGATCTGCAGCGGATCGTCGAGGACGAACGGATCACCAACGTCTCGCCTTACACCGCAAAACTGTTCGTCCATCACTTCAGGATCTCGACATCCGACCAGTTGGACGAAGAGTTCCTCGGCTGGCTCCGGGAGGCGCACGCCGTCGGTGACGGTGCGCACCGCGGCGCTCGTCACCCGTGAGGTTCCGCCGCGTTCTGCGTCGTCACCCGGTGAGCAGGTCCTTCAGCACCTGAGCTTCGCTGATCTCGGGACGCTTTGTCGCGGTCAACAGGGTCAGCGTCGACTGCGCCGCCATCGCCCTGAGGTCCGCGAGCAGGGCGGCGCGTTCCGGCTCCTCCAACTCGGCCCGGTAGCGCTCGGCGAAGTCGTCGTAACTGTCGGGATCGTGGCCGTACCACTTTCGCAACTCGGTGGACGGCGCGATCTCCTTGCACCATTGATCAAGCCGGGCCCGTTCCTTGCTGATGCCGCGGGGCCAGAGCCGGTCGACCAGCACCCGGTGGCCGTCGCCGTCCGCGGGAGGATCGTAGATCCGACGGATCTGCACACGCGCTGCGTTCGTCACGATCATCACGCTGCACCCGGAGCCGGCCGGCGTCAAGGATCGTCGGCCGGCCTCGCGCGTCCCAACGGCCCGACGAACGCCTGCCCCGTACGATGCCTGCGGGGACCAACTCAGGTGAGGGAGGGTTCGGTGGCTGATCCGGTCGGTGGCCACGTGGTGCTGCCATCGGTGCAGAGTGAGTCCTTCTTCTCGCTGCGGCAGCGTCCGATCTCCCGTGAGGAGCGGTACGCGATGGGGCGCGGGCTGCGCGAGCAGGTGCCGCGCCGTGAGTTGGGGGTGTGGTCTCCGGAGCCGGACCGTGCGGACCCGGTGGAGTTGATCATCGAATCTCACCAGGGACGGGTACCCGAGCTGATCCCGATCCGGGTGGCTCGGATGCTGTCCTCGCCCTACGGTTTCCTGCGGGGTACGGCGATCGTGATGGCCGCCGACGTGGCCGGGCTGCCGTCGACCGGGATCATGCCGGTGATCTGCGGAGACGCGCACCTGGGCAACTTCGGTTTCTACGCCTCGCCCGAGGGTGAGCTGGTGATCGATCTGAACGATTTCGACGAGGCGCATCCGGGGTGTTGGGAGTGGGATCTGCGGCGGCTGGTTGCCAGCATCTGGGTCGCCGGCCGGGAGAACGGAGCCCGTGAGGACCAGTGCGGGGACGCCGTCGCCTCCTGCGTCGCCGCCTATCGTCACGAGGTGCGGTTCCTGGCCGACGAACCGCTGCTGAAACGCGCCTACAACCATCTCGACGTCGAACGGCTGCAGGGTGCGGCGACCGAGAAGAGCCTGCAGAAGGAGATCGAACGAGCCGCACGGCGGGCCCGGCGTCGGACCAGTGACCGTGCGCTGCCGCGTTTCACCCGCGAGCATGCCGGGCAGCGGCAGATCGTGGAGGAGCCGCCACTGATCACCCGACTCCCCGCCGAGGAGTACGACGCCGTCGCCCAAGGGCTGGACGACTACCTGTCCACCATCCCGCCACAATGGCGGCGGACCCTCGGCGGCTACACCTTGATCGACATCGCGCACAAGGTGGTCGGTGTCGGCAGTGTCGGTCTGCGTGCCTACATCGCTTTGCTGGAAGGGAGTTCGCCCAGTGATGTGGTGTTCCTGCAGCTCAAACAGGCACGCCGATCGGTGCTGGCGCCGTACGTCCACGGCGACTCGGCCTGGCATGATCACCAGGGCCAGCGGGTTGCCGAATACCAACAGGCGCTGCAGACCGTGAGCGATCCGTTGCTCGGCTGGACGACCGTTGGCAGTAGGCAGTATTACGTCCGGCAGTTCCGCAACATGAAGGGCACCATCGGGCTGGACTCGATCGACGTCGCCGCCCTCACCGACTACGCCGGCATCGTCGGCCATCTGCTGGCCAAGGGCCACGCCCGGACCAGCGGTGCGTCGATGATCGCCGGCTACGTCGGGTCAAGTGACAAGCTCGATCAGGCGATGTGCCGTTTCGCGGCCGGCTACGCCGACCAGACCGAAGCCGATCATGGTCGATTGGTCGAGGCGGTCCGGCACGGCGAACTGCCGGTCGACCAGGACGCCCTCGACATCGCCGGCTCCACCTTCCGCCCGCGCTGATTCGTTCGAGCGAACGACCGCTCAGCGATCCGCCGGCGAGACGATCACGACGATCGCCTCGGCCGGGCCGTCGACGGCGACATAGCGGTGCGATTGATTGCTGGTCCAACCACGGGACTGGCCGGCGGTCAGCGTCGTCAGCCGGCCGGTCGGCCCGACCCGCAGCCGTCCGTGTCCGACGGTGAGGTGTTCGCGTACCTCCGGTCCGTGGGCAGGGGACTCGTGGCTCGCGCCTGCCGGGAACTCCAGTCGGAACACCTCGACAGTGCTGCCGTCCGGCTGGTGTCGGACGTCCAGGGTGATCGCCGACATCCCCGAATGCCCGGTGATCGCCGGACCATCCGCATCCGGCGACAGCGTGGTCCGCGCCGCTTCACCGAGCAGCGCGGTCAGCGGGACCTGCAGCGGGAGTGTCAACGCATACAGGGTCTCCAGGGTCGGGTTCCTGCGGCCGGACTCGATCTCGGACAGTGTCCCCTTGCCGATACCGGCGCGCCGGGCGAGCTCGGACAGGCTCAGCCGGCGCCCCTCACGCAGCTGGGTCAGCCGGCGTCCGACCGCCACCGCGTTCGCTCCGACCATCGGGCTTCCCCTCCTCGGTTACCGACTGCTACCGTTCTGTTCGTGGAACGTTCTGTATCCGGAACGGAGTGCTGATGAGCATAACCCGAAATCAGGCGCCGATCGCCGTCCCCGTCGGGGCCGGTGTGGTGACCGCGCTGGTCGGCTCCAGCAGCTCGTTCGCGGTCGTGCTGTCCGGGCTGCACGGTGTCGGTGCCACACCGGCGCAGGCGGCATCGGGGCTGCTCGCATTGATGGTGTTGCTCGGTGTCGCCACGATGATCCTGGCGCGTCGGTTCCGGATGCCGATCACGGTCGCCTGGTCGACACCCGGTGCGGCGCTGCTGGCCGGGAGTGCCGCGGTCAGCGGGGGATGGCCCGCTGCGGTCGGTGCCTTCTGTGTGACCGGAGCACTGTTCATGATCACCGGACTGTGGCCGGGCCTGTCGACCTTGATCGGCCGGATCCCGACACCGATCGCGCAGGCGATGTTGGCGGGCGTGTTACTGCCGCTGTGTCTGGCGCCGATCACGGCGGTGGCTGCTCACCCACTGACGGTTGCGCCGATCCTGCTGTGCTGGTTGATCCTGCTTCGCCTGGCCCCCCGATGGGCGGTGCCGGCGGCGTTCGTCGTCGCGGCCGTGGTGATCATCATCAGCAGCGCCGGGGCGGATTCGGTGCCGACACTCGGCCAATTGGTGCCCCGGCCGGAACTCACCGTGCCGCACTTCAGCTGGCAGGCGGTGATCGGGCTGGCGATCCCGCTCTACATCGTCACGATGGCTTCGCAGAACCTTCCCGGTGTGGCGGTGATGCGCAGCTACGACTATCAGGTCCCGTGGCGACCGGCGATGTTGATCACCGGCGCCGGCACGATCCTCGGCGCCCCGTTCGGTGGACACGCGATCAACCTGGCCGCGATCAGCGCAGCCCTGGCCGCGGCACCGGAGGCTGACCCGGATCGCCGCCGTCGCTGGGTTGCCGCGTTCTCCGCCGGCGTGACCTATCTCGTGCTCGGTGTCTGCTCGGCTGCGTTCGCCACCCTGGTGACGCTGGCTCCGCCCGGCGTGGTGGCGGCGGTCGCCGGCATCGCCCTGATTCCGACCCTGGCATCGTCGGTCGCCGGTGCCGTCGAACAGGCGGACGAACGCATCCCCGCGGTGATCACCTTCCTGGTCGCCGCCGCCGGATTCAGCGCTCTCGGCATCAGCTCCGCCTTCTGGGCTCTCGTCGCCGGCCTCGTCGCCCGCGCCGTCCTCCGCCGCCCCTCACCCGACCCCAGCCGCTAAGAGCGCGATTTCCGGACACTCGTCCGATCTTCGGGCGAAACCACAGTCAGCCCGATCAGAACATCCGCCAGCTCCCGAGAACGCGATATGTGGACACTCGGCCGATCTTCTGCGCGGATCAGGGCTCCGAGGGCGCGAATCCTGGACACTCGTCCGATCTTGCTGCCAAGTCCAGCCGGAGCAGGGCCGATCCTTGAGGGCGCGATTGTTGGCCTGTCGGCCGATCTTCTGGGCCGGGCGCAGGCCTGAGGTCGCGAAGTCCGGACATGCGGCCGTTCTTCTGGCCCCGGGTTGGTGGGCACCTCCGCGAGGTCTGGACCCGGGTGATCCGGTTCCGGGGGAGGAGGGGTTGGGTGTCCACTCGATCCTGATTGGACTGCTTTGACGTATCCACTCCGACGGCGATTGCGGGAGACTCGTCATGAGCGTCGATCGACGGCGCTGACACCGAGGAGTTCAGGAGCAGGCGATGACCGACACGATCCAGCGGACCGAGCAGAACGGGGCCGACCGGCACACCGGGACCACACCGGTGAAGCGCGGGATGGCCGAGATGCTCAAGGGCGGCGTGATCATGGACGTGGTCACCGCCGAACAGGCGAAGATCGCCGAGGACGCCGGGGCGGTCGCGGTGATGGCACTGGAACGAGTGCCGGCCGACATCCGTGCTCAGGGCGGCGTGGCGCGGATGAGTGACCCGGATCTGATCGACGGCATCATCTCCGCGGTCTCCATCCCGGTGATGGCCAAGGCTCGGATCGGACACTTCGTCGAAGCCCAGGTGTTGCAGTCGCTGGGCGTGGACTACATCGACGAGTCCGAGGTGCTGACCCCGGCCGACTACGCCAACCACATCGACAAGTGGGCGTTCGGTGTGCCGTTCGTCTGCGGCGCGACCAACCTCGGCGAGGCACTGCGACGGATCACCGAGGGCGCGGCGATGATCAGGTCCAAGGGCGAGGCGGGCACCGGCGACGTCTCCAACGCCACCACCCACATGAGGCAGATCCGCAGCGAGATCAACCGGCTGCGTTCGCTGTCCAAGGACGAGCTTTTCGTTGCTGCCAAGGATTTGCAGGCACCGTACGATCTGGTCCGCGAGGTCGCCGAGCTCGGCAAGCTGCCGGTCGTCCTGTTCACCGCCGGCGGTATCGCCACGCCGGCCGATGCGGCGATGATGATGCAACTCGGAGCCGAAGGCGTCTTCGTCGGGTCGGGCATCTTCAAGTCCGGCAACCCGTCACAGCGGGCCGCGGCGATCGTCAAGGCGACCACCTTCTACGACGACCCGGACGTGATCGCCAAGTTCTCCCGCGGTCTGGGTGAGGCCATGGTCGGCATCAACGTCGACGACATCCCCGAGCCGCATCGGCTCGCCGAGCGTGGGTGGTGACCCCGAGCAACTCCCGTCGGCGGGTCGGGGTGCTCGCACTGCAAGGTGACGTGATCGAGCACCTCCGCTCGCTGGAGACGGTCGGTGCCGAGCCGGTCCGGGTCCGACGGCCGGAGGATCTGCAGCGGCTGGACGGGATCGTCATTCCCGGCGGGGAGTCCACCACGATCGACAAGCTGGCCAGGATCTTCGAGGTCCGGGATCCGTTGGTGGCAGCGCTGCGCGAAGGATTGCCGGCCTACGGCTCCTGCGCGGGGATGATCCTGCTCGCCGACCGGATCACCGGTGGCACTCATGATCAACAGACCTTCGGCGGTCTGGACATCACGGTTCGCCGCAACGCCTTCGGCCGGCAGTTGGACTCCTTCGAGACCGATCTCGATCTTGATCTCGACGATCAACCGCAGCAACCGTTCCATGCTGTTTTCATCCGGGCGCCCTGGGTGGAGAAGGTCGGCGGCGACGTCCGTGTCGTCGGTCGTGTCCACCTCGCTGATCCAGCCGCCGGGTCCGTCGATGACGCCGCGGGAGGCGCCATCGTCGCCGTCCGGCAGGAACAGCTGCTGGCGACCTCATTCCATCCCGAGGTTTCCGGAGATCCACGGTTGCATGCCTACTTCCTGCGGATGCTCGACTGACGGCCCGCGATATCGCGATCTCATCGCCACCTGACGGTCCGCTCCAAGCGTGACGGGCGCCCGGCCGTCGGCTTGAGATCGCAATTTCGCGGGTTGATCACTTGACCTTGACACCGGTGTCAACGCTTATCGTCGATGTCTCAGAACATGTAGCGGCGAAGAGGTTCGGTGGACGTGATGCAGATCGGAGAGCTGGCGACCAAGGCCGGTGTGAGCACTCGTTCGGTGCGCTACTACGAACAGCAAGGACTGTTGCCGGCACGACGCCGAGCCAACGGCTACCGGGAGTTCGACGAGCAGGACCTGCAGCTGGTCACCCAGATCCGTCAACTGCTTGGTACCGGCTTCACGCTGGACGACACCCGCCCGTTCGTGGAGTGTCTGCGGTCCGGCGAACCGACCGGTGACTCATGCCCGGATTCGGTCGCGGTGTATCACCGCAAGCTGACCGAGCTGGACTCCGAGATCGCCGAGCTCGTCCGTCGCCGTACCGACCTCGCCGAACAGCTTGCGCGCAGCTGCCCTGGCTGCGCACCGACACCGGAGGAACGCGATGCAGACGCTGACCACTGAGAATTTCGACGCCACGCTCGAGCAGAGCACGCTGCCCGTACTGGTGGACTTCTGGGCCGAGTGGTGTCCGCCGTGCAAGGTGATGGACCCGATCCTCGACCAACTGCAGAAGGAGCTCGCCGATCGGCTGCTGGTTGCCAAGATCAACAGTGACGAACATCCGCAGATCTCCGCCCGTTACCGGGTCCTCGGGCTGCCCACGATGTTGCTCTTCGTCGGTGGCGAACCGGCACTGTCGATCAAGGGCGCCCGATCCAAGCGGGCACTGATGAGCCAGCTCGAACCGCATCTGGTTGCTACGGCTGTGGGCTGAGGCGCCGGTCGGGCCCTGTCCTTCGAAGCCTGTCCTTCGAAGCCTGTGCTTCGACAGGCCCAGGGCGATGAGAGAGCTGCCGACCGAGATAGATAGCCTGGCTTCCGTTCTACGGGAGAGGGCCTTCGATGTCACAGCCGACAGCATCAGCCAAGCTCGACTCCGACCAGCGGAGCGCGTTCGCCGCGTCCTGGCTCGGGTGGATGTTGGACGCGTTCGACTACTTCCTGATCGTCCTGGTCTACGCCGAGATCGGTAAGGACTTCGGTGTTTCGCTGGAACGGATGGCGTTCCTGACCACGATCACGTTGATCATGCGTCCGGTCGGTGCCTACCTGTTCGGGATCTGGGCAGACCGGGTCGGCCGCAGGTTGCCGTTGATCGTCGACGTCTGCTTCTACTCGGTGGTCGGTTTCGCCTGCGCCTTCGCCCCCAATTTCACCGTGCTGTTCATCCTGCGGCTGCTGTACGGCATCGGGATGGGCGGGGAGTGGGGACTCGGTGCTGCGCTGACGATGGAGAAGGTGCCGCGGCACCGACGCGGGTTCTTCTCCGGCATCCTGCAGGGCGGCTACTCCTGCGGCTATCTGCTCGCCTCGCTGGCCTTCCTGTTGGTGCATTCCGCGCTGGGGCTGAGTTGGCGGTGGCTGTTCGCGTTGAGCATCCTGCCGGCGCTGATCAGCTTGATCATCAGGACCAGGGTCCGGGAGTCGGAGGTCTGGGAGACCACCCGGACCAAGATGAACCGCAGCAACACCTCGATCCGTCAGGTGTTCCTCAATCCCAAGGTGCTGCGCCGGTTCATCTACCTGGTGCTGTTGATGGCTGCCTTCAACTGGATGAGTCACGGCACCCAGGACATCTACCCGACCTTCCTGAAATCGACCGAGCACGGCGGCGCCGGGCTGGCGGCGACCACGGCCAGCTGGATCGCGGTGATCTACAACATCGGCGCCGCGGTGGGCTGCGTCATCTTCGGCTCGCTGTCCGACCGGTGGGGGCGCGGCCGCAAGGGCACCATCATCCTGGGTGCGGCACTGACGCTGCCGATCATCCCGATCTTCGCCTTCTCCCAGACCGCCGGCTGGCTGTGCCTGGGGTCTGCGCTGATCCAGGCCACCACCCAGGGCGCCTGGGGCGCGATCCCGGCCCATCTGAACGAGCTGTCACCGAACGCGATCCGCGGCTTCTATCCCGGCGTCACCTACCAGCTGGGCAATCTGATCGCCGCCTTCAACCTGCCGATCCAGCAGGCGCTGTCCGGCCACGTCGGCTATCCGACGGCGATGGCGGTGACCGTCGGCGGAGCAGCGATTGCGGTCATCGTGCTGACCGCCTTCGGTCGGCAGGCCAAGGCGATCGACTTCAGTTCCGACGAACCCGCGGAGTTACGCAGCACCGGCTGAGACCTCGGGTCCTGCCAGGACTTGACCAACTCGAACTGTTGTTCGAATATAGAGCGATGACCGTCACCTCGCTAGCCAACGTCCGGAGTGCTGAGCAGAAGCTCGCCAGCATCCAGGAGCTGCGGCAACAGGTGCACCGGATGCAGGGGACCGCCACCTCCCAGCCGCTGCCGACCTTGCCCGCATTGTCCGGACTGGTTCAGCTGCGGACCGGAGCCAGCTATGCGGTGTCCACCCCGGGGCTGGCGATGTTGGCGATGGCCGGACCGTCCGCCGCCGGCTCCTGGTCTGCGGTGATCGGGATGCCGGACTTCGGTCTGGAGGCAGCGGCCGAGCTCGGAGTCGACCTGGACCGTACGGTGCTGGTGCCGGAGCCGGGGGAGGCCTGGCTGGAGGTGACCGCGGCGTTGGCCGATGTGCTCGGCGTCGTGGTGCTCCGGGTGCCCACCGCCCGATCCGGTTTCCGTCCGGTCAGCCAGCATCAGGCTGCCCGGCTGGCGCCCCGGATCCGGCAACACGACGCGGTGTTGATCTCGGTCGGTGACTGGCCACGAGCCGAGGCACGGTTGAGCATTCGTGATTCTCAGTGGACCGGGATCGGCCGCGGGCACGGCCGACTGACCGGGCGTCGAGCTCGGGTGATCGCCGAGCTGGCCACCGGCCAGGTCCGCGAGGCGCACCTGCTGTTGCCCGGTGACGATCATCAGGTACGGGTCGTCGACACCCCCGACCGCACGCCGGAGCTCTACGCCGTACGCGCCGGATGATCCTGCTGACCGGTCGACTCCTCACGGTTCAGGAACAATGCGTCGAGCCTGCCGTGATCGCGGCTAGCGGTGCGCTGCCGATCGGTTAACGCGATGCTAAGGGGGCCAGGCTCGCCCCTATCGGAGCAGCACGTCACGCGCGAGATGGCGGATCCCGGCCAGCGCCGTCAGCAGCCAGGCGCCGAGGCTGATCCAGACCCAGAGCGTGCCGAGCGTTCCGAGATAGGGCAGTCGATCGGCCCGGGCGATCGAGGTGCACGCCATCCCGTACATCCCGAGCGGGAAGACGATGCTCCACATGTTGGCGTCGTAGCGCAGCGGGACCCGATGGGTGACATGCCGCCACCAGCCCATGGCCACCAGGGCCGGCAGCAGCCAGCTCGCGATCACCCAGGCGAACAGCGCAGCAGGCCGGATCGCCGGCCGGACCAGATCGGCGAACGGCCCCGGTGGCAGCGTCGCCACCTTGCTGCCGGCCAGTGCGGTGATCGCGGCCGCGCCCATCGCGACCCAGTAGGGTGGCGTCAGATCTCTTGCTGTGAAGGGATAACTCAACAGCCGCATCACCACGAACACGCCGTCGACCAGGTAGAGGAACAGTCCCAGGCACCACGCACCCACTGCGATCAAGGGCAACCACTGCCCGGCTCCGAACGGTGTCAACACCGCGGCGGCCACCGAGATCGACTGAGCGCCGACCGCCCAGATGAACCAGGTGCCATTGGCGGCGGCTGCGATCGGGTGCTCGCCGGCGCCCAACCGGGTGGTCCAGGGGATCAGGTATCCACGAGTCAACCAGAGCACGATGGAGATCGAGAGCAGCACGGTCGCCACGACATGCTGGGTCAGGGCGATCCGGACGGCCACCACATCGATGGCGGCGACAAAGGTGTAGAACCCGAATCCACGCAGCGGATGGGTGAAGTCGTGGAGCAACTCGTGGCGGTGCGCGACGAAGCGCCAGACGTTCAGGGCGAGCAGTGCGACGAACGCACCGATCGCCACCACCAGCATGATCCGGGAGAGCACCGGGAAGTCGTGGGCGGCCAACTCGATCGAGATGATGCCGGTTGCCATCACCGCGGCGAAGTATCCGGGCGACAGCTCCCGGAGTGCCTGGTGCATCCGTTGCTGCACGGTCGGCAGCCGCGGCTCCCGATCAGCAGGATCGCCACGGAACACGATCATGACGTCGACCAGTTCATGGCGTCGATCACATCATGGCGTCGGGGGATCGAGCCAGGGGCCGAGGCGGTGCAGTTCCTCCAGGTGAACCGCCGTCAGTGCATCGAGCACCTGTCGGCCGTCCGCACTGAGCCGCAACTGGACGCGCCGGCCGTCGTCAGCATTCCTGATCCGGTCGACCAACCCGAGTCGCTGCGCACGATCGACCAGCTCGGTCGCCGTGTGGTGCCGGATGATCAATGCCTCGGCGATCTCACCGATCGTCGGGCCACCCGCGGTCCGGCTGCCGCGGATCGCCAGCAGCAGCTGGTGCTGAGTGTGGGTCAGCCCGTGTTCCTCGGCGGCCGTACGGCTCCACTGATCGAAGCGTCGTAGGGCGGTGCGGAAGGCCAACAGACGTTGGTACTGCTGATCGGTGGGCACCGATTCAGAATAGTATGTCGTGTCACGATATTGTTTGTCCGTGTCGTGCACCCGAGCACGACACGGGCGCGACGGCGCGCCGGAGGATCAAACCGACGCCCGCGAAGGAACCAGTCCGACCGTGTCTGCTGCTGCCCGGCCAACGCCTGCCCGTTCCGTCCTCACCCGGCCCGGCCGTCGGCATCGCGCCGCCGAGGTCCGCGATGTGCGACACCTCGGCGACTTCACCGCCACGCCACGGATGCTGTGGATCGCCGTCCTGGCCGTCCCCATCGGCGCTGCCGGCGCCGGCGCGGCCTGGTGCCTGTTGCGGCTGATCGGGTTGATCACCAACGCCGTCTTCTACCAACGGGTCTCCACCGAACTGATCGCGCCGGGCCGGCACGCCTGGTGGTTGGTGCTGTTCGCGCCGGTCGTCGGCGGCCTCGTGATCGGGGCGATGGCCCGCTACGGATCGGAGAAGATCCGCGGCCACGGCATGCCGGAGGCGATCGAGGCGATCCTGCTCGGCGGCAGCAAGGTGCAACCGCGGGTCGCGGTCCTGAAGCCGGTCTCCTCGGCCGTTGCGATCGGCACCGGCGGACCGTTCGGCGCGGAGGGCCCGATCATCATGACCGGCGGTGCGCTGGGGTCACTGCTGGCCCAGTTCCTGCATCTGACCGCCGACGAACGCAAGGCGTTGCTGGTCGCCGGTTCGGCCGCCGGGATGGCGGCCACCTTCAACTCGCCGCTGGCCGCGTTGCTGCTGGCGGCCGAACTGCTGCTCTTCGAGTGGCTCCCTCGCAGCCTCGTACCGGTGGCCTCCGCGGTGGCGGTCGCGACCGTGATCCGGCACCACATCCTCGGTCCCGGGCCGGTCTTCCCGGTCACCTCCGCGCTGCATCTGCACGACGTCGACTACCTCCTCGCCGCCGTCTCCGGTGTCATCGCCGCTCTGCTCGCCATCGTGGCCACCGTGCTGGTGTACGCCTCGGAGGATGCCTTCCATCGGCTTCGGCTGCATTGGATGTGGTGGCCGGCGATCGGGGGCTTGGTGATCGGAGTCGGCGGCCTGTTCGTCCCGCAGGCCCTCGGGGTGGGCTACGACGTGATCGGCGCCGAACTCGACGGTTCGATCAGCCTCGGCCTGGTGGTCGGCATCCTTGTCGTCAAGACCCTGATCTGGTCGCTGTCCCTCGGATCGGGTACGTCCGGCGGTGTGCTGGCGCCGATGTTCATGATCGGTGGTGCACTCGGAGCGGTCGAGGCGCACATCTTCCCGTCGGTCGGCCCGGGCTTCTGGGCCCTGGTCGCACTGGCCGGTGTGCTCGGCGGGGTGATGCGCTCACCGATCACCGGCGTGGTGTTCGCGCTCGAGCTCACCCACCGCTGGGATGCGCTGCTGCCGATCATGATCGCCTCGATGACCGCGTACGGCGTCTCGACGGTGCTGCTGCGACGGTCCGTGCTGACCGAGAAGATCGCCCGCCGCGGCTATCACCTGAGTCGCGAGTACGACGTCGACCCGCTGGAGATCGTCTTCGTCAGCGAGGTGATGACGACCAAGATCGTCGAATTCAGTCCCGATCTGCGGATCAGTCAGGCGTTGGCCGTACTCAACGACCCGACCGACGACTACGCCGGCTGGCGCCAGCAGCTCTATCCTGTGGTCAAGCAGGGAACTCTGATCGGCGTGGTGACCCGTGGTGCACTGCTGGCACGAACGGAGTCGCCGACGGGGATCATCAACGACGAGTTGCACGCCGAGCCCGTTGTCACCCATGCCGACCAGCCGCTGCGACAGGTTGCCGAGACGATGGCGGTCAACGACGTCAGCACCCTCCCGGTCGTCGACCGCCGGGACGACACCAAGGTGGTCGGTGTGGTCTCGCTGCCGCAGTTGCTGGACGCCCGCCGTCGGGATCAGCAGGAGGCGCGGCAGCGCGAACGGGTGCTGTCCATCAAACTGGTGAGACCCACCGGCTCGGCGCGGGGTGCCGCCGCCGTGGCAGAGGACACCGAGGAGCCCGCACCGCGCGGCTGACCCGGCATCGAGACGGCCCACATCTTGACTTGTTCGAACAGAAGTTCGAATATGGAGAGGTGAAGGGACACCAGCAGACTCTCCCCGGGATCCGGAGGCACAACGCCCCCGAACAGGTACGCACACCCCGACCCAAGCTCCCTGAGCAGCCCACCAAGGTCCCCGAGCCTGTCGAAGGGCCACGGTCCCTGAGCCTGTCGAAGGGCCAGGAACGCACCACCCGGGTGATGGCGGTCTGGTGCCCGGACTGGCCGGTGATCGCGGCGATGGAGGCGGAAAATCTGCCGCCCCATGCTGCCGTCGCGGTGGTCGCCAAGGGCGAGGTGTTCGCCTGCTCCTCAACTGCCCGGACCGAGGGTGTACGCCGCGGGATGCGCAAGCGGGATGCCGCCGCCCGCTGCCCGGAGTTGATCATCATCGACCACAACCCCGATCTGGACAGCCGTGCCTTCGAGCCGGTGCTGTCGGCGATCGAGGAGTTCAGCCCCGGGGTCGAGGTGATCCGGCCCGGCCTGTGTGCGTTGACCGTGCCCAGCCGCTATTACGGCGGCGAGGCCGAAGCTGCGGCACTGCTGGCCGAAAAGCTTGTCTCTGCAGGGATCTGGGACCTGCGGATCGGTATCGCCGACGAACTCTTCACCGCCGAGCAGGCGGCCCGGCTCGCCGTCGTCCAAGATCATCAGATCATCGAGACGGGCAGGTCGGCTGCCTTCCTCGCCGGTCTGCCGATCGGCGTCCTGGCCGAGGACAACCTGGTCGGACTGCTGCTCCGAATGGGCATCAACACCCTCGGTGACTTCGTCCGGCTGCCGGCCAAGGACGTGCTGACCCGTTTCGGACATGCCGGCGCCCGGGCTCACCGGCTCGCCGGTGCCCGCACCGGACGCAAGCTGAGCGGACGGTCGGTGCCACCGGAACACCAGCAGCAGGTGAGTTTCGCTCCCGGCTTGGAGACCATCGAACCGATCGCGTTCAGCAGCAGGCAGACGGCGGACCGCTTCGTCGCCGGGCTGGCCCGCAACGGGCTGGTCTGCACCGCGATCCGGATCGAGGTGGACACCGAGAACGGTTGGCATCATGAACGCCGCTGGGCACACCCGCGGTGGTTCGACTCGAGCGACATCATCGACCGGTTGCGTTGGCAGTTGCAGGCCGATCCGGCGCCCGATCCGGTGGTTCAGATCCGGCTGCTGCCCGATCAGTGCGAGTCGGTGGGCACCCAGTCCGAGGGGCTGTGGGGTAGTGCGCCGGATGAGAAGATCCAACGCGGGATCGCCCGTGTGCAAGGGATGATCGGCTTCGACGGAGTGTTGGCGGCGGGCATCCAGGGCGGCCGGGAACCGGCCGATCGGGAGTTGCTCACGCCGTGGGGTGAACAGCCGACCAGTGTCCGGCCGACCGGACTGCCGTGGCCGGGCAGCCTGCCGCCACCGGCTCCGACCCGGGTCTTCGAGCAGCCGCTGCCGGCTGTCGTGCTCGATCTGGAGGGGCAGCCGATCAAGCTCACCGATCGGGGCGGGATCAGCGGCGAGCCCGGCCGGTTCCGGCCGACCAAGGACGGAGATTTCGTCCCGGTCGAGGCCTGGGTCGGTCCGTGGCCGATCGACGAACGCTGGTGGGAGGAGCCGGACTCCCCACTCCGAGCCCGGTTCCAGATCGTCGCCCCGGACGGCAGCGCCTGGCTGCTGGTCGCCACCGGCAGCAGCTGGTTCACCGAGGCGAGATATGACTAGGGCGTGTCCGTTAGGGGGCACGCCCTGATGGCGTACAACAATCCACCGATCTCCTGGTCGGAGCTGGAACGCAAGTTGTCCGGTCGGCCTGCCAAGCCCTGGGAGAATCCGCACGGTGACAATGGCCCCGGCTGGTCGCATCATCGCGAGGAGTATCTGGCCAAGGACGAGGTCAAGCGACCGGACGGCCCGGTGCTGCCGTACGCGGAGCTGCATGCGCATTCCGACTTCAGCTTCCTGGACGGAGCCAGCGATCCGGAGACCCTGATCGAGGAGGCCGTCCGGCTGGGTCTGAACGCGCTGGCGCTGACCGATCATGACGGCTTCTACGGTGCTGCCCGGTTTGCCGAGGCGGCCAAGGAGTACGACCTGTCCACCGTCTACGGAGCCGAGCTGTCGTTGGAGCTGACCGCAGCCCAGCTCGGCATCCCGGATCCGCAGGGCAGCCATCTGCTGGTGTTGGCCGATGGCGTGGAGGGTTACCGCCGACTGGCCGGTGTGATCACCGAGGCACAGTTGCGTGGCGGCGAGAAGGGCAAGCCGGTCTACGATCTGGAGGAGGTGGCGGCTGCGCACGGCGGTCACTGGATGATCTTGACCGGTTGCCGCAAGGGACTCCTCCGACAGGCTCTGCGCAGTGAGTCCGGTGCGGCGGCACACGAAGCAGCAGCCGCAGAACTGGACCGGTTGACTGCGTTGTTCGGCCTTGATCACGTCACGGTCGAGCTGATCGATCACGGCCTGCCGGGAGACTCGCTGATCAATGACGAGTTGGCCGTGCTCGCTGCTGATCATGGCCTGCCGACGATCGCCAGCAACAACGTGCATTACGCCGCACCGAAGGACTATCGGCTGGCCAGTGCGATGGCGGCGGTCCGGGCCCGGCGCAGTCTGGCCGAGATGGACGGCTGGTTGCCGCCGCCGACCGCGCACCTACGCTCCGGTGCGGAGATGGCCCAGCGGTTTGGCCGCTATCCCGGTGCGGTGCGGCGAGCTGCTGATCTTGGTCGCCAGCTGGCCTTCGATCTGCGAGCCGCCAAGCCGAGGTTGCCGAAGCTGGACGTGCCGCCGGGGCACGATCCGACGAGTTGGCTGCGGGAGTTGACCCGAAGAGGCGCAGATCAGCTGTATCCGGACATCCGTGAGCAGGCCCAGGCCCGGTTGGACAAAGAGCTCGCGGTGATCGCGGAGAAGGGCTTCGAGGGCTACTTCCTGATCGTCCGGGACATGGTCACCTTCGCCAAGGAACGCGGGATTCTTTGCCAGGGCAGGGGATCGGCCGCCAACTCGGTGGTCTGCTACACCCTCGGGATCACCGCTGTCGACCCGATCCGCTACGACCTGCCGTTCGAACGGTTCCTGGCCACCACCCGGGAGGAGGAGCCGGACATCGACGTCGACTTCGATTCCGACCGACGCGAGGAGGTGATCCAGGAGGTGTATCGGCGCTACGGTCGGCGGAACGCCGCCCAGGTCGCCGACGTGATCAGCTATCGACCCAAGTCGGCGGTCCGGGACATGGCCAAGGCGCTCGGCTACTCACCGGGCCAGCAGGACGCCTGGTCCAAGCAGATCGACAGCTGGAGCACGGTCACCGACGACGATGATCATGAGATTCCTCGGCCGGTGGTCGAACTGGCCAACAAGTTGATCACCGCACCACGGCACCTGGGCATCCACTCCGGCGGGATGGTGCTGACCGAGCAGCCGGTCGGCGAAGTGGTCCCGATCGAACACGCCCGGATGGAGAATCGAACGATCCTGCAATGGGACAAGGACAGTTGCGCCTGGATGGGGCTGGTCAAGTTCGACTTCCTCGGGCTCGGCATCCTGAGCGCGATCAGCCACACGCTGGCGATGATCGATCAGCACCTGGGGGAGCATTGGGAGTTCGCCACCTTGCCCAAGGAGGAGCCTGCGGTCTACGACATGCTCTGCCGGGCCGACTCGGTCGGTCTGTTCCAGGTGGAGAGCCGGGCCCAGGTCGGCACCCTGCCGCGGCTGCGCCCACGGCGTTTCTACGATCTGGTGATCGAGGTGGCGTTGATCCGTCCCGGCCCGATCCAGGGTGGTGCGGTGCATCCCTACATCCGACGGGCGACCGGCATCGATCCGGTGACCTATCCGCATCCGCTGCTGCAGCCGGTGCTGGAACGGACCAAGGGGATCCCGCTGTTCCAGGAACAGTTGATGCAGATCGCGATGACCGTCGGTGGTTGCACCGGTGACGATGCCGACCTGCTGCGCCGGGCGATGGGTTCCAAACGGGGCGTGGAGAAGATCGAACGGCTGCGACAGAAGCTCTTCGACGGGATGGCCGCCAATGGCATCACCGGTGATCTGGCCCAGGGCATCTACGACCGGATCGAGGCCTTCGCCAACTTCGGTTTCGCCGAGAGTCACGCCCTGAGCTTCGCCCTGATCGTGTACGCCACCGGCTGGCTGAAGCTGCACTATCCCGGTGCCTACCTGGCCGGCCTGCTCCGCGCCCAGCCGATGGGCTTCTACTCACCGCAGTCCCTGGTCGCCGATGCCCGCCGGCACGGTGTCACCGTGCTCCGCCCCGACATCGTCGCGTCTGCGGTCGACACCGGCCTGGAACCCGAAACAGGACCTGAGCCTGTCGAGGGACCGGAAGCCGATGTTCAAAGAACGACCCCCTTCGACAGGCTCAGGACATCGCTTCGACAAGCTCAGGTCCCTACCGGAATGGACAGCTGCCTTGATCAACATCAGCCGCCGGTCGGTCCGTTCGATCCGGGTTGCGATGATCCGACTCCCGCTCATCGTCGCGATGGTGCTCTCGCCGTACGACTCGGACTCACCACGGTGCAGGGGCTGGGCGAACCGGCTGCCACCAAGATCGTCGAAGAGCGTGAGCGACGACCGTTCAGCAGTATCAACGATGTCGTCCGGCGAGCAGGATTGACGGTCAAGCAGGCCGAAGCACTGGCGACGGCAGGTGCCTTCGACAGCTTCGGGGTCAGCCGCCGGCAGGCATTGTGGGATGCCGGCTACGCCGACAGTCAAGATCAGCTCGAGGGGACTGCGATCGACGCTCCGCCGCCGGAGCTGCCCGGGATGAGCATCACCGAGCTGACCCTGGCCGACATCTGGGCGACCAAGATCTCTCCCGGTGAGCATCCGATCGCCCATCTGCGGACGGAGCTGGATGATCTTGGCGTGGTTGCG